>CALCRH010000326.1 GCA_937894515.1 uncultured Clostridia bacterium | reverse complement strand
CGGCGAGCAGATGGTGACCGAGGGCGGCTCCATGGTGTGGATGAGTCCCAATATGGAGATGAGCACCTCCGGCGGCAATCTGGGCAAGGCTTTGGGACGTATGTTCTCCGGAGAGAGGATCTTCCGCAATATCTACACCGCTCATGGCGCGGGTTTGATTGCCTTTGCCAGCTCTTTCCCCGGCTCTGTCCGCATGGTGGAGATCACCCCGGAGCATTCCGTGGTGTGCCAGAAGAGTGCCTTTTTGGCGGCGACCAGCGGCGTAGAGACCAGCGTTTTCTTCCAGAAGAAGCTGGGCGCCGGTTTCTTCGGCGGCGAGGGCTTTATCATGCAGCGTCTCAGCGGACAGGGCATTGCCTTTTTGGAGATTGACGGCTCGGCGGTGGAGTATGAATTGCAGCCGGGGCAGAAGATCGTGGTGGATACCGGCAATCTGGCGGTGTGCGACGAGACCTGCGACATCGACATCGAGACGGTGAAGGGCGCCAAAAATGTGCTTTTCGGCGGGGAAGGAATCTTCCACACCGTAGTGACCGGTCCGGGTCGGGTGACACTGCAGACCATGAGCATGAACGAGTTCGTGAGAATGATCGCCGAGCGGATCCCCAAAGATCACAACAATTAAACAATGAAAAGGAGAGGTTTATGAATACAAATTGGAACGACCCGAATTTTCAGGGCTTTTCCGGTAAAAATCCCTTTGACCAGTGGAAGCAGAACCACCCGAAAAAGGAGCGCAAGCCTGTGGGTACGCCGTTGGGACGTACCATGCTGAATTTGATCGTGACGCTGCTTTTTGCGGGAATCTACTACTATGTGGCGCTGCCGGCGATGAACATCCACAGCGGTGACCTGTATGTGTTCATCATTCTGCTGTGCGCGGTTTATTCGGTGTGTGCGCTGCTGACCTCCGGTTTTCAGGGGGAGGGTGCCAAGGGCTATTTCGGCTTTGTAAAGAAGCAGTGCCGCATCCCGCTGTATGTGGCGGCGGCGGTATTGGCAGTTGCTATTATCGGCGGTATTTTCGGCTGGAAAATCTTCCGCGCCGGAGATTACCGGGAACTGCTGCAGGTGGAGACCGGTGACTTTGCCGCCGAGGTGGAGGAGATCTCCTACACACAGATCCCTATGCTGGATCGAAACAGCGCCACCAAGCTGGGAAACCGGAAACTGGGCGAACTGGCGGATATGGTGTCCCAGTTCGAGGTAGCAGAGGACTATACGCAGATCAACTATCAGGGCCGCCCTGTTCGAGTGACCTCGCTGCGCTACGGCGACTGGATCAAATGGCTGAACAACCGGCACGATGGTTTGCCGGCCTATCTGATCATTGACATGGTGAAGCAGAGTGTGGACGTGGTGAGGTTAGATGAGGGCATCCGCTTTACCACAGCGGAGCATTTCAACCGCAACCTGAACCGCTATCTGCGATTCCGCTATCCCACCTATATCTTTGACACGCCTGCCTTTGAGATCGATGAGGACGGCGATCCCTATTGGGTCTGCCCCAGGATCACCAAGACCATCGGCCTGTTCGGCGGCACGGACATCACCGGTGCGGTGCTGGTGAACGCGGTGACGGGTGAGTGCGTGTACTACGATGTGGACGACGTGCCGGAGTGGGTGGACCACGTGTACACGGCGGAGCTGATCATACAGCAGTATGACTATCACGGCACCTATATCAACGGCTGGCTGAACTCCATCTTCGGTCAGCGGGACGTGACAGTAACCACAGATGGCTACAACTATCTGGCGCTGGGCGATGACGTGTATATGTACACCGGAATTACCTCTGTGGTATCCGATGAGTCCAATATCGGCTTTATCCTCAGCAACCAGCGCACCAAGGAGACCATGTTCTATACCTGCGCAGGCGCCGAGGAGTACTCTGCTATGGACAGCGCCGAAGGTCAGGTGCAGCAGATGCACTATACGGCCACCTTCCCGCTGCTGCTGAATATCTCTGACCAGCCCACCTATTTCATGGCGCTGAAGGACGCGGCAGATCTGGTGAAGATGTACGCCATGGTCAACGTCAGCCAGTATCAGATCGTGGCCACGGGTGCTACGGTGGCAGAATGCGAGGGCAACTATCGCAAGATGTTGCTGCAAAACGGGCTCATTGACGAGATGGGGACGCTGCCGGTGGAACCGGAGATCGATGAGGCCACCGTGGAGATCACCGATGTGGTCAGCGAGATCCGCAGTGCGGTGATAGGCGGCAACACCACCTATTACGTCTATCTGGACGAGAACGGCTGGTTCAGCGCAACGGCTGCCGATGTGCCGGAGCTGATCTTGCTGAACGTGGGCGATCAGGTGACACTGCGGACTGTTGCGGAGTCGGATGGCATCGCACGGACAATTTACAGCTTGAAAATAAAGTGAACAAAAGAACGACCCTGTGGGGTCGTTCTTTTGTTGGTGAAAAGTTAGATGTCCGCAAATTGGAATTCGCGGACGATTGGAATGCGGCGCGATGAGGGCATCGCGCCCTACGGGGGGTGCGGGCGACCGCAAGGGTCGCCCCTACTTTTTTGTTGCAAAAAAGGGCGCTTTTTTGTATAATAGGGGCAGAAAACAAAGGGGGTACGGGTTATGTATGTTGATAACAGCATCTATCTGGGTCTGGCGGACGGACAGCGGGTGTCGCTGGCGCTGAATATGGCCAACCGCCACGGTCTCATTGCCGGCGCCAGCGGCACGGGCAAGACCATTACCATGAAGGTGATGGCGGAGTCCTTCTCCGATGCCGGCGTGCCGGTGTTTTTGTGCGACATCAAGGGTGACGTATCCGGCCTGTGCATGCCCGGCGAGAAGAATGACGGCATGGAAAAGCGTATCGACAAGTTCGGTATTCGGGACAGCTTTTCCTACAAGAGTTATCCCGTCAGCTTCTGGGACGTGTACGGCAAGGGCGGCCACAGCGTGCGTACCACGGTGTCCGATATGGGACCGGAGCTGCTGAGCCGTATTCTCGGCCTGACGCCGGCGCAGGAGGGGGTGCTGAACATCGTGTTCCGCATCGCCGATGACAAGGGCCTGCTGCTCATCGACCTGAAGGATCTGCGTGCCATGCTGAACTATGTGGGAGAGCACAAGGACGAATACACCATGAGTTACGGCAACATCGCCACGGCGACTTTGGGCGGCATCGTCCGGGCACTGCTGCCCCTGGAAAATCAGGGAGGCGACCTGTTCTTCGGGGAGCCGGCACTGGATATCCGGGACTGGATGCGCTGTGACCGGGACGGCAGAGGCATGATCAATCTGCTCAACTGCGTGGAGCTGTGCCAAAATCCTACCTTGTATGCCAGCTTCCTTTTGTGGATGCTGTCCGAGCTGTTTGAAGTTCTGCCTGAGGCGGGTGATCCGGAAAAGCCCAAGCTGGTGTTCTTCTTCGACGAGGCGCATCTGCTGTTTACCGATGCGCCCAAGGTGTTGGTGCAGAAGATCGAGCAGGTGGTGAAGCTGATCCGTTCCAAGGGTGTGGGCGTGTACTTCGTGACCCAAAGCCCCAGCGATATTCCCGACAGCGTGCTGGCGCAGCTTTCTAACCGGGTGCAGCACGCCCTGCG
>CALCRH010000325.1 GCA_937894515.1 uncultured Clostridia bacterium | reverse complement strand
TTCCCGGAGCTCTGGATGCTGCTATGTACCACGGACAGCGTACAGAAAGCCAGCGATGGGATCTGCCAAAAGTTTGAGCGGCCTGCCATTAATAATTACTCCGACCGGCTTAAGGCCAGCATGAAGTATGACAGCATCTCATATAATGCAGCTAACGCAGAGGAAAAACCATCTAAAAAAGTAGAATATGTGATCCAGAAGTATGTTGACGGGCACCTGGAATGGGAGCACGTGATCCCGGAGGAAGAGGCATGATAACAATCTCATGGCAAACGATTATAACGCTTGCCTCGTTCGTGACGGCGGTGGTAACGTTATTCAAACTGTACAACAAAGGATACGATATGATCAAACACCAGGCAGAACAGGACAAGAAGATCCAGGAGCTTCGGAAGGATCTTAACGACACTGTCAAAGATATCAAAAGTGAGCAGGCCCTGCTCACATACGGGCTCCTGGCCTGCTTGAAAGGCTTAGCTGAGCAGGGCTGCGACGGACCTGTGAAGGAAGCTATAACGAAGATTGAGAAGCACCTAAATGAAGCAGCGCATACCTAATATTTTTAATCTTACTGCAATAAAAATCCTAATATTTTGGAGGTAACTATGGATAAGAATTTTTGGAAAGCCGCAATGATCAGAGCTATTCGTACTATCTGCCAGACCGCCGTGGCCGTGATCGGCACCACCGCAGTCATGCAGGAAGTAAACTGGCTGACAGTAGGATCCTCAGCTCTCCTGTCTGGGGTGGTGTCAATGCTGACATCAATAGCGACAGGCCTGCCGGAGGCTGAATAAGGGGAAATAGTATGTCACACCAGGTCGCGTGGAGTAAGATTATCCTGGAAGAGTTTATCAGCCTGGCAGCGCTGACGAAAGAAGAGGAAGAGATCATGCGCACCAGGGTGGCAGGCTGGACCAGGGTAGAACAGAGCATGAAGCTGGGCATGAGCCTGGCCACAGTAGATCGGCACATTAAGCGCCTTAAGATTAAATACGATAAGGTGCAGCCGTATTCGCCGATCCTGCCGCCGCGAAAGTTTTCGACGGAGGAAACATATATGGATTCACATTAAAGGAGGAAATACAATGATAGTCACAGGCATGGAAGAATATCAGAGCATCTGCAAGAGAAAGCTGGTAGAGTGGTATAATGAACATATGGAAACCAAAATTAATCTCAGCAATGTCTTTGTAGTCTGGAGCTGCAAAACCTTGCAGAACTACAAAGCCCTGCTTTCAACAACAGTTTCCGGAGATGGCATATACGCAGAATACACATATAATGGAGACAAGCAGGAGCTGTACGAGGATGTGTACAAGAAGCTCACAAACACCTGCATAAGTACAATCTGATAGTTTTCCAACAGTTTAAGGACAGTTAACCGAGAGGTTGGCTGTCCTTTTTTTATGTACAATTTTAGCCAGAAAGGGGATGTGAGCATGTATCAATACGGCTATCCACAGTATCAACCACAGCCACAAATGCAGCCACAAGCTGCGCAGCCTGGCTTTTCGGCACGGGGCGTAACATCCAGAGAAGAAGCCCTGGCGACGCAGACAGATTACTTCTCTGCCGGCACAGTTATGCCGGATCTGGCGCATGACGTGGTGTATCTCAAACGATTCAATCAGATGACCGGCGCTTCTGATTTCCTGGAATTCCGGAGAGCATATCCGGAGCCTCCGGCACCGCCTGCACAGTATGTGACAGTGGATGAATTCAACGCCTTTAGAGACGAAGTGAAGAAGGTGATCGGTAATGAATAACCAGATGGGAATGATCATGCAGCTGGCCAATATGGCCAGGGGAGGGCAGAACCCTATGGGCATGCTGCAGCAGATGGCAGCAAATAATCCGCAGGCCCAGGCAGCAATGAACATAGTGGGCGGGAAGAACCCACAGCAGCTTTACCGGATTGCCAGCAACATGGCAAAAGAGCGCGGCTGCAGCGCTGAAGATCTCGCGCGGCAGCTTGGTCTTATGTAAAAAACTGTGGCCACAGTTTTAATATAAATAAGGAGAAATATCATGGCAGACAATGAATTTATGAACGGCTATGCCATCGGCCAGTCAAGCAACGATGGTTTCGGCGGTAGCAACGGATCTTGGATATGGTTGATCGTCATTCTTGCTGTCCTCTTCGGCTGGGGCCGAGGCGGCTATGGCGGAATAGGCGGCGGCATGGATGGTTCCGGGGCAGCCGCAAATTATGTGCTCACCTCTGATTTCTCACAGCTATCCAGGCAGATGGACAGTGGCTTCGCATCGCAGGAGAGACGCACAGATTCTATAATCAACGGACTGTGTTCAATCGGTTATGATAATCTTGCACAGGCCAACGGCATCAACATGAATGTAATGCAGACGGGATATGGCATTACAAACGCGATTAACGGCGTAGGCACACAGCTGGCAGATTGCTGCTGCAGAACCCAGCAGAATATCAAGGATGTGAACTACAACCTGGCAACACAGGCCAACGGTCTCAGCCGAGATGTTGAGCGAGGATTCTGCGACACACAGTATCGCGACGCAATGAACACCAATGGCATTATGCAGGCTGGCCACGCGGATGCAGACCGCATTATTGCAAAGCTCGACGCGATGGAGAACGCCAGAAAAGACGAAAAGATAGCCGCACAGGATCGAGAAATATTCCAGTGGCAGCTTAGATCCAGCCAGTCTGAGCAGACGGCACAGATTCTGCGAGAGCTTGGTTATCAGTGCCCGAAACCGGCATATGTCGTACAGCCGCCCCAGCAGGTGACTTTCCCGACTAATTGTTGCGGTGGGGTAAATTATGCAGCCTACAGCAACAACGGCTGCGGCAGCAACTGCATGTAATGGTAGGGGCACAATTGTCCCTACCTTCTGAGAGGAGGCAACACAATGGCATGTAAGAACATTTGCAAGATGTGCAATCGCCTGGTAGTCTCAACGACAATCACAGTGGCAGCGGGCGAGATGATAATCACCCTGCCCGCAGGAGCCTACCTACAGGGCGAAAAGTATTGTCTGGTATTGGCACAGGCAATTCCGGCGGACGCTGTAGATCCTGGCCTTCCGGTCGTGATACAGACCACTGGCGACACTACAGATTATCCGCTGCTTGATAAAGCCGGGCTCCAGGTGACAGCGGACCAGCTGCGCACAAGAACACGCTACGCAACAAGGATCTACGAGACGCTGACAGGCAGCGCGTTCCGGCTTATCGGCTGCCTGCTGGAGGGAGGCTACAATGAATAGGACTACACGCATGGTAATGCAGCGCATGATGGACGATGGAGACATTGAACGTGGAAGATCAACGCCTTATACCGACCGGCCACAGGTGGAGAACCGACGCAGCGCGAGGACCGGGAGATACATATCCAACTATAATGAGCCTGTGTACAATCGTCGCATGATCGGCTTCGACAATCGAGGCAGCAGGATGCGCTATGACTACCCAATGACCGACGAGATGGGCAGCTATGGCGGCAGCATGGAGCGCGGCTACGGCAACTACGACGGCTACGGAACGCTTGACGAACGCTCCGCACGTGAGTGGGTAAAATCAATGGAACATGTGGACGGCACCAAGGGCGAACACTGGACCATGGACCAGGCTGTTGACATGATGGAGAAGAAGAGATACAATGTGGAGCCCGTAGAATTCTACGTAGCACTCAACATGATGTACTCTGATTATTCAAAGGTGGCCAAAAAGATGGGCGTGGATACGCCGGAGTTTTACGGATGCCTGGCCGACGCATTCCTCAATGATCCAGACGCCGGAGAGGGGAAACTGATCAAATATCTTGATTGTATAACCGAATAATTTTGTACGGAATTTTGTACAAAATCTCTGAGCGCCTGGGAGACAGGCATTTAAGCGCATTTGCTGAAGGGTTCGAGTCCCTTCGCCCGCACTAAAAAAGGTCCCTCGTTTTCGACAAGAAAACGGGGGATTTTTGTTGTTTTATGTACTTTTTTCAAGTGTTTCCATGTCAGAAAGTGCTCAGAAAATACAAGGTGTTAAGTGGTGAATAACACTGTTGTTAAGCGCAAAATAACAGCTTATATCTGCAAATTTTTGTACGGACTTTTGTACGGATTAGGACGAGGACACCTTCTTGTAGAATTTGATGATCTTCTTTTCGGCCTTGGTCTTATCCTTGGCGGCGAGCTTCACATAATGTTTGTGCATGGTGTTTACATCATCCCAGCCGCCTATGCTGCAGGCCTCCAGCTCCGGCACACCGAGACGAAAGATCTGCGGCAGCCATGGGTGGCGATCTCCGGGAGATCATGCTTGCGGCAGACTCTGTTTATGCGCTTATCAAGACCGTTGCCTTTGCCCAGGGAGATAAAGTACGGGGTCTTCGGATCACCGGTATATGCGGACACAAGCTCCTCCAGGCGGGGGATCATGATCTTAATAGAGCGGCAGGATCCTTTTGTTTTTGGGGATCCTTTGTACACAAGGACATTGTCCTTATCAAGCACTGCGCCGTCGTTGATGTTTATCACATGGCAGCGGGCCTTCTTATCCCAGGTTACGTGCTCCGGAGTGAGAGCCAGGAGTTCTGACTTTCGCAGAGAGTGCAGCATAAAGAGCGCTGCAAATTCTGTCATGGGATCAGCTTCACGCAGGGCTGCCAGGAACACTTCCAGCTGCTCATAATCCAGCCAGGGCTGCTCTTCCATTTCAACAGGCGGCCGCTCCGGCTCCTTGAATGATACACCGGCATTTCTGAGCGATGAACGAACGAGGGACCAGGCGTTTTTAATGGTCTTTCCGGACTTGCCGTCGCTCACTTCATCATCTATCATTTTCTGGTAGTCAATTTTAGCCGCGTCCTGCTCCATGTAGGCTGCGAAGTTATTGCGCCGTATTTCTTCATACCCTCGCTGGGTAGAAGG
>CALCRH010000324.1 GCA_937894515.1 uncultured Clostridia bacterium | reverse complement strand
TTGCCGCAGCCGGTGAGAATGCCTGCAAGCATCAGGACGGCAAGCAGAACAGAAACAATTTTTTTCATAAAAATAAACCTCCGAATTAAAACAAGAAACTGTAAAATGGGCGCAAAAATACAAGGAAGCGGCAAATGCCGATATGCCTGTCCCCAAAAGGACAGACTGCTCCCTTGTGAAGTCAGTTTCTATTTAATTCGAAAGTTTCACCTTGAGGGAAACGAGAGATGTATTATATGCCAGCTTCTTTGTAAAAGCAGGCAGAGAAATCAAGAAAATGCCAATGAATCCAGCAAGGATCACAACGAGTATAGTCTGCCCAACAGACTTCAGCGTATGTTCGCAAACGCTGATCTGATAGCAGATCGGACAGTCCTCGCCAACGCAGTCATGATCGGCTTCGATGGCAATAAAGAAAACGGAGGAAAGCATCACGAACAAAACCGCCGCTGCAAGCAGTACAGTCAATACACGGTTTCTCTTTGACATGATGGCTTCCTCCCTTCGTTTATGCTTTCTGACAGGCTTCGCAGATTCCGTATAGCACGGTCTCCGACCGGTCAACGGAAAAGCCTTCGTTTTTTGCAATCGTGCGGATCAGCATCTCCGCACCGGATGTGTTCATGTGGAACATTTTCCCGCACTTTCTACAGGAAAGATGCAGCTTATCATGGCATTCTGAATCGTCCGTATATTGAAAGAACGCTTCGTGGCTTCCGGGTTTGCTGATGCGCTTCAGAAGTCCGTCTTCCTCCAGAGCGGCCAAATTCCGATACACAGCACTGGCGCTGATTTGATCTTCACCGAGTGCATCCGCTATCTGTTTTGCTGAAAGTGCTTCGTGGGTATGACGCGAGAAATAATCGAGTAGGATTTTTCGTTGTTTCGTCATATATTTCGCCACGCCAGCACCTCCAATTTGCGAATTGTTCGCAAATCAGTATAGTAAGAAACCTGAGAAAAGTCAATGGAATCCGGGATAGACATGAAATATTTACAAATCCTTATATCATCCCAAAGTGCCTGAACGCTTCCTTGATTGCATCTTCTTTTTCCTTCGTGCAGTTCGGTTGCTTGGAATCCTCCGACTTTGGAAGATTATAGTTCTCCCGCTCGATGATTCCGCATTTCCGCTTTATCTGCGCGATATTCAGGTTCGTTACATGCAGTCGGGTCTGCTCTTTCACATATTCTCTGATCTGGTCATAGGTCGCCTGGCCGCGCTTATCCTGCACCAGTTCTTCCACATCCACATCAATGTTGATATGCGTTACAGGATTTCTCAGAACTAAGAGACATACCGTCTCAACGTCATTTTTTGTGAGCAATAAATTACTATCGTAAAAGCATATACTTTATCGTCTCAAG
>CALCRH010000323.1 GCA_937894515.1 uncultured Clostridia bacterium | reverse complement strand
TCAACCTTGATTGCTTCGGCGATCAGCGTTTCGTGGCTTGCCATGATGTTCGCAAGGTTTCTGAGCGTCTGCGGTGTGTGCCCCTGTGCGCCGATGTGAATGTGAACTCCTGCGCCGACTCCTGCGTGGCTGATTGCTCCTGCCTTACGAAGTCTTCTGATTAATTCCTGAAGTGTTTCAATGTCCTCGTATTTAAGAATCGGTGTTACCAGTTCGCATTTTTCGTTGTCGCATCCTGCAATGCTCACATCCTTCTGAAATTTCCATTCTCTGCCTTCGCTGTCCCATGCTGACCAAGTGCAGTATCCGTTGCGTCCTGCTGTGTTTTCGTAGCGGTTTATTCCGAAGAAGTCGGCTGCAATTTTCGCTGCCTTTTCTCTGCTGATGTGGTTCATCTCCACCTCAACGCCGATGGTCTGCTGCTTCATGTTTGCAATCTGCTGTGCTGTTCTTTCAGTCATTTTTGTATCCTCCGCAAAGTGTTTTTGGGCTTGCCGTAGGGTGTTTTCCCTTTCGGTAGTCACATATTAACTCTAAACCGAGGATATATCAAGCCGCTAAAACCACAGAATATCGAGGAAAATACAGCCTTGATGATTGTGTAGTATACACCCTTGACTTACTTGCAATCATGTGATAATATGGGGTACGATGGAATAGGTTCTCACATTTTCCGGCGCCCCCGGAGGCTGTAAAATCAGCCGCCGGAGATGACCTCGAACTCATCTGCGTCTTCAATCAGCGCAAGGCTTCTGCCATTGTCCCACTTCATATGAATGTTGCCTGCGTCATCGATGATTGCAACTGTTCCGGTCGTACCGGGCGGCACGGGAGCGAAGGAATCGTCCATCTGAATCAGGCGGATGCGTGTGCCTGCGGGATAACGCTCCCGCAGGACTTTCAGTTCAGCTTCATTCGGAAACCGCATCGTCGGTACCTCCTTCGGGCTTGCCGTGGCGGAAGGCGGAGCTTCCGGTCAGACGGCGGAGCAGAACCTTGCGGGCTGCCTTGTAGTCTGCACCGATCATGCCGATGCGCAGGAGGAAGCAGCGAAATGCGTACTTCTCGTTGTCGCTGGCATCGGGCTTGTTGACCATGCGCTGCAGGTTCTTTGCAAACTCGCAAAGGGCGGTAATGAAGCGGGCGTAGGCATCGCCGTCGCCGTCCTTCTCGACCGTGAACCACGGGAACTCGACCGTTTCCTCACACTCGTTGACCGCAAGGCTCTCCGTGTTCAGCGCGTGTTTCAGGAGCGTTTCCTTGTTGGCGATGAGCTGGAGCAGATTGTGTATCGACTGCTCCGTGAAGAAGTCTCGCGGCATCGAAATCGTCAGCGCCACCGGCTCGTCCTCTGCGGTGTAGCCTGCCTTCTGCAATTCGCTCCGGATGTCGTCCGGAAGCTCATCGCCGTGCAGCACTGCTTCCTTGTCAAGGGTGTATGCCCCGATCTGGTATCCACAGCTCGGAATACCGAGGTACTTCACCTCGCTGCCGGTCAGCTCACCGATCTTCTGCGCCAGTGCCTTGCGCTGGCTCTTTTCAATATTGAATCTGATATTCATGATGTGACCTCCTGTTTTTCACCGCTTGCTGCGGTTTTGAGTGTAGTAAACAGTCCAGTGGACTGTTTAGATATTAACTCTGAATCGCACAGATAGCAAGAATGTAAAACGGAGAATATGTGCGGGACGGATTTGCACTGATTTGTTCATATTACAGCATCCCAAGATATTGACATATCGGTGGGTACGCTGTATAATCATATTAAAGAAATAGGAATTTTGAGGTGATAGGGTATGCACGCATATGAAAAAGCAATTGCAGATGCATTAAATGATATTGCTGATAAGGAAATCTACTTTCATCCATCTGAAATCATGTCTCTCTCCGATACACTTGCTTACAAAGTAATTGGAACGCTCCTCTCATGGGCTTGTCAGCCAACAAATATTTTGCCGATTACGATTGCAAGAGATTGTTTGAAACAATTTCCTGTTGAATGGTTATCTCCCAAAATCAAACAAACAGTATTCCGTTTTATTGATATCACTGATGACTGGGATTTTCGGCGATTATTAGAGTTGTGTGACCTGATTTCGATTGATCTTTTGAAATGGGCTATTACATTGGGAGCAGATTCCACTAATCCCGACATTATAGAAGCTGTTGATGATTTCAATGAATATATTATCAGAAAGAGTGCACTAAATTCTGATTTATGTGAATAATACACCATCAGCCTTCCTTTGTCTCGACCTCTTTCACAAGATCGGAATAAGGAATCTGCTGCCCGTTACGAATTACATACACGCCTTCGGCATTCCCGGTGTCTTCAACATAGCGCCGGAGGATGACGGAGGCGTATTTTTCGTCCAGTTCCATCATATAGCAGATGCGGTTCATCTGCTCACAAGCCATGAGCGTCGAGCCGCTGCCGCCGAAGGTGTCGATCACCACAGCGTTCTCCTGCGTGGAGTTTCCGATGGGATAGCCGAGTAAATCGAGGGGCTTGCTGGTCGGGTGGTTGGCGTTCCGCTTCGGCTTGTCGAAATTCCAGATGGTCGTCTGCTTGCGGTCGGAATACCACTTGTGCTTGCCGTTCTGCATGAAACCGTACAGCACAGGTTCGTGCTGCCACTGATAATCGGAGCGTCCGAGGACGAGGCTGTCCTTCACCCAGATGCAGCAGCCTGCAAGGTGGAAGCCTGCGTCGACAAACGCACGGCGGAAGTTCAGTCCTTCAGTGTCTGCGTGGAACACATAAGCAGCACCGCCTTTTTCGAGGTGTGCCGCCATGCACTGAAATGAAGCCAGCAGGAAGTTATAAAACTCCTCGTTCTTCATGCTGTCGTTCTGAATGGTCAGCCCGCTGGCACTCTTGAAAGATACACCGTAGGGCGGATCGGTCAGGATGAGGTTTGCTTTCGTGTCGCCCATAAGTGTATTTACATCTTCGGGACTGGTCGCATCACCGCACATGAGGCGATGCCTGCCGACCGTCCACACATCGCCTTTTTCCACGAAGGATGCCGCTTCGAGAGCCTTGGTGAGGTCAAAATCGTCGTCTTCGGCTTTTTTGTCTTCCTTGAACAGGTCGGCAAGCTCCTTTTCATCGAACCCGGTGAGCAGTGCGTCAAAATCGGCGGCGGGCTCAATGACGGCGTATTTGGCAACGCCGGTGCCATCGAGTCCTGCATCAACCACATAGCCCAAAATCAGGCCG
>CALCRH010000322.1 GCA_937894515.1 uncultured Clostridia bacterium | reverse complement strand
AAAAGATTTATTGTCCGTTTTATTTCATTATTATGCGTTATTTCATGACTTCCGAAAGTGTATCGAACAGTTTTTGTACATCAATCGGTTTTGCCAAATGTCCATTCATTCCGGCATCCAAAGCATTTCGTTTGTCTTCGTCAAAGGCATTGGCTGTCATGGCAATGATCGGAATATTTGCCGCGTACGGATTCGAAAGCTTTCTGATCGCTCTCGTAGCGTCATAACCGTTCATCCGAGGCATCTGAATATCCATAAGAATAAGATCATACTGACCTTCGGAAGCATTCTTCATCTTCTCGGCGGCAATATTAACATCCTCTGCCGTATCTACAATAACGCCTTTTTCTTCAAGATTCTCACATGTAATCTCGCGGTTCATTTCGTTATCTTCAACCGGCAATATACGCATTCCTTCAAGGCTCTTGATGCTACCTCCAGAAGTTACTTCAGCTATATCGGAAGTCACAGCCTGAGCGAGGCTTGTTACAACCATAGTACCGACACCTGGCTCACTGGAGATGGAAATCGTTCCATGTATCAAATCTATAAGCTGCTTAACGATTGACATAGATCACGGTAAAAAGTTTGATTCATGGCTGAATCATACACCTAGGGTGTGTCTCTAAAATGAGGAATGTGCAGTTTCAAGCAGATTTTCCGTCAGTTCAAGGCGAAGAACCGAAGGTTTACTGGAGGTAAATCGAGGTTCGACAACGCAGAATTGACGGAAAAGATACTGAAAATGCATCGTTTTGAATTTAGACAATATGTAATGACCTCCAGTTTGTAGGTTCGTGGATTTACCTGTATAATACAGACTGGACTAACAATCAGTGGTAACAGGGTTTACCGCATACAAAAGGAGGTCATCACATGAAGTATACCACAATATTCGTCGGAATGGATGTTCACAAGGAAAGTTTTACTCTGGCCTGCTATACTAACGAGAAGGAAGAGACTGAGTACGTCCAGAGGACCGAAGCCCATTACAGCAAAGTCATCAGTTATCTGGAAGCCATGCGATTCCATTACGGCAACGATGTGACTTTCATATGCGGGTATGAGGCAGGATGCCTCGGGTTCACGCTGTATCATCAACTGACGAACCATCATGTGCGGTGTGTGATTCTGGCACCGACATCCATGCCGGTTCAGCAAGGGAAAAAGAAGGTGAAGACTGACAAGCGGGACGCCCAGAAGATCGCCAAGTGTCTGGCCCACCATGACTACAGTGCAGTTCATGTACCGACAGCTAAGGACGAGGAGACAAAGGAATTTCTTCGGATGCGGGATGACCACAAACTGGCATTGAAGAAGATCAAGCAGCAAATACTTGCATTCTGCCTCAGACATAATTGCCGTTATCCAGGTGGAACCAAGTATTGGACACAGGTGCATCTGAAATGGCTGCGGGATCTGAAACCGGGCGGTATGTATCAGGAGATCCTCGAGGAGTATTTGCTGACGTACAGTAACCTTGTAGACAAGCTGGAACGGTTAGACAAACGGATTGAGGAACTGGCTTCCGACGAGGTTTATGCAGAGAGCGTTCACAAACTGTCATGTTTCCTGGGGATTAAAACGCAGTCTGCACTCTCCGTCATCACGGAAACCGGAGACTTTAAACGGTTTGGGAACGCTCAACAGTATGCTTCATATCTTGGCTTGGTTCCTGGTGAGGATTCCAGCGGCGACGATCAAAACAGGCTGAAAATCACGAAAGCTGGAAACCGCCACCTTAGGATGTTGTTAGTCGAAGCTGCTCAATCCTACGGTCGTGGCCAGATCGGCCACAAATCCAAGGAACTGAAGAAACGCCAGGAAGGAAACTCGCCGGAGGTGATTGCATACGCAGATAAAGCAAATGAACGCTTGCGCCGCAGGTATTATCGGATGGTATTGTCCCAAAATAAACGCTCCAATGTCGCCAAGGTTGCTATTGCCAGAGAACTTGCTTGCTTTATCTGGGGAATGATGACGGGAAATGTTGCGTAAATACAACAATGTCCCGTCTCTGTCAAGGACAAAGCCGCCTTCGGCGGTGCTTCGCATCCTTGACAGTGCCGTGCCCTTGTTGTAAAGGGTGGTCAAGGCTGATCAAGATCAGCCTATGCTGACTTGGCAGCCAATTACTACTGGGAGCATCCTGATGGGGTTATGGTCTTATCAAGGTTCGAGCGATCCACGACGTTTCTATGTTGGCACAGACAACTGTGATCCACGCCTTTAGACGGTGGCGCTCACGGCGGACCATTGACCTGTCGGTAAGGAGCGATCCGAATCCACGTATATCAGAGTGGCCAATGCCGGGATCTGATATCATAACCCCCTCAGGGTGCTTCCTCGAAACTGAATAAAGTTAGTTTTGGCCTGTTTTCCCCAATTTAGGGGTTGACAAAGGTCATTACATATCAGAAACACACCCTAACTCATTTGTGCGGTATTGCCTTGACACAGGGGCTGTGAAAGAACATATTTCGTGTTCTTTCGCAGCTCCCTTTTAGCATACAAAAAACATCAGAAAAAACCAAACAGCGAAAAAGGCATAAAAGCCCCCTTACCCCACAAATCAACCTTGAGGGTATCTCATGAGGCAATGCGATTTTTCTGTTGCTTTGTAAAGTATTTATACAGATTATGACCGATAGAAACGAGAAAAACCTCAAGCTTCACGGAATTGATTCCTCTGCGAACGATCCGCTTGTAGTTACGGTCATATTTCAAGATACCAAATGTGCCCTCAGCCTGTATGGAGCGGTTCATTCTCAGCAGTGCACCGTGGATACTTTCCAAATTATCCAACACTTCGCGATGCATGCCTGTCAGTTCTTCATTGATCCGCACTGATCGGTTTTTGTCGGTTTTCTTGCATTCATCCGCATAAGGACAACCGGTACAGTCCTCACACTCATAGATTTCTTCCTGACGGCCGTACTTGTTGCCTTTAACGTTCTTTCTGTAACGGAAAAGAAATGCCTTGCCATTCGGACAGCGCATGATTCCATCCGAATCTATACGGAAATTTTCGGCCCGGTAGGGATTCTCCCGGTAGCGCTTGTCTTTGGTTTCCTTATCGTACATTGTGAACTTCATGTACTTTTTCATACTGTGCTGTTCACAATACAGATAGTTGTTGTAGGAACCATAACCGGCATCTGCCACGGGATATTCCGGATAGAAACCATACAGACCATGAAATTTTTCCATCAGCGGCACAAAGCAATCCATGTCTGACCGATAATGATTTACATCTGCTACAGCAATATATTCATCTGCCACACCGATCTGGATGTTATATGCCGGCAATAGCTGATCATTACCCATATAGTCCGTTTTCAATCGCATAAACGTGGCGGAATGATCTGTTTTTGAATAGCTGTTGCGTTCTTCTCCGCAGATCGTCAGCTTTTCCCGATATTCTTCCAGCTTGTTCAGATATGTCTGCAACTGCTCATATCGGCGCTGCTGAATCGTCTTGTGCTTCCCTCTGCCTTGAACAAAACTATTCTCATCCAATTGGTTCACTTTGGCGTACGATGCAAGGATTTCGGTCAGATGCTCTGGCACATACTCCGTATTCGTTTCAATATGCAGACCACTCCAGCAAAGCTCCTCATTCATCTCATCCAGCAGTGCTGTGATTTTTCCAAATAGACGGTATCGTGATTTCTCTGTTGCTTTCTTCCATACCCATGAATATTTGTTGGCATTGGCTTCCAACTTCGTTCCGTCTATGTAGATGTGCGCCAAATCAACTTTCTCTTTCTTGAAGATCGTTTGATTGATATCCAGGAATATTTCCTCGATGCTGTCCGACAGCACTTCATTAATGAAATATCCAAAGGTTCGATAACTCGGTGTCTTCCAGTTCATGAGATACATATACCGAATGTTCACTTTACAATTGTCTTCCAATTCCCTCAGGGAGCAGTATCCTTTGTCCGCAAACGCGAACAGCACCGTTTTCAGCATGTCGACCGGATTATACCTGATTCGTCCCGTTCTCTGCTCGGGCAGTTTTTTCAGGTACTTGTTGATTTCTATTCCCTCCATGAATTGGTCGAATGTGATGACCGGGTCAGTTATTGATAAATATTCTGAAAGAAATACTGGTAAATGTCCCTGCCTTGGTGTATAGTATTTTTGTGGTGCGTTTTTCATTGCAAGAAAATTATACCACAACAAAGAGGATTTGTCGCCCTTCTGGGTTTCAAATCCTCTTTGCTTTTGTGGGGCGTTTTTTCACAGCCCCTTTGTTCTAGCTTTCTTTGTCCGGAAGCTTTCTTATGGCGCGGTTAGATATAATAACTGACAAGCCACCGCCAAATAGGAGTGTC
>CALCRH010000321.1 GCA_937894515.1 uncultured Clostridia bacterium | reverse complement strand
ATTATATGCTTATGCAATTATACAGTTTTGTGCAGGAAGTCCAGCATCCGCTGCCGAAAGTCCGGAGCTTCATCGCAAACCGCGTGTCCGTAGTCCTGATAAAGGAAGCACTCACAGCCCAGACGCTCTGCAAGGTCAGGCGAGGACGCACTGCCCAGCACCCGATCCTGCGCCGAACCCAGTACAAGCACCGGGCGCTGCAGCTTTTCCAGCTCATCCCGGCAGTCAAACGCATAGCAGGCACGGGCAAGGATTCCGAAACGGCGGCACTGCTCGGCTGTGCTTGTGTCAAGGCAAAGCGCAAGTGCTGTTTCGTTCGGATATGTATAAACTCTGGAGAAAAAGTCCCTGTAAATGCCGTTTCCGTCCATTTGATCTGCCAGCGCCGACCAGACCGAAAAGGTCTCTTTTCCGACTTCGTTCTGATAGCAGCAGGAGGAACAGGGAATGAGGGCGTGAACCAGCTCCGGGTGATCGATCGCCAGATACAGTGCGATCATGCCACCCTGCGACGCGCCCATCACATCCGCCTTTTCGATCCCAAGTGCCTGCATAGCTTCCGCCGTATCCTGCGCCATGGATCGGACAGAGGCATCGTCAGGCAGGACTCGCAGTCTGTCGAATACGTAGGCGGTGTACTCCTCCGCATAGTCCCGGTACATCTCAGAGACAGGCTCTCCAAGCCCGGCAAGTCCGGTCATGTTCATCCCCGCAAGCATGACCAAGTTCTTTTTTCCCGTTCCAAAGCGGATATACGGAAATTCGCCGCCTGACAAACGCACGGATGATTCCAAATATTCCATAGTACAGCACCTCGTTTACTACAAATATTATATTGGCTGAAACCTCAGCAAACTGTGGACGTCAAAGACCGTTAGAATTATATAATAATACTGGATATAATTCAAGAATGGAGGCGATGGCGTATGCAGAACCCTAATCAACAAAAGCAATGCCGTAGTCCCGAGTTTTCTTGAACTGATGAATACTGTTTCTCCGTCTCTCATTGATGAAGAACGACAAGATATTATTGAAATAAATTCATATTGATATTTACTCAATATTTTGCTATACTATCAACACAAGGAGGTGGCAGTTATGCCGAGTATTCGTCCGATTTCTGAGCTTCGGAACAGTGCCAATGAAATTTCCGATTTTTGCCGCCAGACCCGTGAGCCTGTTTATATTACCCGTAACGGAACGGGGGACATGGTCCTGCTGAATGTGGAGGAATATGAAAGACGTATGGCCCTCATTGACCTGTATGGCAAATTGGCCGTGGCAGAAAAGGAAATTGCAGACGGCGCTGAGGGGGAGGACTTTCTCACTTTGGCGGCATCAATGAGGGAGAGTATCCATGGAAACCTATAACGTCAGGATATACCCTTCTGCCAAGCGTGACCTGGAAGAGATCATCGATTATCTCAATACCCTCAGCAAAGATGCTGCGTTGAAGTATTATGATATACTGGTGCAGGAAATCGGCTCATTATCCCATATGCCGGAACGCTGCCCTCATCCGAGAGATATTGCGCTGGCGGCAAAGGGGTATCGCTTCCTCACCGTGAAGAATTATTTGGTATTCTACGTAGTGATAGGCGACACGGTGCAGATCCGCCGAATTCTCTATGCAAAGAGAGACTATGTTCATCTGCTGTGATTTGTCAGGCACTTTTCTTTGTCTTATGTAGTGCAATTATTGACAAATACGTAGTATTGTTTTCCCTTCTATCACAGAAGCAATTATAAAAAAGACTCTTGGATTTGTTATCCAAGAGTCTTTTTATATGTGTTAGGTTGTCAAATGTTCGCCTTTTGAAGGACCTGAATTCCTATAATTGCTGAAAGAAGTGGTCAAGCCCACCATTTCTCTTCCATGTGGTTTCCGTCAGGAACCGGTACATATCCAAGAGGCTTGATCCCGTTGAATTCTATTTGATAACCGGTACCAGGGGCGGGTGTACAAGTGGAGGGATCTATCATATCTGGGAACCAGTGCGACATAAGGTAGGTAATCACTACTCCATGGATCACGCACACGGCGTCTTCCCCGGCTTGAATGATAGGAGCCAAAGCATCCAAAGCACGCTGGCGCATCTGAGAGATGCTTTCACCGTTAGGGCAAGGACGATTCCCGGTAGTATCAGCACACCACTCCAAAAATGCAGGGTCTTTTGCCAAATCATCGGGGAGAGTGCGCATTTCAAAGTCGCCGAAATTCATTTCCCGCAGGCCCTCGACTTGGGTGTGAGGAAGGTCTCCGTATAAGATGGAAAAAGTCTGCTCCGCGCGAAACAAGGGGGACGTGAAATAGCGGGGAGCTGTTGGATATCCACCCTGTGCGGCTAACCTGCGCAAATCAGCCTCACCCTCCGGCAGCAAAGGCAAATCCGTAGCGCCGTAATAGATGTGTTGGGCATTCCCCCTGGTAATGCCGTGGCGGATCAAAGTCAAACGCATAACATATCTCCCCTTATACATATCTGCTTCTGATTGTAGTACACCATTTTGCACATTGCAATACGTAAAGGGGAAACATATTCATATGAACGGGTTAGAAATAAATGTAAAACGCTATTACCTAAAAAAATTTACAAAACTCGCATAATATTCTTTTGAAAAAAGTAAACGCATCCAAATTGTTGGAATTTTGAATATTTGCAAAAAATGACAACCTTGAAACGCAACATAATATGTGTGGTATTGGTAGGTATTTGTTATCACAATGTGGCGTTATAAAAGAAAAATGTGTGGTTTATTGTCGAATAATGTTGACAATGCCACATATCGGTGATAGCATATCACCACAAGGCACAGTGAAGAAGATAGATAACTGCTATTTTGGAAAAGGAGTGAATGAGATGACGAAACAAGAAGCAAAGCAGCTCATTGTTGACGTTACGAAAAAACTGTATGCCAAGGATATGCTCAATCAGTTTGAAGGTAATGTTTCCATGCGCTTTGAAGACCGGTACCTGATCACCCCCTCGCAGGCGGATAAAGCCACTTTAAGTGCCGATATGATCGTGGAAATTGATGAGGATGGAAATACTCTGAATCCCGAATGTGGGACTCGGGCCTCCTCCGAGTATAAGATGCACCTGCAAGCCTACAAAGTCCGGCCTGATGTAAATGCTGTGATCCATGATCACAGCACGTATGCTACGGCTTTTGCTGTGGCCGGACAGCCTATCGCCACTCGTGCATTTGCGGAAATGCTGGAAATTTTCCAGGAAGTTCCCGTAGTTCCCTATGGAACACCCGGTACTCCGGAAATCGCCAAGGGCTTTGCCCAATATCTGCCGGAATATAACGCTGTGCTCCTGGAAAACCATGGTTTTCTGGCCGTGGCGCCTGATCTGCCGTTGGCTTTTTCCATTGCCGAAGCGGTGGAAAAGAGTGCAAAAATTTTGATTTTGGCCAGGTTGCTGGGTGGAGAGAAAGCACTGCCTGATGAGGAAGTGGCGCTGCTCAAAGCGATTGCAGAAAAGCGTAAACCGAAAAAGCAGTAAGATGCCGAAATACCGTAAAAACATTTTTGTATATAAGGAGTGTGTCTTATGTCTAAGTTAATTGATGCCTATGATTATGCTGCGATCCATGCCCAGGCGGGTGAACTGATGAAACACAGAAAACATCTGAAACAAAGCGCAGTGGACAACTACTTGAAGTGGTTTGATGAAAAATGCCCCAAGAGCAAGGCGGAGACCGTGCTGGCGCAGGAGTGCATTCCCGGCGGTATTCAGCACAATCTGGCCAATAATCACCCCTTTGCTCTGACTGTCACCAAGGCAAACGGCCCGTATCTCTATGATATTGACGGCAACTGGTATTACGATCTTCTTCAGGCTGGTGGACCAACAATTATCGGAAGCAATGATCCTGTTGTAAGAGATGCTGTTATAGATCTTTTAAAGACCTGCGGTCCATCCACAGGACTTTTCCATGAATATGAATACAAACTTGCTAAAAAAATTAGCGACTGCGTTCCAAGTGTTGATAAGTTTAGAATGCTTGGAAGCGGAACAGAAGCTTGTATGTGTGCAATTCGTGTAGCAAGAGATATTTTTGCGTTGTTGCCGGTTTCGCATGTAATCGTTCATGCGTTATCTGAAGGTAATACAGTATTATCTGTTGATTTTGAAAGACGGATTTTTACTAAATTGAGGTTTCAAGGTTCCGATGCTTCGGATCTGGTTGAAGAATTTAGGTGCAATATGGATTTTGACATTCATAATGGTTTTCAGCCGGTAGCTCAATTGGAAGGATAAGGGTGAGGACAGTGGAAAAGACAGTTATAAAATATAAGGAAAAACTATATCCGCACGAAGCGGTAATGAAAGCTGCCTATCACTTTATAGACAGAAGCTACATTCACGTTGACACTTGTAACGACGAATACGTGATTGAGATCACCGCCAAAGGCGACAATGACGTAACTGCAATAGCATTAGAATTTGAAAATGAAATGCTTGCACAGGCAGTCCGCTATCAGGTTTATTTGCAAACACATACCATAAGAGAAATTCTCATGGCACGAGCAATGTCATCAACAATTACCGGAAGCAACACAGAATTAGAAAAAGATGAGTTGCCAGATAGCATTGAAAACCTTGATAGTATCTTGATGGATTGGTTTGAAAAAAATGAGAAGTAACGAACAGGTTTATACAAAGACCTTTTACTCCAAAGAAGTATTGAATCAAGCAATAGATGATTATAAGAAAATTGCCAAAATCAAACTGCTTGAAGACGATGGTTATTATAAGTGCGAG
>CALCRH010000320.1 GCA_937894515.1 uncultured Clostridia bacterium | reverse complement strand
TCACGATGGTGGACGCTTGCACCTATGCGATACATCAGATATGGATGCAGATCACTTTCCATTGTGCGGTCGTACTGTCCTTTCTGATATGCGCTCCGCAGGTTTGTGCTGTAGATTGTCTTGAGGCGGCGGTCACTTCCAAGCTGTGCGTTTACGGGACGACCTGTCAACGGATCTGTCATTTCTTTCTTTCCCCACCATCCTTTCTGCATGAGGGTCGGCTTCAATTCTTTTTTGAACTGTTCAAAAGTTGTGCCGTTTTCTATGGCTTTTTCAACTGCCGTTTTTATGTCGGAAAGAACATCAATCTGCATTGCTTTTGCGACTGTGAAAGCGGTGGCGTGTTCCTCGTTCCACACATCTTTGTAGCTGAACGCAGGGCGGAGTTTTTTGTTTTTGAGGTATTCAAGAGCCTGTTTCGGAATGAGTTTGTCTGCCATTACAGGCTCTCCTTATTAGCCATAATTTTTACAGCAGCGTAGAAACCTTTTGCACTACACGCTTGCATTGCGGCTGGAGCATTGGAAAAAACACTGTCATTTCTGTTTATCCATTCTTCAAGAAATTCTACTGTATAAAGAGGATGTGCCAGTTGTTTCACAATTTCTTTTTCTTTGTCTGTCATTCTCTTACCCCTCGAAATTATTGTCGCCTTTGGCACGAGCAGAGAAGAACGCTATCGCCATCAGGTCGGCGATTTTGTCTGCACTCCACTCTGACGAGAGCCGCAAAAGCTCCGCTTTGAAGCTGTCAAAGTCGGTCGCTTTGTCAGCTGCCTTTTCCAAGACTTCCGCTATTTCGTCGCTTATCGGCACGAGGTCGCCTGAATAATCGTTTTCAACATCGCTTATAAAACTTGGTTCTGCCCGTGTCTGCTGTGATGCGGCGTTAAGCTCTGTGTTTGCGTTCTGTTCTGTTTCTTCTTCAAAGCCGGAAAGAGGAGTTCTTCCTCCAATGATTTCGTCTTTTTCTTCAGGTTTTGAAAGTCCGAGCATGCTTCTGATTTCGTCTGCCTTGACTGTCAAACCGTGAGGGGCAAGTTTTTCTATTGCGTTTACTACCTGCTCAAGGTTCTGCTCGTCCGGTTTGTAAAGTACGATTTCTGGATAAGATTCCTGCTCCCCAAAGTTGAACTTGATGTAAGGAACTACAAGGCAGGAGTTGAGAGTGTCGGCAATGGCAAGAGCATCAGCGGTTGCGATGTCCTGTCTTACTTCTTCGTGGACTTCTCCCTGTGCCCGGCTGGATCCGTCGTCTGTTGTCATGGTCTGACCAAGAACAAGTTTGCTTATCTGCTTATCAATCCATGTTGCCATTTTCTGATAGGCTTCTGAGTTTTCGCTGCTTGTTTTTGATTCGATGATTTCGATTGTTGCACCTTCCGGGATTACTGCTCCAAAGTCTGCACCGATTGAAGCAACTGCCCTGCGAAGTGTTGTAATGTCGTCTTTTGTTGCCTTGCGTGAATATTTACCGAGGCGGATTGGGAAGCCGTAACGGTCGATAAATGCAGCCCAGCTTGTTACGTCATAGCTTTTGAGCATGAAATAAAAAAGTGCCGGAAGAGCCAAGCCGCCAGCAATCTGAGTTCCACTTATAAGATGTGGTTCGTGAATTATGAATTTGTTAGGCGACAATGGGTGGAGTTCGGTAGTCACTTCATCACGAAGCATGAGCTTCTGTCCTGTTTCCTTGTCATACTGAAACCAGCGTGGATCTTTCCATGCATA
>CALCRH010000319.1 GCA_937894515.1 uncultured Clostridia bacterium | reverse complement strand
GTTCCGCTCAAAGTCGATGGCATCCCATCGCAGCCCCAGTGCTTCGCTTCGACGCAAGCCATAGAAAGCAGTCATCTGAATCAGTAAAGAGTACGGATGATCCTTTGAAATCTCAAAGAGGCGTTCCAGTTCATCCAAGTGATAGTACCCTGCGATAAACTTTTGCTTTTTCGGGCGTTCCACCTTATCCGCCGGGTTGACCGGAATCATATCCATTTTAACGGCGTATTTCAGTGCTTTATGGATGTTTGTGTGAATATGGATCACTGTATTGGCAGAAACTGTTTTCAGTAGCTTTGAATAGAAATTCTGAATGTCCGTAGCAGTAAGATCTCTAAGCTTGATTTTCTCATTTCAACCGCTCCTGATGAGAAAATATAGTTAATCTCAAGACATCCGATTGAATATGCGTCCGCAAACGAAGAACTGTATTTTTTCAGCAGTTCAGGTTTCATGAATCTTGATCAAGTTCCTTTAGAAAAGATGACGTTGTGTAGCAGAGTGCTTCGCCGATTGACTCACCGTTTCCTACATTCAGGTTGTTGTACTGAAGCGTACCGGGGACCGGACAAACCAGCACGATTTTTACCAGATCTTTTGGTAATGCGCTATCCGGAACGGATTCATAAAAAGAGTATTTCGGTTTTCCTTTCACACTGTACTCAACGCCGCCTGCGGTTGCAGCGAGATGAAAGGCCAATGGGCGTATCGCATAATGCGTATCGTCAATAAACTTCAGATAATTCTTTTTGAATACAATGCCAACGCACTTCACGGAATACACGGTATCGTTCGTTTCAATGAGAAAATCACTTTGTCTCCGTTTGAAGCCGGAGAAAAGGAACAAAAAGTTCAGGATCTTCAGCGAATAATCTTTCTTTTTGCATATTCTTTTGAGCTTCGCCGCCAAACAAATACGTTTCCAGAGGAAGCGCTCAAAGGGATACAATAAAGCAATTACCGCTATAACTAATAATACAGGCATCGCTGATTCTCCTTCACATTTAATATTCACCCAAAATATAGTATATCAAATGCAAAGTGCGTTGTAAATGGAAAAAATCCGGAAAACCGGATTTATCTTATCAAAATCCGTTTTTTAGCTTTTTGACGGTTCCGTTATCAACGGAAAAATGATTTAGTCAATTGCGCCCAATACATTTTCGACAAACCATTTTAACCCGCAGACTCTGACTCCCGGAACCAAAACATCGTTGTTATAGAATGCCGAAATAGATGGAGTCTTTTTGCAGGAGTAAGAGCATTTCGATACTGCTCTATTCCTGATATTACAACCACTGTATACTGGTGACAGTATCGTGGGTTCGAATCCCACCGCTTCCGCCAACAAAAAAACGTCTTTTGTCTACCAAGGCAAAAGGCGTTTTTTCTTGCTTTTTACGGAAAAATACAGGAAAAATCGCATAAAATCAGGTAAAACGGGCTTCGAGATGGCCATGGCGGCTGTCCCAGAGCCCGTTTTTTCGTTTCCGACACCGAAAACAGCCCGAAAAACGTGGTGTACTTTTTACGTTTCTTTGCTCCGCAAAGAAGTCGGCAGCCGACTCTTCGAAGGGATTTGAACTATTGAAATGAGAAAAAATTACAAAGTTTGCGCCTAACGTAAGGAAATCCTTACGCAGAGCCATCGTAAAATAAGAAAAAATATGCTATACTTATTTGTACTTTTATACTTCAATGGGAGGGATTTGATGCCGCAGGAGAACTGTCAGAAAATAAAATTACTGAAGCTCATAGAAATGCTGCGCCAAGAGACCGATGAAGACCATCCCCTCAAGACCACCGACATTTGCAATAAACTGCTGGCGATGAATATCAAATGCGATCGCCGCACGCTGCATCTGGATATGAAGCTGCTCAACGAGCAATATTGGAATATCCTTCTTCAGCTTTGTGAAACAATTTCTGTGAATCCTTCTGTGAAGCTTTGCTTCTTTGGGATTCTCGGAAAATATTACGGATGTGCCAATGGCACAAGCTTTTGAAAGGAGACGATACAATGTCTGAACATTATAAGCTTTCTGTACCGATCATGAATCATAGCTGTGACACGGACGAACACCGCGCACAGTTTCTCGATATGTTCCGGCGCGCAGGCGTTGAGCGTGTTTTTCTCGTCATGTCGCGCTATCTTGATCCGACCGCTCCGCAGCGTGCAGACGCTCTGGCACTTCTAAAAAACAATGTCCGTTATTTTCATGAGAACGGTATTGCAGAGGTCGGCACATGGTTTACCAGCATGGGACATGGCGTTGAACTGGACCATGAGGAAGCATTTGTTGGCGCTGATTTTCCGCGTGCAGTCGGTTTCAACGGCGGTGTTTGTGACGATTCGTTTTGTATCGCTGATCCCGGTTACCGAGATCTGATTGCGGATTGGGTGCGCGACATGGGCAAATGCGGCGTTGATATTATTCAGTTAGACGACGATCTGAGCCTGGGCTGCCGTCCAAACGGCATCGTGTGTACCTGTGACTATCACATGGGTGAATTTGCGCGTAGAACGGGTAAAGAATGGACACGTGAGGAACTATACCGTGCGGTATTCTGCGGAGAAGCAAATGAAATTCGCCGTGCGTGGTTTGGACTTATGGGAGAGAGCTTTTTTGACTTTGCGCGTGCGCTTCGCCAAAAGCTTGATACAGTATCTCCAACTACTCGTCTCGGCTTTTGTACCGTTTCGACATCCTTTGATTCTGACGGCGTGGATGCTGGTGAGCTAGCGCGTGTTTTTGCTGGGAATACTAAACCATACCTGCGTGGCATCGGTGCGCCGTATTGGGAAACAGTTCTCGGTCGTTGTATCTCCGATGTTATTGGTTATCAGCGACTGGAGCGGCAATGGCTTCGCAAATATTCCGATATCGAGTTTTACACCGAGGGTGACCTGTATCCGCGTCCGCGCTATCGTGTCCCTGGCTGGCTGGTTGAATCATATGACACTGCTCTGCGAGCCGACGGTTCAACGGACGGCATTCTCAAATATATTTTCGACTATGTACAGACACCTACCTATGAAACAGGATATCTGGAGCGTCATCTGCGTCATCTGCCGCTCTATGATGAAATCTCCTGTGCATTTAATGGTGGAAAGATCCGCGGTGTACAGATCTGGGAGCAGGAGCATCTGCTTTTGGATGCCGATCTGCCCGAAACTACGCCACATCAAGTTGGTCATCTGCAGACAGGACCCCAAAGTGATGCTGTACGTTTTTTGAACCGTGTCTGTGCCGCATCCTCCGTCACCGACAATGAAGATGCTGTGATCGTCATGGGAGAATCTGCACGGCATATTCCCATAAAGTTACTTGAACGCGGTGTGGTACTTGATATCACCGCTGCAAAGTTGCTTGATGCTCGCGGTGTGGATGTCGGTATCCAGACGTTGACTGATGCCCCGGTACCCGACAACGAACAATTCCCGTCGCTTGATGGTCATGAAGCTGAGCTTGTTCGTCCGCTGACGGGTGGTAGCTTCTGGCGGGTAGAACTTTCCGATCGAGCGGAAGTCCTGTCGCACTTTATCAGTGGTGCAGAGCGTTATCCTGCGGCATGGTACTATGAGAACGCAGACGGACAGCGCTTTCTTGTCTATGCGTTTGCCATGGCATCTGTTGACCGTAACAGTCAGATATTAACAAGCTACTGCCGTCAGCGTCAGTTCAACGCTGTTCTGCCACGCCTGCAAGGTCACGCGCCCGCGGCAGTCTGTGAGGGACATCCGTTCTTGTACATGATCGCAAAGGATCATGAAAACGGTGCTCGTGCGATTGGTCTCTGGAACAACTTCGATGACGAAATGTTAACGCCGAGTGTCGTCCTTGACCGTTCGTTTGCTCGTGTCCGCTTCCTCGGTGGTGCAAAGGGGCATATTGAGGGTAATACCGTTGTGTTTGAAACGGACATTGCGGCGCATGCGTTTGGTGGCTTTGTTGTTGAGGGTTGCGTATAGTTGCAAAAATTGAGGATTTGTCGCTTGTAGAAAACTTCCCATTCTTTTGCGTTGTCTGCGATACTCCCGAAATATCTAAAAAACTATTATCTGAAAAGAACTTTGGTGAGTTCTTCTCATTACTTGCATCGGAAGATGGAATGAAGGCAATTGTTTTCACGCAAAGCACAACAGAAACAAGTCAATATACAGCGGATATGATGGCTAAAAAAATTGGCATCACACTTGAAAGATTCCTTGAAATTGAACCGTTACTTGTTAAATACGGTCTTTTGAATGAAGATAGCTTAACATTGGATGATAGCATAATCAAGGTGTATCATAAGTGGAGCAATCCCGAAATCCGTCCGCTGTTGATGATGGCTTACCAATTCATCAATGCAAGACAATGCTATTACGCTTTCACTTGTAACAGAACCAAGCCATATTTTGAAAGCACATAAGTTGCGCCGCCGAGAGTACCTTTTGGTCGCTCTCGGCGGCTTTATTGTAGACTAATATGATGATGATTCCTATGAAGGTGCTGTGCCGTGCGCGTTGAATGATTGGATCGATGACAACAATCGACTTCAGGCTTTTTTGAACGTTGAAAACGATCCGATGTTTCCGAAAAAATGCCCTATTTGCGGACATCAGAGCGGACATCTGTATTATCATCTTCACAGTGAAACACACGCAGGAATATGGGTGTGGTGCAGTTCCTGCAAATCGTTTTCTCATTATTCCGGATATGCACCGATATGGTGGAAAAATCCGTCATTTATTGAAGTTGAAAAATTATGTGCCGTTCCCGACTATCTGGATGAAAAATCCAATGTAATCGACCAATGGCTAAACGAGTTACTTAATTCACGAGAATAAGCATCGTGAATAGGATATTTGATGCAACTTTCTATATCGCGGTAAATAATATTGTGCTTGGTAATTGTTCAAAAATAATTGTGCTATTTCGTTGTGCTAAAGTCATAGTATTATAGATTTTCCAAACACTGTCTGGAAAATCTTGCACTACACATAAACTACTTGTTTTGACTGCCAATACCCCTTGTGCTATTTCGTAGTATAATCTCAAAAAGCAACTCATCGCTTTTGCGGTGGGTTGCTTTTTAGTTGCAAAGGATTCGAACGTAGGAGCGGTAGTGAATGACAGTTCAGTGAACTGTCAGAGCCGCGAACGACCAAGCGACCACG
>CALCRH010000318.1 GCA_937894515.1 uncultured Clostridia bacterium | reverse complement strand
TGACCGCTTCATCGGTCGGGATGGGAACAATGTCAATCGAGAACATCAGATTGCGGTTGAGTTCGGTCAGTTCTGATACCATGCTGTCCTTGATATAGGAAGCATAGTCTTTGAGAAACAGAACACGGGCATACTTATCACCGAGCTTGATATAGTCATCGGCTCTTTCAATAGAGTCGGGCGAGATATAGTCACGGAAGTCGTGTCCTTTTCGTGCCATATCCACCATATCAAAGCTGAAATTGACTTCCTCACCGGCACGGTAGAAATCGTGAAGGATACGAAGTCGCTCGGTCGCATCCAGTTCCGTACACTTGGAGCCGAGAGCCGCAAAGTGTGAGGTAAGTTCCGAACCGATACGGGAGAAATACGCTCTTGCTTCTTCAATATCCTTTTTGACAACAGAGATCGTCACATACTTTTCCTGAACGATTCCGTTTGCTTCGGATGCCTTTTCGAGAAGCATATCGTTGTATTCCTTACGGTAGTCGGCAAGGGCATCCAGTCTGTCCGGCATAAGGATATTCTTCTCAAAGTCGATTTTATTGAGTCTGTGATTATTGATTGTGAGCTTGGTTGTCGCTCCGCTGTCAAGAGCGTTCAGAAGCTCGGAATACGCAAGGAACATCGACTCTTTATCCTCCTTGCTGGCGACAAGGTAATTGATGTCGGCAAACTTAAAAGTCTTGGTGAACTTGTTTCCGACTTTGAAAATACCGTCTTCCCAGATTTCGCTCACGGGGATATAGTCGTGAACGCACTTCGGAACGATATACTTTTCCTTGTCTTGCTTGAACATATTTTTGAGTGACTTCATCATACGGTTTTATCCTCCTTCTTCAAGTCTTTCATAGCACCGGAATAAATGGTGTCGCATTCAAATTTCACTTTGATCGGTTCGATGAATTTGCTTCTGATCCACACAAGTGCGAACTGCTCGGCGGTCATACCGTTATAGGTGATAAACCCGCAGGCGATAAACGGAGCCGCACCGAGCATACACATCCAGGACAGTGTTTCAACGCCGAAATACGGGCGAAGCAAAAAGTACAAAAGAACCGAGAAACCGACACCGATGACAGCACAAAAGAACTGTCGCATTGACAGTCCGAAAAACATGGATTCCGTGTAATTTCGTATTTCACGGTTGATTTTTACTTCCACAGTATCGCCTCCTTCAGATCATGATTATCGGCATATTTATCTGAACTTGGTAATATTTGTTTGGAACTATCAGGTCATCTGCTTTGACATATTTTTTGCTTCCGCTTTCACTGTAATAAACAGAAAGCCCGGCTCCGTTTCCATCATCACGACCGACATAACCGCTTTTCTTCACAGACAAACTTGTAGTATTATACTTGCTGTCTAACCATTCGCCCCAAGTCATTCCTTCTTCTGCCTCATAATTCGTACTTGCATAGCAGAATGCTATGGGCATATGAAAATAAGAACGGAGAGGCAATTATGAGTTGGGAAGAAAATATTAGAAAAGTAGTTCCTTATGTTCCAGGAGAACAGCCAAAGGACAAAAACATCATCAAACTCAATACCAATGAAAACCCCTTCCCGCCATCGGAGAAAGTGATGCAGGCTTTGCGTAATTTCGACGCTTCGCTGCTTCGCCGCTATCCCGATCCGGCGGCAAACGGTCTGCGCGATGCCGTCGCTGCTCGCTGGGGATATAAACGGGAAAACGTCGTCGTCGGCATCGGCTCGGATGATCTTCTGACGATGATTTTCCGCGCTTTCACTGCTCCGGATAAAGCGATGGCGATGCTTTA
>CALCRH010000317.1 GCA_937894515.1 uncultured Clostridia bacterium | reverse complement strand
GTCGAGCCGGACATTCAGCTTGCCTTCTTTTGCAAGGTCGGTGATCGCCTGATACGGAAGCTCCATTGCCATGCAATCGCAGAGATAAGTGAAACCTCTGGCTGCAAAGAAATCCTGAGCTGCCAAAATCGCATTTCTATGCTGTTCATAGGTATATTCGAAATCCGGAATTCTGCCGCACGCCCACTGGATAACGATGGGCTCCTGGAAATAGCCGTCCGGTGTGCCGTCGGCTTCACGGCGTATGATTCCGCCCTCCATATCCGGCGTATCTTTCGTAATACCGGCAACTTCCAAAGCTTTTGTATTAAACAGAGTTGCGTGACCGCAGGTACTGTCAAGGACCACCGGTCTGTCCGGCACAACAGCATCAATGTCATGACGGGAAAGATGACGGACTTCTCCGCCGAGTTCTCCCAAAAACCATGCACGGTCCCAGCCGGAGCCGTGGATGACAGCATCGTTCGGGTGAGAATCGGCGAATTCCTTTACCGTTTTCTGCAGATCCTTCACCAGCGCATGGACATTGCGCTCTTTAAGATTTGCAAACAACCCGTAAAGATCGGCAACGCCGAATCTGCGGACCGAAATGGAAAAGTGCATATGAGAATCACAGAATCCGGGAAGGATACTGCCGCCTTTACAATCGGTAATCACAGTATTCTGATCAATGTAGTTTTCCGCATCGGCGTTACTGCCGATAAAAACGAATTTTCCGTCCTTTACGGCGACCGCTTCGGCACGGGTTTCCGTTCCGTCAAGTGCCACTGAATAAACCTTCGCATTCTTAAATACTCTGTCTGCTTTCATCATGCAACCTCACTGTATTTTCATTTTCCGGTATGGATAATTCTATGAAACCCCTGCTTTTTCAGCAGGGGTTTCGAATGTCTTACGCCTTATAAACTACTTCTCCGTCAACAACGGTAGCAACCACCTGCGCCGTTAGGAGCTTAGCAAGCTCGTCATTCAAGAGATCGGTATCAAGCACCGTCATATTGGCGATCTTTCCTGCCGCCAGAGAGCCGAGATTGTTTTCCTGATGCCACATATAGGCAACATTCTTCGTCATGGAAAGAAGCGATTTATATCGGTCAATTCTTTCATTTTCGCCTCTTACAGAACCTTCAACAAGTGAGCCGTCTGCTGCCGCAAAATCCGGCAAACCGCGTACTGCGGCACAGAAAACGCTTGTAGGTGCGTTGATCAGCGGACTGATCGGGAAGTCGGAATGGAAAACGACATCCGCACCGGCATCAAAGAAGGACTTGATCGGGTACTGAGAAGCGGCTCTTTCTTTGCCGACATTGGCAATTTCTCCTTCGTAAACGCCGGGAAGACCGGGAGTCCAGAGCGGAGGAACGATCGCAACGGAATTGGTGTCCGCCATTCTTTTGATGTCCTCAGGGCGAACAAATTGCAGATGTGCCAGCGCATTTCTCTGGTCCATATTTCCGGTCTGCTTCTGCGCCTCCTCAATGCAATCGAGCATAAACTTTGTCGCACCGTCGCCATCGGAATGTGCATGAACGGCAAGCCCGTATTTTGCATCCTCGGCGATGAGCTCCGTCATCTTTTTCGTGTCGTTAAAACGCTGATTACCCGTATATCCGGGCTGGTCATCGTATTCTTTAGTAAGCCATGCGGTATGTGCTTCCAGAACGCCGTCAAGGAACACCTTCGAGCCAACGACCGTGAAATGCTGTGAATTGTATTTTTCGGCGGTTTCCGCCGCTTTTTTGGCGCATCCCTTCGGATCGTCCGTATTATCCGCTACCATCAGATAGCCGTATGTAT
>CALCRH010000316.1 GCA_937894515.1 uncultured Clostridia bacterium | reverse complement strand
TGGGAAAAATTACAGATGGCCGTGCTTTACGGCGCCGATGCGGTGTACCTTGGGGGCACCGCATTTGGCATGCGCTCCTTTGCGGGAAACTTTACCGATGAGGAATTGCCGCGGGCGGTACAGTTTGCCCATGACCACGGGGTCAAGACTCATGTGACGGTGAACACCATGCCCCGATGTGAAGAGGTGGATCAGCTGCCGGCTCATCTGGAAAAACTGGATGCCGCAGGAGTGGATGCACTGATTTTAGCGGATTTGGGCGCGTTTACCATGGCGGGGAAGTATGCACCACACTGTCAGCGCCACATCTCCACCCAGCAGTCCATCGCCAACTATGCCAGCGCTCAGGCATGGTACGATCTGGGCGCGCAACGGGTGGTATTGGCACGGGAACTGTCTTTGGACGAAATACGAGAAATCCGGCGGCGGGTGTCTCCAGAACTGGAGATTGAGACCTTCTGCCACGGCGCCATGTGCGTCAGCTATTCGGGCAGATGCCTGCTCAGCAACTATATGACGGGACGGGACAGCAATCGCGGCGAGTGCGCCCAGCCCTGCCGTTATCAGTATGCCCTGATGGAGGAAAAGCGCCCCGGGGAATATTTCCCAGTGTTTGAGGACGAAAAGGGCACCTACATCATGAACTCCCGGGATATGTGTATGATCGATCATCTGGACGATCTGATGGATGCGGGGATCGACTGCCTGAAGATCGAGGGCCGCGCCAAATCCGCCTACTATGCCGCCATCGTGACGGGGGCATATCGCCACGTATTGGACGCTGTGGCGGCGGGTCGGCCTGTTGACTCCGTCTGGCGGGATGAGGTGGAGCATGTGAGCCACCGACACTACGCTACCGGATTTTACTACGGGTATCCGGGGCAGTATTACGAGAACTCCCGGTACATAAGAGACTGGCAGATCTGTGCCGTGGTGACAGACTGCGACAGCCAGGGCAATGCCACCCTCTCTCTGCGAAACAAGTTTGCCATGGGAGACGAAATTGAGATCGTAGGGCCGGACACCAAGCCCTTTGTGATGACTGTACCGTTGATGCGCGACACGGAGGGAAATGAACTGACCGAGCCGAAAACGCCCCAGATGGTGTTTACGATGAAACTGCCGAGATCCGTTCCGCCTATGAGCTTTGTGCGGCATGGGGTGGATCTGAGCGCCAAAGAATAAAGAAGGCGAAAAACCGTTGAAACGAAATCTGGATCTGACAGTGGGCAGCCCTATGAAGGTGCTGCCCCTGTTTGCGCTCCCTATGGTGGTAAGCGTGATCTTTCAGCAACTTTATAACATTGCGGACAACATCATCGCCGGACAGTTTCTGGGTGATGATGCGCTGGCGGCGGTGAGCATCTCCTACCCAGTGACCATGATCTATATGGCCATCGCCATTGGGATCAACGCAGGAGCCTCTGTGGTCATCTCGCAGCTGTTCGGCGCAGGGCAGAGAGACCGCATGAAAACTGCCATTTCCACGGCGATGATCGCCACGGTGGCAATGGCGCTGTTTTTGACGGCGGCGGGCTTTTTGTTTATGAAGCCGATTTTACGGCTGCTGCAGACACCGGCGGATATTTTCGGCGATACCTGGCTGTATCTGACGATCTATACGGCGGGACTGGTGTTTATTTTCCTGTATAACATCTGCACCGGTATTTTTACCGCTGTGGGTGACAGCGTGACGCCGCTGATCTTTTTGATCATCTCTTCGGTGGGCAATGTGTTTCTGGACATCGCCTTTGTGGCGGGGCTGCACATGGGGGTAGAGGGCTGTGCCTGGGCCACCTTTGCCTGTCAGGGGGCTGCGGCTGTGGGTGCCTATATCGTTTTGCAGCGGAAACTGAAACAAATGGAGGGCGTGCGGGAAAAGCGATTTTCCGGTACCATGCTGCGCATGATCTCCCGGTTGGCCATTCCCAGCATTTTGCAGCAGAGCTTTGTATCCGTGGGCAATCTGTTCGTACAGTATGTGGTCAACGGCTACGACAGTTCTGCTGTCATCGGCGGCTATGGCGCAGCCATTAAGCTGAACACTTTTATGGTCAGTATTCTGACTACGCTGTCAAATGCGGTTTCCAGCTTTACCGCCCAGAATATGGGCGCAGGAAAGGTAGAACGGGTCAGCCAGGGCTGGCGCACCTCCTACATCTGGTGCTGTATTCTGATTATTCCTGCCTCGATCTTCTATTTCTTCTTCGGCAATATTCCCATGCGGCTGTTTGCAGACAGCGGCAGTGTGGGTGTGCTGATGGTGGGACGGGAATTTTTGCGGATCGTATCGCCGTTTTATGTGGTGGTGGCCATGAAGATCGTGTGCGATGGGGTGCTGCGGGGAGCCGGCGTGGTGCGGCAGTTTACCGCTACCACCTTTACCGATCTGATCCTGCGGGCGGTGTTAGCCTTTGTTCTGCCCCATTGGTTCGGCTATACCGGTATCTGGATGTCCTGGCCCATCGGGTGGCTGATTTCTACGGTGATGGCGTACGTGTTCTACCGGATGGGAAGGTGGAAAACCACCAGAATTCTGGCGGGATAAAACCGTTGACAACAGCGGATTTTGTGGTAGAATAAGAGCGATCAAAGGCAATGACGAAGAAGAGATTTTTCCGCTCTGCCAAAGCGAGCAGGGGAGGGTGAAAGCCCTGCGCGATGAGGGAAAAATCAGCCGCTTTATCAGCTTGTTACGAGGAGTAACACGCTTTGTCTGCGTTAAAAGACAAGCTAAGATGCCCTGCATAAGCGGGGATAATTAGGGTGGTACCGTGAAGCAGCGCTTCGCCCCTATCTTCGGATAGGGGCGTTTTTTATTTATTCAATCAAAATTTTGACATAAAGGAGTAATGTGTTATGGCTCATCCCTATCACGGTCTGAACGAACTGCGGGAGATGTTCCTCAAGTTCTTTGAGACCAAAGACCATCTGCGTCTGCCCAGCTTTTCGCTGGTGCCCCAGAACGACAAGTCCATCCTGCTCATCAACGCCGGTATGACCCCCATGAAGCCCTGGTTCAAGGGGGAGGAGGAGCCGCCCCGCAAGCGGGTGTGCACCTGCCAGAAGTGCATCCGCACCGGCGACATCGACAATGTGGGTCATACCGCACGCCACGGCACCTATTTCGAGATGTTGGGCAACTTCTCCTTCGGCGACTACTTCAAGCACGAAGCCATCGCGTGGAGTTGGGAGTTTCTGACCTCCCCTGAGTGGGTGGGGCTGGAGGCTGACCGACTCTATCCCTCCGTGTATCTGGACGATGACGAGGCGTTCGACATCTGGAACAAGGAGATCGGCATTCCCGCCGAGAACATCACCCGGCTGGGCAAGGAGGACAACTTCTGGGAGCACGGCTCCGGCCCCTGCGGCCCCTGCTCCGAGATCTACTATGACCGCGGCGAGGAATACGGCTGCGGCAAGCCTACCTGCGGCGTGGGCTGCGACTGCGACCGCTACATCGAGATCTGGAACAACGTGTTCTCCCAGTTCGACAATGACGGTCACAACAACTACACCGAGCTGAAGCAGAAGAACATTGACACCGGTATGGGTCTGGAGCGTCTGGCGTGCGTATGCCAGAACGTGGACAGCCTGTTTGACACCGATACGGTGATGAACATCACCAATAAGGTCAGCGAGATCACCGGCGCTCACTACGGCGAGAGCCAGAAGCGGGACGTTTCTCTGCGGGTCATCACCGACCATATCCGCTCTGCCAGCTTTATGATCTGCGATGGTATCCTGCCCTCCAACGAAGGCCGCGGCTATGTGCTGCGCCGCCTGCTGCGCCGTGCCGCCCGTCACGGCAAGCTCCTGGGTGTGAACGAGGCGTTCCTCTACCAGATCGTCGCCACCGTGGTGGACGTGAACGAGTGCCAGTATCCCGATCTGCGGGAGAAGCAGGCATACATCACCAAGGTGATCCGCACCGAGGAGGAGAACTTCGGCCGCACCATTGACGGCGGTATGAAGATCTTCGGCGAGATGCTTGCTGAGCACAAGAGCAAGGGCGAGACCGTGTTCTCCGGCGCCGATGCCTTTAAGCTGTATGACACCTTTGGCTTCCCCATCGACCTGACCATTGAGATGGCTGCCGACGAGGGTCTGACCGTGGACGACGAGGGCTTCCAGACTCTTATGCAGGAGCAGAAGGTCCGTGCCCGGGAAGCCCGGAAAGCCTTGGGCGATCTGGGCTGGGCCGGTGTGGATCTGGGCAAGGAGATCCCTGCTACCGAGTTCGTGGGCTATGAGAATTTGACTGCGAATGCCAAGGTGCTGGCTATTGTGGCCGAGGAGGAGACCCGCGATGCCATTGCCGCAGGTACCGAGGCCATCGTGGTGCTGGACAAGACTCCGTTCTACGCTGAAATGGGCGGTCAGGTCGCCGACTTCGGCACCATCACCGCGGACGGCATGAGCTTTGAGGTCACCAACGTCCAGAAGAACAAGGGCGGCAAGTTCCTGCACTACGGCAAGCTGGTTTCCGGCGAGATCAAGGTGGGCGACACCGTTGCCGCCGCCATCGACACGGAGCGTCGGGATGCCATTCGCCGGGCTCACAGTGTGACCCATTTGCTGGACAGCGCATTGAAACGAGTGTTGGGCGACCACGTCCATCAGGCGGGCTCTCTGGTGGAGCCGGACCGTCTGCGCTTTGACTTCTCCCACTTTGAGGGCATCGACGGTCACACCCTGACGAAGATCGAGATGCTTGTCAATCAGTGGATCATGGCGGGCTATCCCGTCATCACCGAGGTGCTGCCTATCGAGGAGGCCAAGAAGAAGGGCGCTGTCGCCATGTTCGGCGAGAAGTACGGCGAGGTCGTGCGCGTGGTGGAGATGGGCGATGTGTCCATGGAGTTCTGCGGCGGTACGCACCTTGACAACACCGCCAAGGCGGGCAGTTTCCGCATTCTCTCCGAGGGCAGCGTGGCGTCCGGTGTGCGCCGCATTGAGGCCGTGGTGGGCATGGAGGCGCAGAGCGCTATGTGGAACGACCGGGAGAAGCTGCGCGAGGCCTCCGGACTGCTGAAAACCTCCCCCGACCTGCTGGTGGGCCGCATTCTGGCCATGCAGGACGAGATCAAGGAATATAAGCGCCAGATCGAGCAGTTCAAGGCCAAGGAATCCGCCGGCGGCGCTGACGATATGCTGAAATCCGCCGAGGATGTGAACGGTCTGCACGTGCTGACCGCCACCGTTACCGAGGGCGACGCCAACTCCCTGCGTCAGCTGGGTGACGTGCTGAGGGACAAGGACAGCGCCGTGGTGGCCGTTATCGCGCTGGTGGGTGAGAAGCTGAGCCTGCTGGCGGTGTGCGGCAAGGACGCGGTCGCCAAGGGCGTCAAGGCCGGCGACATCATCAAGACCATTGCCCCCATCGTGGGCGGCAAGGGCGGCGGCAAGCCCGACAGCGCCATGGGCGGCGGCAGCGACAAGAGCAAGGTCGCGGACGCGCTGGCGGCGGTGAAGCCCTTTGTGGAAAGTCTGTAAAACGGTGTTTTATGATTGATATAAATGAAAGGAGAAACGACATGAAGAACGACTGCCTGTTCTGTGCCATTATTGCCGGGGAGATCCCATCCAAGAAGGTCTACGAGGACGAAATCTGCTATGCCTTTTATGACATTGAGCCCCAGGCACCGGTGCATTTTCTGGTAGTGTCCAAGGAGCATATCTGCTGTGCCCGCAAGATCGACAGCACCAACTCCGCGGTGGTGGCCCACTGCTTTGAGGTGATCGCCAAGGTCTGTGCCGAGCTGGGTGTGGAGAGCTACCGCATCGTCAACAACTGCGGCGATCAGGCGGGCCAGACCGTGAAGCATCTGCACTTCCACGTGCTGGGCGGACGGGACATGACCTGGCCTCCGGGCTGAAAACGCATAAAAGAGCGGCGAGAGCCGCTCTTTTTTTGTTGTCTTATGAAAATTTACATGATAAAATTATTATATTTTGAAAGAAAAGATAATAGTATGAAACGTATGGGGGAAATGTGCAGATGGATAAAATAGCGGATATATTGAAAATACGCTATGTGATCAGAATATTTGACCTCGATGCAATGTGTTCCCACGGTCGGTATGTATATGAGCTATTCCCAGACGGGAAAGTCACCCATGCCCACTATGAAAAGGGAACGCGAAAGCCGAAAGAAAAAGGTGAAACACATCAGGCGACTAAAGATGATTACCAGAAGCTGTGTGCAGAACTCAATGCCTGTATAGCAAGCGCCGACCGACAGAACTGGTACGTTGATGATTGTGGCGCAGAGGTAAAAATCTACCACGCCTTCGGTCGCATCGAAACAATGGATCGTGGATATGGTAATAAAGACACGGACGTAGGACAACTCATAACCGAATACATCTACACGACAGCGAGTATAAGCCAGTGATGAAATAATGCTATAAATTGACTCGGATAATTGAATTTGAAATAATTTCATCAGAAAGACTAATAAAAGGTGCGACAACTATGGTAAGCAAAGAAACCAGATATAGAGAATTGATTGAAAAGGTAAAGGAAAGTTATCAATCAAATCCGAATGACTTGACTTGGTGTGACGATTGTAAGGAAATCAATCTTTGGACATATTGGCAGGGACGTGGAAATCTGGATGCAAAAATCCTGTTAGTCGGTCAGGATTGGGGCGCACCAGATGAACCAGAAGCCGAAAATGTTATGAAAAATATTCGTCTTATGAATGCGGGGATCTCTGTACCGTACATGAACGGCAATTACAATCCAACCGATCAGATGTTGATACGACTATTCCACAGTATCGGATATGATATTACAGCCGACAATGCAGACAACCACGATTTGTTCTTTACAAATTTGGTTCTCGGCTATCGCTCCGGCAAGATTAGCGGTGGTTTGCAACAAAAATGGATTGAACATGACAGCGATTTTTTCAGAGAGTTGGTTTCTATTATTGAGCCAAAAACGATTCTTTGCTTAGGAAAAGATACGTTTATCGGTGTTTTGAAGGCACTCAAACTGCCAACACCAAAAATAAAGCGATACAATGAGTATCTGGATCAACAGTGCAAACCAATCGTTTTTCAGCATGATAGCGGTGAAGCAGCCGGTGTATTCGCACTTGCTCACTGTGGAGTACTTGGTAGTCTGAACCGAAATCGCGGCTATGCGGAAAAGTATGACAATATTTCTCGTCAGATGAATGACTGGAATAAAGTCTCAATTTGGAATAGTCCGGAAAATAATTCGTAAGACGAATGGTTCGGAACATTCAAATTCTGTGTCGTAGTATCTAAGGAACAAAAAAGAACGGCGCGAGCCGTTCTTTTTTTGCGGAGACGGGTCGATGTGGGCATCGACCCCTACGGAGGACGGATGAGGCGGCGGGGTGAAGTCACCCCGCCCTACGAGTTTTTGGGAGGTTCGATGAAATCCGTAGGGCGCGACGACCTCGGTGCGCCGCGTTGCGGGCCGTCGGGGACGCCGGCCCCTACACATGTTTGCAAAAGCAGACTTTTTGTTTACACTTTGTTCGTTGTATCAGGGAACAAAACGTGGTATGCTATCGTCATAGAAACAACGATAATATTGAGGTGATATGATGAAACGAATTTTTGCCATGCTTTTATCGCTGCTGCTGATTTTGAGCCTTGCTGCCTGCGGGAAAGAGGCGGTTATCGAGCCGCAGCCAGAGCCGGAACCGGAACCTGAATTGGAGCCGGTGGATCTGACAGTGGAGTCCTATTGCATTCCGCTGGAGAACGAACGCCTTTATTTGCAGGGCAGTGACGAGCTGGAGTACCCGATGCTGACGGTGGACAACTATTGTCACAGCTATGCCCATCAGGGCAATGAGGTGGTTGCCGCCTTTGCCGATCACACCATCCGCCGCTTTGATCTGACGAAGGGTACATCGGAGGTGCTGGCGGACAACGTGGAGGGATACGTTGCCTATATACGGTATTACTGCCCGGACGGTTTTCTCTATACCAGCTTCGGCAGGACAGGTGAAACAAATGTCTACCGCTGGCATCAGGGCAAGGTCAAGCTGCTGGTGGAGAACACTTACTCGATCTACGAGCTTTTTGTTTCCGACGGGGCGCTGATCTATCAGGAGTATATCAGCGAGACCGACACCATGCAACTGGTGGCGCTGAACATCGCCGACGGGTCGGAGCGCTGGCGGGTCACGCCGGAGTGTGAGCAGTTTGGGATGATCTATTGGCAGGACGACACGGCGTACGCGGCCTGCGACAATACCCGGCTCTGTAAGGTGGAGCCTGCCAACGGCTCTTTGACGCAGGTGGATATTCCCTTTGAGCTCGGCCGATTTGATATTCTCGCTGTCGGCAGCAACGGCAGCTTTCTGCTGAATGACTACGGCTACCTGTCCGGCGAGCCGGGTGTGTATTACGCCGATGGGGACGGAATCCGTTTGCTGGACTGGATCCCGGCGGACGATAACTATTCCTATGCCAGAAAGCTGGACAGCGTGGGGGACAAGGTGCTGATACGGTCTTCTCAGACCCATGAGAATCCGGCGTTCAACACCGAAGAATATACCTACACATACAGCTGCTATTTTTACAATGTCATTGATATGGCTGCCGGTAAGAGCGATACCCTGTTCGTACCACACGGCGAGAATGCGCGGCTGTTTGAGTACGGCGACTTCCCGGTGATGGATTCCTCTACTGCCCGGAAGCCGGTGACCCGTGCCATCTACAATCTGTTCTGTGAGTACGGCGCCATGCCCGGTGCTGTGCCGGTGTGCAACACCACCCACGGGGCATGGCTGGCCATTGCCGACCGCACCTCCGATGTGGCGCTGTTGGCAGCACCTACCAAGGAGGAGCAGAGTTATCTGGACGAAAAAGGCGTCAAGGTGGAGATGAAGCTCTACGGTGGAGACGGGTTGGTGTTTATCGGCAACGAAAAGTGCGGCGTGACCGACCTGACGCTGGATGACGTGCGGGGCATCTATCGGGGCAAGATCACCAACTGGTCGCAGCTTGGCGGCGTGGATGCGCCTATCCGGGTGCTGTACCGGGACGATCAGTCCGGCTCCCAGCGATTGTTTGAAAAAATGATCTGGGGGGACGGAAAAGTACCCAACTATGAGAAACTGGGCTTTACGCGGCTGGACGAGATGAGCAGCATTGTGGGCGAGTGCCTGTATGAGCCCTACACCATCGGATACAGCATCATGACCTATCTCAACGATGTGTACGGCGAGGAAGATCTGCTGGCGTTCACGCTGGACGGCGTGGCCGCCAAGCCGGAGAATGTGGCATCCGGGGACTATCCGCTGGGCACCAAGGGGTATGTGGTGATCCGTGCTGATGAGCCAAAGAACAGCCCCGCCCGGCGGCTGTATGACTGGTTCGGCAGTACCATGTGCGACGAAATACTGAACAACAACGGCGTGACGCCGCTGCATGAGTGAGGAAACAGCAATTGCCCGTTTTAAATCAATACCCCCGGAGAAAATCCGGGGGTATTGATTTAAGCTGCAGTGATTTGCCGGGGGAATTATTTCTGTACGGCCATGTGGATGATGTGGGCGGCGATGATAGCCGTGCAGACGGTGCGGAGGGCGGCACGGCGGCAGGACGCTTCGGTGATATAGCCGGGGACGCGGTCAAGGATCTTGTTTGCCATGTACTGGTGTCCGGCAGTGGTGGGATGGAGCTTCAGGGTCAGGTAATTCATATAGAGGGGATCCTTTATCACTTGGTCGTAAAGGGGAGTGTTCGTTACATCCACATAAATGAAAGAGCTGCCGTATTTGAGACTGAGGCTGCGGAAATAGGTGTTCAGTGCATCTACAAAGGGTTTTACAACAAAGCTCAGATCCAGCGTGCTGTTGGCTGTAAGCCGTGTGTCATTGAAGGGGTTAAATGCACCAACACAGAGCAGCGTTACGTCCGGATTCAATTCGTAGATCTTGTCAACAATGGCGCAATAGTTTGTACTGAACAGGGCAAGACTCTGCTTAAAGTTATCCAGCATATTTTTGATGGCAGCAGCATACTTACTGGTGGACTGAGAAAGACTTACCAGTGCCGCCTCAAATGAACCGATGGTCCCGCGGCTCTCCAACTCCTGTATGAATGCAGTCAGTTCGGGATCGGAACTGTTATCGTTCATCAGGGCTGCCAGTACACCAAGCGTAGGAGCAAGTACGTCATTTGAGCCGATCGCCAGCGTGATAATATCGGCCTCCGCAATTTTGTCACTGAAGTGATACAAATTATTGACATAATCGAGATCGCTCAGGGTGAAACCGTTTTTATCGTAATCAAAGTAATTATTGCCGTAGCTATAAGTTGTATCCGGATCCGTATAAACACCCGTCAGCATATAGCGCAGTTCAATGGCCCGCATACCGGATCGGGCACACTGATTGAGCTTTGCATCGAGCGCATCTGCCACAAGGGAGTGATATGCCGTGGGGACGGGTTCGGGCTTATAACCACGATAGATGAGCGTTGAGTTTTCATCGTACAGCGCGGCGAGATAGGCAGGGAGATCTTCCGCGTCATATCCGAATATATTGGTGACTTCTTTTGGCTGAGCGGCACCGGCGGCTACGCTGTCGCCAAGGCAGGTGTAAACCTGATACTCCTTTTTGCCTGTGCGGTCTGCGGCAAAGGCAACAGTACACAGAGACAGAAGCATGGACAGGCACAGGAGCAGGGCGAAAATCTTTTTCATATTCGGTCTCACTTTCTTAAAATACTTAAAATAGAAGCGCAGTTTTCCATGGAAAACTGCAAAAAGCAGGTACCTACTTTTTGCAGGATAAATTACTGTTATTGTATAGTATGACAAAAAGCGAAAAGTGTCAATAAAAAAGGAATGAGCAGAGGACGTTTCTTTTTTCAGAACAGCGTCCAGGGGAAAGTCTGCGGCGGGTCGTACACGAACGACATCGCTTCGCCCGTCTGCGGATGGGTGAATTGCAGGCAATGTGACCACAGAGCGATGGGGGCATCCTGCGGCGTACCGTATTTGCGATCACCCCACAAAGGATAACCGCGGGAGGAAAATTGTACCCGAATCTGGTGGGTACGGCCGGTGTGAAGACGGATACTGACAAGAGAAAGACCGTTACGGGTTTGAAGCACCTTATAGTCCAGCCGCGCTTCCTGCACGTCCTTGCCGGGGGTATCGGCCACATAGGTCTTACGGCGGATGCTGTCATGCCCCAGGAGGTCGACAAGGGTGCCGCTTGTAGGCGGCGTTCCCACGACCACAGCGAGATATTCTTTTTCAAAGGTGCGAGCGGCGATTTGCTCGGACAAAAGAGCGGCTGCTTTGGCACTTCTGGCCAGCACCATCAGGCCGCCTACCTGAGCGTCCAGACGGTGAACGGTGCGGAAACAGTCCGTTCCCAACTGGGTGCGGAGCAGACCGGACAGGTCGGTGGATACTACGCCCACAGGCTTGACGACAATGATGATGCGGTTGTCCTGATAAACGATTTCCGTAACGCTCACCTCCCTTGATTTTCCCACAGTATACCATATAAAGGGTGGATTGGCAAAATATTTCGCAAAATTTTGAATTTACACTATACAAAGCGGCGGAAATCATGTAAAATATAAAAGAATATAGAAGGGGGCGGTTTCACCATGGAACAGGAAAAATATAAGCGCGTGCTGCTGAAAATCAGCGGCGAAGCACTGGCAGGTGATAAGCACTTCGGACTGGACTTTGACGTCATGGGCAAGGTGGCCGATGTCATCAAAGAGTGTGTTGCGATGGGCGTACAGGTGGGTATCGTCATCGGCGGCGGCAACTTCTGGCGGGGTGTGAAAAATGGCGAGGGCTATATCGAGCGTACCCGCGCGGACCACATGGGCATGCTGGCCACCGCCATGAACTGTATGGCCATGGCAGATGTGCTGGAGCAAAAGGGTGTAGATGTCCGGGTACAGACAGCGCTGGAGATCAAGGAAGTAGCCGAGCCCTATATTCGCGCCCGGGCTATTCGCCATTTGGAAAAGGGCCGGGTGGTCATCTTCGGCTGCGGCATCGGCAGTCCGTTCTTCTCCACCGATACAGCGGCGGTGCTCCGGGCAGCGGAAATCAACGCAGACGTGATTTTGCTGGCCAAGAATATTGACGGCGTTTACAGCGCAGATCCGGCCAAGGATTCGAGCGCTGTGAAATATGACAGCATCACCTATGACGATGTGTTGGCGCAGCGCTTGCAGGTCATGGATTCCACCGCGACCAGCCTGTCCATGGACAACCATATCCCAGTACTGGTGTTCGCCCTGAAAGATCCCTACAACATTATCCGCGTTCTGCGCGGCGAAAAAATCGGAACGATCGTAAAGGAGTAAAGAGCTATGCTGAAAGACGAATACAAAGTTTACGAGGACAAAATGAAGAAGAGCATCGAGTCTGTGGCAAACGATTTCGCCGCTGTGCGTGCCGGTCGTGCCAACGCCTCTGTGCTCAACCGCATCATGGTGGACTATTACGGCACACCTACCCCCATCCAGCAGGTAGCCTCTGTGGGTTCTCCGGATCCCCGCACCCTGGTGATCACCCCTTGGGATGCCACCTGCCTGCGTCCCATTGAAAAGGCCATTCTGGAGTCCGATCTGGGCATCAACCCCCAGAACGACGGCAAGTGCATCCGTTTGGCTTTCCCCCAGCTGACCGAGGAACGCCGTAAGGATCTGGTCAAGCAGATCCATAAGTACGCTGAAGGCGGCAAGGTGGCCATCCGCAACATCCGCCGGGACGCCATGGACAACTTTAAGAAGCAGCAGAAGAATTCCGAGATCACCGAGGACGAGATGAAGCTGGTGGAAAAGGACTTGCAAAAGCTGACCGACGACAGCTGCAAGGACATCGACAAGCTGCTGGAAAACAAGGAAAAGGAATTGATGTCCGTCTGATGGGCGCGATAAAAAAACAAGACAATAAGGCGGGGCAGGTGGACATGAGCCGCCTTCCCCGCCATATCGCTATTATTATGGACGGCAACGGTCGTTGGGCGAAGAAGCGGGG
>CALCRH010000315.1 GCA_937894515.1 uncultured Clostridia bacterium | reverse complement strand
ATAGTAAACACTGCGCCCATATAGTCCCCCACAGCCATAAACCCCGCATGGCCGATGGAGAACTGGCCGGTGTAACCATTAATCAGATTCAAAGAAACCGCCAGAATAATGTTAATGCAAATCATAACAATGTTCAGCTCCCAGAAGGGGTCTATAATTTCCAAATGAATCAGCCCCTCCACCAGAGCGTAGAACAGGGCACAACCCAGGAAAATGTAGAGATCGTTCTTATGAGTTCTATTCATCATCATCACCTACACTTTCTCAGACACATTCTTGCCCAAAAGCCCCGCCGGCTTGTAAAGCAAAATGAAAATCAAAATCAAAAACGCGGCCGCATCACGGAAGGTACTGAAACCGATACCTGCCACCACGGCTTCCACCACACCCAAAATAATACCGCCCAGCATAGCACCGGGAATAATGCCGATACCGCCCAGCACCGCCGCCACAAAGGCCTTGATGCCCGGTGTCATACCCATCAAAGGATCAATGGAATTATAATAGACACCCACCAGTACGCCGCCTGCCGCAGCCAGGGCACTGCCCAAAGCGAAGGTCATGGCGATGGTACGGTCAATGTCTATGCCCATAAGACGGGCCGCATCCGCATCGAAGCTCACTGCCCTCATGGCCTTGCCGGCAGTAGTACGATTAACTATATAGGTCAACAAACCCATCAACAGCAAGCTGACAATGAGAATGATAATTTGCTGTGAATTGACAACAAGTGAACCGAAATGATAAACAGTGGCCTCAAAAACAGGAGGAAAGGTCTTAGGTTGAGGACTGACAAAAAGAATCATACCGTATTCCAAGAGGAAAGACACACCGATGGCCGTAATCAGAATGGCGATACGGGGTGCGTTACGCATAGGACGGTAAGCCAGCCGTTCCACGATGATGCCCACCACCGCCGCACCGAACATTGACAAAATAATGGCAGGTACGAACCCCAGCCCCAGCCGGGTAATGGCCCAATAGCCAAAATATGCCCCCAGCATATAAATGTCACCGTGAGCGAAATTAATCAGCTTCATAATTCCGTAAATCATGGTATATCCCAAAGCTATCAAAGCATAAATGCTGCCCAGGGAAACACCGTTGATCAACTGTTGAAACAATTGTTCAAAGAGATTGTCCATAGAAACTCTCCAAAAGAAAATATTAGGGCTGGTTGGAACCGACCCAACCAGCCCCTGTATTAGATTATATCACATTGCGACTTTTGCTGCAAGTTTGCCAACGCCACTGGAGAGATCAATAATCAGTCCGGGCATAATGGGATTGTGGTTAGCGTCGTAAGTTAAAGTTCCGCCAGCGATGGGCAGATCTTTGGTAGCGGCCATTGCCTTGGCAATCGCTTCACCGTTAGCACCCTTACCTGCCTTTTCCATAGCGGCAAGTAATGTATCCTCCGTATATGATTTTGGAGCCGTTGTCTTTCCTGCTTTTGTATTGGTCTTCAGAATTTTCACACTCTGATTCTCAGATACATCAATACTGATTGTTCCATCATCAGCTTCATCTTCATCCTCTTCTACAGTTATTCCGACAAGTCTCCATCCCGGATCATTTACATGCTTGCCCTTTGCCTTGAATAAATGCTCAACACATTCTGCTTCAACAACTGTCTCCGAATATTTGCATGGACCTGATACTGCCTCTGCAAGTCTCAGACACAAAAGCTTTAATATCTCCTGCTCTCCCTTTGGCAGCTCTGATAAATTCTTTTCTGTAATCTGCACTGTAGGGATAATTGCATGGTGATCAGATACTTTCTTACTGTTCAGGCAATTAGAGATGTATTGTTGTGCGCTAGTCTTAAAACCATGAGACTCTTCTATTTTCCCAAGCAGCTTTCCAACTGTGTCTTCCATATCTTCAGTTAAGAACCTGCTATCCGTTCTTGGATATGAACAAAGCTTCTTTTCATAAAGAGCCTGGGTATAATCAAGTGTCTGCTGTGCTGTATATCCTAATCGCTTATTGGCTTCTCTCTGCAGACTTGTCAGATCAAATAGCAATGGAGCCTTTTCCTGTTTATCCTTTTTCTCCGCTTTTGTAATTCTGACATCACCTGCTTTTTTACAATCTTCCATAAGCTTTTCTGCTTCAGTCTTGTCTGAAATACGCTCACTGCATAAATGCATTCCATCACAGTCAAGGATTACTGTATAAAAATCCTCTGGCTTAAATGCCCTTATACTTGCCTCTCTTTCAACTGCAAGAGCAAGTGTCGGTGTCATTACTCTTCCAACATTAAGAGTCTGACCATACAGGCATGAAAAAAGTCGTGTAGCATTTATACCAACAATCCAGTCAGCACGCTCACGACATAATGCAGCTTCATACAAAGCATCATATTCTGATCCATCTCTTAAATTATCAAAACCATCTCTTATGGCTTCATCTTCCATTGAGGATATCCATAATCTCTCAAATGGCTTTTTACATTTAGCCTGGTTATATACAAGTCTGAATATTAGCTCACCCTCTCGACCTGCATCAGTTGCTTCCACAAGACTTTCAATATCATCTCTTTCCATAAGACTTTTAAGAATTGCATACTGCTTTCTTGTCCCTGATGTCACCTGATACTTCCAGTCACTATTCCCCTTAAAGGGAATAATTGGTAGGTCGCTTTTGCGCCATGCCTCATACTTTTCATCATAAGCACCTGGCTCTGCAAGCTCCACAAGATGCCCCACGCACCAGCTTACAATATATCCGTTTCCTTCAAGATAACCATCTTCCCTCTTTGTTGCTCCAATGACAGAAGCAATAGACTGTGCTACTGATGGCTTCTCAGCAATAACAAGTTTCATTGTTCATCGCCTCCATTCTTACAAAAGTGCCGGGCAGAAATTCCACCCGGCACACATACATTTACATTAAATTGCTTCCTGAAGCTTTTTGTTTGGAGTTCTCTTTGGCTTAGGTGCCTTTGCCGATTTCTCCTTGGATTTTTCAAGCTTCTTTTTTACGGATTCCTTTTCCTTTGCCTTATCATCTTTGCTTTCAGCCTTATCCTTTGAATCCTTTTCAGGCTCTTCCATTGATACCTCAATCTTTTTATCAGTGGCAAGCTCTGTCATATCAAGCGGAGGCTCTATCTTCACAAAGCCGGCTGGCTGATCAACCTCCGCTTTAACGAAAGGGACATCTTCTGCAAATGGACTTCCCTCAAAGATGGCAGGATCAAATTCTACAAATCCATCTTTCGCCTGTTCCTCATTTTTCTCTGCCATGATGGTCTTAATCTTCCAGTCAATGGAATCAATGATGGCACTTGCACCCTCACGAATAGTCTGAAGGGAAGCCTTAAGCTCTGAAGCCTCCTTATCAGATGACCATCCTGCTATATAAGCAGCACTGTATGGTTCTGAATCAATTCCATAGTGGGCACAGCATACATAAGCAATACTTTCAGCCTCTGTTTCTTTCTGCTCCCTGGACTTGGCACCATTCTCTTTTGCAGCTTCCTGATTATGATATTTGGCATGAGCAACTTCATGAAGCATTGTCTTGATTGTCTGATACTTTTGGGAATTTTCATCGTCAATCAAAGCATTTTGGATGATTTCTTCAGACTGCTGAATAAATTTTTCCTCATTGTCTTTCACTAAGGCGACAGCTTCTTCAAAAAGCTTATCGGTTCTGCCCAACTGACTATAAATGTCGGTTATTTCCTTCGCATACGCTTTATCGTCACCCAAAAGTTTTCGTCCCTTCATCAAAGCATCCAAAGCATACTCGCGTTTCCCTTTCGTCAAAAAGGAGTTATACACATCCCTAATGCTATAATCTTTAGGTTGGACATCCTTTAATACCGACTGATATTCTTTTTCGGCTTTACCAATCTGGTTGGAAATTTCATACACATAGCCCAAATCGACACGATATCGCAATTGATCGGGAAACAACTTGCACTGCTTTTTGGCCACCTTTTCCATTTGGTCAAAATCCCGCAATTGGAATAAGGTTTGATAGTAATAATAGTAAATGTAGGCATTTCGCTTGGTAATCGGAATTTTTTCGAACAATTCGCCGGCCTTTTCGTATTCTGCGTCTTTATAATATTGCATAGCCAACTGTTCGTCAGTCGTTTGCTGTGCCATAGTACACACACATACCAACAGCGACACCAATAAAAGCAGGAACTTGCGCATCAATGCCATTAGTCAATAATATCAAAACCGGTATATTTTCTCAAAACTTCAGGAACGACAATGCCCTTGTCCGTTTGATAATTTTCCAAGATAGCAGCCAAAACACGAGGAAGGGCCAGAGCACTACCGTTCAAGGTATGAGCCAATCTCATCTTGCCTGTCGCTTTGTCTTTGAATCTCAGCTTCAAACGATTGGCCTGATAAGTCTCGAAATTGGAAACCGAACTTACTTCCAGCCAACGTTGTTGGGCTTTAGAATAAACCTCCAAATCGTAGGTTAAGGCAGAAGTAAAACTGATATCTCCAC
>CALCRH010000314.1 GCA_937894515.1 uncultured Clostridia bacterium | reverse complement strand
AATGTTCGATAAACAGTCTGAATTTTACGTTAAAGCCGCAAATGATATTCAAAATGAAGCAGAATGAGTTCCTGCGCTATACTGATAATCGAGGTTCGATCTGAGAAGAAAAAGCATTCACCGCCTCTGAATTTTTGTCGGCACAAAAGCAAGGGTGGGAGAAGCAATACCTTTATCTTGTAAACGGCAAAAAGAAATATCTTCTGCCGTCCGAAGCAGACGGCTATGAACGGCTGAACAAGCACCCAAAAAGTTCAAAGTACGGCAGGCAAAATCCCATCACCGAAAGGTGGAACTCGGACGAACAGCTTTTCCGTTGGCGGAAAGCGTGGGCAGAAGAAGTTAACCGTTACCTTGAGCGAAACGGTTTTACCGCAACGATCGACCACCGCAGTTTCAAGGCAAGAGGCATTACGGAACAACCGACCGTGCATCTCGGTGTCGCCGCTATTGCTCTGGAACGCAAAGGCAAACCGTCTGACAGACGCAAGATGAATGACCTGATCCGCATTGATAACGAGGCACTTCGCTATTGGGTACAGGCAGTGGAATATCTGCTGAAATCCATCGGAGTGCTTCTTTCTATGTTGGTGGAAAAACTCGAAGACCTGCACGCAGATATTGTAATGCTCTGCTATGAACAGCGTGTCAACCGAAGCAGCATTTATGAAACCCGTGAAAAGATCAAAGAGCAAAACAATTATAGTGCACGGTACAAATCAGCAGACGGAACGCTGTCGGAGAAAAAGGCAAGGCGGGATGAACTGCAAAAGGAACTGAACGCCCTGCCAAAGTTCTTTAACAAAACAAAGCGTACTGCTTTGGAAAGCGAGATCAGAACGCTGAACGAGGAAATCTCCGATCTGTCCTCCCGTACTTCTATGCTCAAACAGTATGCCGCCGAATACAGTGTCCCCGCACTTGAAACACGGCTCGACGAATACGAAGCATGGGGTGAGGAGCTTGACCGGCAGATGACGGAAAAGCTCACAGCGTACCGTGATGCACAAACCGAAGCCGACTCCGCCGACAAGACCGAGCTTGAAAAAGCACGGCAGGACATTCGCCCAACCAAAGAATACGCCGCCGTCAAAAAGCTCAGCGAGACCTACGGCTTCTGTGAACGAGATCGCTTTGACCGCAGCCGAACGGAAGCGGCAGAGCTACTCGGAGAAAACCCACCGGAACCGTTCAAGGCACCAATAATACCCGGCGACACAGCAAAAGAAAAACAATCCAAAAACAACCAAGAAAGGCAGTTATGAATATGACAAACAAAAACCGTACTGCCGTTTCAAGAACTCTTACTTTGATAATTACTCTCTCTTTCAGAAACGGCAGACAAAAACAAAATACGAAAGTAGAGGTAAAAATATATGAAAAAAGAAAACCTGACCGCAGAGGTCAAAAACGAAACTGCGCCGGCTCTTGAGAAGAAATACAAGACGACGCAAAAGCCCATCAAAATCGATAAGCTCCAAGATTTTAAGGATCATCCGTATAAGGTGCAGAACGGCGAATCTATGGAGGAACTGAAAGCAAGCATCCGTGAGGTTGGGATTCTTAACCGCATTCTTGTTCGTCCGCTTGATGACAAAGACGAAAAGTACGAAATCATCTCCGGGCATCGCCGTGTGAAGGCGGCAAAAGAACTCGGTATGAAGGAAATCCCCGCTATCGTCTATTCTGACATCGACCGCGACGAAGCCACGCTTTTGATGGTCGATTCCAACAATCAGCGTGAAACACTCCTGCCAAGCGAAAAAGCGTTTGCCTACAAGATGAAAATGGATGCTCTTTCCCATCAAGGCAAAACTTGTGGACAAGTTGGCCACAAGTCCCGTGAGGAAGTTTCTGAAAAAGAAAGTGGGCGTACTGTTCAACGCTATATCCGTTTGACAAACCTTGTTCCCGAATTGTTGAAATTCGTTGACGAAAAGAAAATTGCCTTTTCTCCCGCCGTTGAACTCTCTTTTCTCAGCGAAGATAATCAGCGTGAAGTCGTCGATTATATTGACGACAACGAGGTTTTCCCGTCACATTCACAGACGATCCGTATGCACAGAGAGGAAGATGCCGGAACGCTTGACCGTGAAAGAGTGTTCGCCATTTTGGACGAGCTGAAACCCAATCAGGTGGAAACGCTGAAGCTTCCGATGGCAAAGATTCGTGAGCTTGTCCCGCAGGGGTGCGACACACCGAAAGACTGTCTTGACTATCTTTTCCGTCTCCTTGAAGAAGACTGTGCCCGCAGAGCCGAGCAAGAGGTGCAAAAGAAGCCCCGCCGCCGTGATGACGGTCCATGTCTGTAATCGCACATTTGCAAGGAGGAAATGTATGAGTAAAATTAAATCGAACGATCCTGCAATGTGTTATGCGGCGCTCAAACTGATCGAACAGCTTTACAAGGACGGACACATCCCGGCATATATGTATCGCAATATTCTGAACGATTATGCCGAAATCGTCGATCTCTCGAAGTTCGTCATCGCAAATAATGAAAAGGAGGAAAACGAATGATTGAAACAAATCCCACACCCAAGCGAATCGTGATCTACGCCCGTGTTTCGACCGAGCATGAGGCGCAGATCAACGCTCTCGAAAACCAGCTTGATTGGTACAAACCGATTTTGGCGATGCACCCCGAATGGCAGGTCGTGGACTGGTATGTTGACAAAGGCATTACCGGCACATCCGCCGAAAAGCGGCCGCAGTTCATGCAAATGATATTTGATGCCAAATGCGGCAAGTTTGATATGATCCTCACCCGTGAGGTGTCCCGCTTTGCCCGCAATACGGTCGATACGCTGAACTATACACGGCTCCTCAAAACCTACAAGGTGGATGTCTATTTTATCAACGATAATATCAAGACTTCGGACGGGGACGGCGAATTCCGACTGACGATCATGGCGTCTCTTTCGCAGGACGAAAGCCGCAAGACCTCCGTCCGGGTGAAAGCCGGTCAGCAGACCTCATTTGAAAACGGCGTGTATTACGGGAACGGAAGCATTCTCGGATATCGACGAAAAGAAACCATAGACGATGACAACAAAAAGCATGTTGACTTTTTGATCGAACCCGAGCAAGCGGAAACCGTGAAGCTGATATTTGATATGTACCTTGACGGTCACGGGCTGATGCAGATCAAGGATGAACTGGAACGGCAGGGACGGCTGACCTCTACCGGCAAATCGAATTGGCATTGTACGGTGATCTCCCATGTGCTGAAAAACTCGTTTTACTGCGGAATCCTCACCTATCACAAAGAGTACACGCCGGATTTCCTCGTGCAGAAGAAAGTCAAAAACTACGGCGAAGTCGAACTCACACAAACGCCGGGCAGACACGAACCGATCGTAACGGTCGAACAATATGAAAGGGTGCAAACAATTATGAAAACAAGAACCAATCCCGCAAAACAAACCCCGAACGGAAGACAGTGCAAAGGAAAAACACTGCCGAAAGACATCTGGGGCAGACTGCTCGTCTGCTCCTGCGGCTCCGGCGTCAACCGTACCCATTGGTCGGGTGCGGGCAAGACGAAGAAAATTGCCTATCGGTGCCGTTCAGTCACTGCAAACGGCACACCCGAAAGCCGCAAGAAAAAAGGTCTGCCGTATGAGGGCTATTGCAATTCGCCTATGGTACAGCGTTGGAAACTCGAAATGATGGCGATGTATATTTTCAGAGAGTTTCTTGACAACCGTGATGAGGTGTTGAAGCTCGCAACTTCCATGTTGGAAGCTCACATTGACGATGTGCCGGAAACCGACAGCAATACCAAATACACCTTTATCGCAAAGCAGGAAGAACTCCAAAAGATGCAGTCCCGCATTGACCGACTCATGGATATGCGCATGGACGGCGAGATCACCGCAGAGGTATTCTTGAAGCAGAGCACGGAAACACAAGTCAAGATCGACACCTTAAAGGATGAGATCGAAGCCCTGCTTCCGAAAAAGGAAGATACCGTCGTGAATTACAGCGACAAGATCGAGACGCTCCGGTTTGCACTTTCACAGTACAATGCACCGGAATACTTTGAAAACGGCATCCCCGAAAGCGTCATTGATGCCTATGTAGAGAAAATCGTCATCTTTGAGGATCACTTTGAATGGTATCTGCGGTTCGGCGGCGGCAATGATCCGATCAAGTGCCATGTGGACGGCAAAGAGAACGGGAACCCCGAAGTAAAATTCGGGGTATCCTCCCCGTCCCTAACCGAATTGGAGAAAGACAGGCCGCGATTAAGGAAGGCAAATAATCTTCAATAGATTATTCAACAGCTAAAAACAAATCCCTCTGTCGGAAAAACCGGCAGAGGGATTTTTGTGTTTTTCGGTGAATAAGCCTACTTATCTCGTAGCGGCTCTGTCCCCTCCCCTTTTTGTTGCAAAGGCAGGTTGCCTGCGCGGGATGTCGAGGACGTCTTCACTACATTTTCGGCTTGGGCGTAACGCATACGAAAAAAGGGCACCGTCCGCAAAGGACGGTGCCCCGGGAAACAGGCAGTTATTTCGACAGCAGATCGCACAGCGTATTGGAGAAAGCAACGGGGTCCTCGACCGACATCCCCTCAATCAGCAACGCCTGCCCGTACAAAAGCTCGGTATACGCTTTCACCCGGTCGGCGTCGTCGCGAATCGCCGTTAGCTTGGCATAGATCGGGTGGTTTTCGTTGATCTCCAGCACCCGCTCCGCCTTGACCTTTTGCTCGCCCGGCTGGGCGTTGAGCACCTTTTCCATTTCCAGTGAGACTTCTCCCTCACTGGTTAGGCATACCGGGTGCGTTTTCAGCCGCTTGGACGCGCGCACCTTGGCGACCTTGCCATCCAGCGCCGCCGTCATCGCCTCAAAGAGGGATTTCTGCTCGTCGGTCGGCTCGCTCTTTTCCTCCTCCGGCAGATCAAAGCCGAGATCGCCGGACGAGACGGACTTGAACTCCTTTTCCTCGTAGGCGTGCAGGATCTTGAGCGCGAACTCATCCACATCGGCGGTCAGATACAGGATCTCATACCCCTGCTCGGTAACCGCCTCGGTCTGCGGCAGGGCGGCGGCTTTCTCCGCCGTTTCGCCGCAGGCGTAGTAGATATATTTCTGCCCCTCCTTCATCCGGGAGACATATTCCGCCAGCGTGACCGGCTTTTTCTCAAAGGAGGACGGGAAAAGCACCAGGTCTTGCAGGACGTCGCGGTGCATCCCGTAGTCGGAGTAAAGCCCGTATTTGAGCTGTAGACCGAAGTTTTCGAAAAACTTCTCGTATTTTTCCCGCTCATTGTTGAGCATCGACAACAGCTCGGTGTGGATCTTCTTTTCCAGACGGGTCTTGTTCTTGCGGATCTGGCGCTCGAGGGAAGAGATCGCCGCATCGACGGATGCGAACATATCGGAGGTGGATTCACTGGCGCGGAAATAGGTATTGGCTGCATGGACCGTGATCTCGGCCTTATTGCGGTTCTTTTCGACAGAAAAGACGACGAAGGCTTCGGCATCGTCCTCGATGTCAAGATGACCGCGGACGGACGTCTGGACGGTGTTGACGAAATTCTCGCACGCGTGCCGGGCGGACGGAAGATTGTCGTGCGGTGGCAGACGGAGGATCCGAAGTCGCTGCCGCTTTTCGCCGCTGCGCTCGGGCGTTGTCCGGACGTGTTTGAGAAAGACCACCTCTTCATTGTCCAGGGGAAGCTTGCGAGCGAAGTCCATGAGAAGTTCATCTGGCCGCGTTACATCCCTCCTTATCGCCTGTGCGCATCGGCGGACGAGGCGCTGACGCTGTTCAATCGCGGCGAATCGCCCATCGTCGTGCGCGACGCGGCGCGTCTCTACGCCGAGATGCAGGCGCTGGCGTCGGCGAAGCCGGAAGACCTTTCGCCCGACCGGCGGTTGTCCCGCGCCGTTGCCAGGAAGTTCCTTCCGCCCGGAGCGGATGCGTCGAGCTGGAGCGAGGTCTACCGGCGCGTCGCCGAGGCCGATGCGGCCGCCGACTCGGCCTGGCGCCGCGTGAAGAACCGCTCGGAATGCGAAGCCCGCCGCCGGGAGATGCGCGCGAAGATGCTGGAGGCGATCGGTCCGCTGCCGGAACGGACGCCGCTCAACTTCAGGAGCGTGCGCACGTTCGAGAAGGGGGCGTACCGCGTCGAGCACGTCACGTTCGAGTCGATGCCGGGACTCGTCGTCCCCGCCAATCTCTTCGTGCCGACGGATCCCGCCCATCGGGCGCCGTATCCGGCCGTCGTGATGAGCTGCGGGCACGGCCGCAAGGACGGCGACATCTACCGGCGCGCCTGCGTGGACGTCGTCCGCCGCGGCATGGTCGTCCTCATGTTCGAGCCGTACGAGCAGGGCGAGCGCGTGCAGCATCCGCAGTACGACTGCTGCCAGAACCACAACCTGATCGGGCTGAAGGCGATGCTGCTCGGCT
>CALCRH010000313.1 GCA_937894515.1 uncultured Clostridia bacterium | reverse complement strand
GAAACTGTTCCTTTACTGAAATCGAAATCCGCCGGAGTAAGTGCTAACAGTTCACCTTCACGAACACCGCACCAGTACAGCATTTCAAATGCGTAATAGTATCGGGGCTTGTCCATCATTACATCAGCGAATTTACGGTATTCTTCCTGTGTCCAGAACTGCATTTCTTTGTTTTTGGATTTACCCATATTTCCGACTTTTGCCGCAGGATTTGCATTTAAGCCATAGTATTTTACTGCGTGATTAAAAATCGCACTGAGCTGATTATGCAATGTTTTAAGATATACGGGCGAATATGGATTTCCCTTTTCATCCTTATGGTTGATCATTTTATTTTGCCATGCGATAACATCTTTAGGCTGTATATCGCATATTTTTTTGCTTTGAAAATACGGCAAAATTTTTGTTTTGATGATTTGCTCTTTGGTGAGCCATGTGTTTTCTTTAATACGGCTTTTTACATCTTCAAAATAGATTTCTACGAAGCTTTCAAATAACATATCAAGATCCGCTTTTGACTTATTAAGCTGCTCTCTTTCCCAGGCCTGAGCCTCACGCTTCGTTTTAAAGCCGCGCTTTTGTGTTTGCCTTTTGTTGCCCTGCCAGTCAGTGTATCGAAACACTGACCGCCAGGTATTGGTTGAATCGTCTTTGTAAACAGCCATTTTATTATCTCCTTTCTGCTGTATCTGTTTGCGAACCATAGCACATACGTTCCATGAAATATTTTTTATTTACACGACCTGAAACTGTGATTATGCCTTTGCTTTCCAATTCTTTATTCAACTGCCTTACGAGTTTGTATGCGTAGGATATTGAAACATCTAATTCTTTTGCCACATCATCGACCCTCAAAAAATTGTTGCTTGCCATGTGAATTTTCTCCTTTCTCCATTATTTATATTAAACAAATATGTTTAATGCATCGCTATTATACTAAACAAATTTGTTTATGTCAAGTGGCTTTCTGTAAAAATATTAAACTTTTTTGTTTCAGTTATCTTGACAGATGCTAAACATATATGCTATAATACCGACAGTACATATTTCAGGAGTGATTATTATGGCTATCGGTGAAAGAATTCGCTTTATTCGTAACCTGCGTGGAATGACGCAGAAGTATCTCGGTACGCTTGTCGGCTTCCCGGAAAAGACAGCCGATATTCGTATGGCACAGTATGAATCCGGCACAAGAACGCCGAAGGACGATCTGACAAAGGCGCTTGCCGATGTTCTTGATGTTTCTCCGCTTGCTTTGTCCGTCCCGGATATTGACAGCCAGCTCGGATTGATGCACACGTTATTTGCGCTTGAAGATCTTTACGGGCTCAAAACAAATATCGCAGATGGGGAAGTTACGCTGCATTTTGATGTTAGCAACATTTCTGATCCTTCTTTCTTTGAGATGGTAACTGCTTGGGCTGAGCAGGCAGCGAAGTATAAGTCCGGCGAAATCTCCAAAGAGGACTATGATAAATGGCGTTACAGATTCCCCGAATTCGATACCACGCAAATCTGGGCTAAGGTACCGTCCAAACAGCTGTCCGATGCGCTTGTGGATGCGTTCAAGGACAAACTTAAAGACTGATATACAAGCCAAATAAACGCAAAAAAGGCATTACCGACTGCATAAGTCAGTAATGCCTTTTCGTTGTATTCAGATAATCTTTACTCGCAAACCGTCGGGAACTCAGAATAAATGAGTTTTGGCGGCTGCTATCATTTTGCTATCAAATCGAGCTTTGAAGGCTCAAAAACCCAGTAAAATCAAGGGTTTTCAGACTTCACGATTTATTCCCACTCGTTCGGACAGCTTCGAATTTCATTCCGAGTTCTTCGAGCTCATCGTGGTGCGACGTGAGATTCTTCGTGATCATATTTGAAGGAATGTCAACTGAAAAAGTATCTTTCAGTTTAGCGGAAAGCTCCGTCGCTGTGATTTCAAAAGCAGTTGTGAAATCACATTGCCAAGAGAGAAAAAGAAACACACATCTTACGGTAAGATCAATTTCTTTTTCAGCATACTTTTTACCGTCGGCAACGGACCAGAAGCCGTTGTCTCCTTGCTGAAGTTCAAGCTCGATTACGTCAACGTCACGACCGGAAATGAAAAGCTTTGCTTTGCGTTCGCCGCGCTTTTCACGCTTCAGAAGATAGTAATCGTCAACCGCACCCGTGAGTCCAGTCGAACCGGATGCCTGATTGTATTCGTCGCCGTCGGTCTTCTTGTTCGTGTGATGCACGAGAATCACCGTGAGATTATGTCTCTGCGTGAATTCGTGAAAGGGGATGATATCTTTGTAATCCTTTTCGTAAACGTTCGCGCCGTTATCCGTGTCGCGGACAAAGACAAACGTATCAAGAACAATAAGCTGCGTGTCCGGATGTTCCGTGACAAAGTTCTCCATCTTTTCAATCACGCCTTCGCGCAAAGTAGTCGCATCGTTGCTGAAATAAAGTCCCGGCACACCCTCGTCAAGAAAACCGAACTGACGCTGCTGTATTCTTTTCTCGTCATCTTCAAAGCAGAGATACAAAACCGTACCCTGTTTCGTCGGATAACCGAGAAAAGGTTCTCCTTTTGCAACCGACGCGCACAAATCCAGAACGAAAAAAGACTTTCCGATCTTAGCGCTTCCGGTGAGCAGGACATGTCCCTCCGGCAAGATCTCCTGCACCGTAAACTTGCGCGCCCGCAGCTGCTTATCGAACAGCGTTACGCTGTCAATTGTTTCGAAGCGAAGCGCTTCCTTCTTTTCTTCTTCACGGAAATAATCAATGCATTGATTTTTGGCAATAGCGCATAGCCACGTATACTCCGAAGACTTACCAAGAAATTCTTTCTTTGCTGTCATTGCTTTCACGAAAGTATTCTGTGTTATTTCTTCAGCAATAGTCTGGTCTTTGACCGTGCCTAACACATAAGAATAAACCTTCATGAAATATGTTCGATATATTTTTTCGATATCCAAAAGTCACTTAACCTCCTTTCCGCTTTCAATAGTTAGACGTTGTAACATGTAATTCGTTACAAACTTTTTATAAAAATTTTTTCACACAAGTAAAAAGCGCCTCAAAAGGCGCTTTCATTATATATGAAATAAGTCATTCTATTATCAAAAGTTAGAAACTAATCCACCGTAATTACCGACTAGGAACTTTCTTACAGCCATCATAAATAGTGATCTAAATCTGTTATTTAAAACGACATTTAGACCACTATTTAAATTGCACAAAAACGAGTGTAATCAGTCAGTCTAATCAAATTTGGGCCCGTATTATCAAAATTATAAAATCTTTTTCATTCCTGTCATTCAGGAATGTTTCTATATCGTTTCTGTCTCTCTCGTAGTTCCAGAACTGGATGCTTCTCCCTGAACCAGTTTCAAGAGCCGGCTTGCAGATCACTTCTCCATCAGCCTTTATCCGTTCCAGAATCATATCAACACTTATCAATCTGTAATCACCATCCTCGAAAATCCCTCCGATATTACGAGCAATGGTTTCCGGCTGTTTGAATCCAGCAAAAATCCTTGAATAGTAGTTTTTGTCGTTGAATCCCCATCCCAACTTTCGATTATTGAAATGTTGGTCAATCTTTGTGTAATACAAATCGTGAGGAATATGAAAAGATTTGGCCAGATATTAGAA
>CALCRH010000312.1 GCA_937894515.1 uncultured Clostridia bacterium | reverse complement strand
CCCCGGCTTTTACCATCTTTGAAAAATGTAAACCATAGGTTACGAAAACTGAAAAATGTAGCTTATGGTTTACAGCGAAATTGCAAGGAAGCAATAACCCATTGCCATCATCCACTGCAGGGCTAACGCAGAAGCACGCCCTGCAAGGTTGCAAACACGCGCCCAGATTTAGGCATGGATTGCAATCTTGGAACAGTAACTTTTTTGCGCGAAAAAGGTATTGCAGACCGAAATTCAGGATATATTTCATTATAATTTCGGCAAAAACAGGATTTAAGGTTGCAAGGCTGCAATCGTTTTTCACTTCCCCCGACTTTGCATTCTTAGCGGTATTCCGGAAAGCTCCAGCGAGCACAATATGACCATCCTGAAAAAGAAAATTACAGGCATTTTTGCCGACTCTAACACGAAATATGCAGTCGCTTTCGAGCGGATTGGCTCATGATATACCGCATATTCCGAGCTTGACTTTCGTTGTCCGACCGAAATAAGGGCAGGCTTTTTGTACAAGCATATGTTGACGCCGGCTCCCGGTGTGCAGCTGATTGCCCGTCTCTGATTATTTTTATGTCATTATTACGGCAGCTTGTTCAAATATGTTGCGTTATTATGAATTATTAAATGAACTGATGGTTGAAAAATACAACACAATGTTGATATAATAATCTTAAGATTTAGTCGTAAGAATTAATATGAGAGGAGCAGAATCAATGACTAAAACCAAAAAGACGATCCTGATCGCCGTGGCGGCACTTGTGCTGATCGCTGTGGGCTGCGGGCTGTATTTCATCCTCGGCAGCGATGCCGGCGACATTCAGACGGCGGAAGGAGAGATCTACCGCACCGAAACCGAAAGCTTCTGGGTCGGTGTCGGAAAGGCGTATATGTCCTTCCAGCACAAAGAAGAGCCGCAGAACAAGACGGCTGATGACAAGGAGCTTTACGGGGACGTGTTCTATGTCATGGTCTCCAGCGGCGACAGCTACGATCCATGGCTTTCGGGCCACTGGACCCTTGACGAAGCAAACGGCAAGCTCATGCTGACAGCCGAATGGGACGAGACTGCCGAGAATGTCACAAAGCTTTCCGATGCCGAGTCCGGCGTGGAGAAGGTATATTCTGCAGAAAACGGTGTGTACAAGATCCCCGTCGAGCTGCCCTCGGCCTCTGTGACCTTCGTTCTGGATCCCGTCAACGATAAGGTCGGCAGCGATATCCCAAAAACAGATGAACCCGAAGCAGATGAGGCAGAGGATGCAGACGAAAATACCGGTGATCTGGTTGCCCGTCTGGCCGCACAGGACACTTTGTTTGACGGTGCCGTCAAGGGCTATGCACAGCTTGATATCGCCAAGGATAAGACGTGGGTCATGAAGATCAAGGTCGATCCCTATGTTCCGAGCTATGTCAAAGCCGTCAGCGGCAGCTGGAGCGAAGAGTCAGACGGCTCCCTGACGCTCAACGTCACGGGCGGCGAGTATACAAATGCGCTGAACAGCCCCTTCACCCTCAAAAAATCCGACGACGGAAAATACTCCGGCACGGTCAAATTTACCGCAGACAGTGCAAACGGGATCGTATTCAACTTTGCCTTCTACAGCATCAGCGTCGATTCCGATCCGTCGGCAAACACCTCCTCCGAGAAGAAGCACGAGCCTTCTGCGCCGACCGTTGACGGTGAGCTTTACAGAACACCCGTCTACCACGGCATCTACAGCGGCATCGTAGGTGACGCATACATATCCTTCCTGGGCACGGGAGATTTTGAGATATATGTCAACGCCGGTGAAGGTTACAGCCCGTGGCTTTCCGGTAAATGGGCGCTGAATAAGGATAACACCAAGCTCGACCTGACGCAGAACAGCAGCGCCGATTCGGGTCTGACCGGTGCAAAGGCGGGACAGCCCAAAACCTATACCGCGGACAAAAACGGTGTTTTCCGTATAGATACCTATTTCCCCAGCGGCGGTACGGCGCAATTTGAATTCAAGCCCGCGAGAGATGCCATCGGTTCCTCACCCACCGATCCGACACCAACCCCGACACCCACGCCCACCCCTCCTCCCGCAGGCAAGGACGACATCGTTCTCAAGGCGCACGATGATCTGTATGACGGGGCTATTACCTGTGATGCGGTGCTGAGCCTCAAGCCCGACAAAACATGGAATTTGCAGACAACGGTTTACGGAAACACCGTGGACAGTGCCGCCTCCGGCAAATGGAAGGAAAAGAGCGATAAATCGCTTGAGCTGACCGTCAAGAACAAATTCGACGGTGCCGAGCTTCCCGACTCCTTCAAGCTGGATTATAACGAAGCGACCGGCAAATACAGCGGCACGGTCAAGCTCACCTGTAACGGCGAATTTACGTTCACTCTCCGATTTGAAGGCGGAAAGGGAGCTGAAAAGAATGTCAAGGTCAAGGGCATCAAGCTTGACAAACAGTCACTTGATCTCTCTGTCGGTGATAGTGCGACTCTCACTGCCACCGTCAGCCCGAATGATGCATCAAACAAGAGCGTTGAATGGTCCTCCACCGATGAAAGCGTCGCAACGGTGGCGGGCGGCAAGGTCACGGCCGAGGCGGCAGGCACTGCCGTCATCACCGCCACGACAAAGGACGGCGGCTTCAGTGCAAGCTGTAAGGTCACGGTCGCACAGCCCGCAGCGGGTGAGGAGCATTACACCGCAAAGAGCAGCAGCAAATGCAACGGCTTCCCCATGAGCCTGCAGTTTGATAACGGCAGCTTTAAGATGAACGTCGATACGATCTTCTTTGATGCCTCGGAGTGGTTCTTCGGCACATATTCCTTTAATGCGGACAAGACCGAGCTGACCTTAAACAGCAATTATAATCCCAACGGTCCGCATCTGGAAGCTGCCGAAGCCACGGACGGCGGACCCGTGACGCTGAAGTCAGATAACGGCACCTTCAACATCGTTGTTAAGGATCCGTCTCAGTCCGGAGTAAACGGCACGTTTACTCTGACGGTGGGAAGCGGCTCGCAGCAGCAGACGTCCACGGCAAAGTATGAGCTGTTCGCAACGGATTCCGGCGGCTCGGTCAAGGCGAAGCTGTGTCTGAACAAGGATACAAGCTTCCGTATGCTGGTCGATACCGGCGACGGTTATAAAGAGGTCGCCTCCGGCACGTGGATGCACACCCTGACCCTGAACGTCGTGCTGACCGTCAAAAATCAGGCAGTGCCGGACAGTATTCCGGATTACATCTATCTGAAAAAGGAGTTTATGAGCTTCCGTTATTCCGGAAACGTGAGCTACACCACAGACTCTGTGTCCTGCAGCTTTGCATTTGCCTCGAATAAATAACCTTTTAATTAGCACAAACGCCCTGTCCCGGTTTTTCGGAACAGGGCGTTTATACTAACGGCAGATATTTTTCAGGCTGCCCTCGCAGAGCTCGTACAGAAGCTTGCACAGAGACTGCTCGGAGGCGGCAAAATCGCTCTTTATCCAGCTTATGAGCAGCTCGATGCTGCCGCTGACAATGAAAAGATAGGTCGCACGCCTGCTCGCCTCGTCAATGTCAACGTCAAAGGCGGTATCTACCATTTCGAGTGCCACCGATTGCAGCTTCCGCCGGAAATGAGGGTCACTGTTTTCGACGAGCAAGGTCCTCAAAAGCTCACCGTTGCGGCGCACCTCCCGCAAAAACGACAGCAGATATGCCATTGCATCGGGAGAGGCATCGGGGGAGGTGCCGATGGAGTGCAGCGATTCGGTCACAAGGGCGATCGTTTCGTCCTCCAGCTCCTTGAGGATGTCATTGGGCTCGTTATAATACAGGTAAAAGGTGCTGCGGTTCACCTCTGCACCTGCACATATATCCTTGACGGTGATTTTACCCACGGGCTCCTGTGCCATAAGGTGCATATATGAATTCTTGAGCAGCATTCTCGTGAGTCGGGAACGCTGATTGTCCTTCGTATTCATGGCAGACCTCCATTAGTGCAGTGTTTTTGAGCAAAGTGTTGTGTTAATACCGGCAAATAACTTAATTGATGATTGAAAAACACAACACTGTGTTGTTATAATTATAGCAGATAATCTTTATTCGTCAAGGCAGGAGAAAGAATATGAGTACAGCTTTTTTTGAAAAACAATACACCCGAACCAGAATAAGCTCGGAGCAGGTCACGGGAAAGGAACGCTGGCTGGGCTACCTTGTGGGGCCTATGGGAGCGCTGCTTCTGAATGCGGTGCTGGCGACCTATCTGAACGTATACTACACAGACGTGCTTAAGCTGACAACGCTGTGGGGCGGCGTGTTCCTGACTGTTTTCCCCATCGTGTCCAAGATAATCGACGCGATAACCAATATCATCATGGGCTATATAATCGACCGCACGCGCACCTGCGCGGGCAAAGCTCGCCCGTGGCTTTTGCTTTCTGCGCCTTTGGTCGGGATCACGGGCGTTCTGCTCTTCACCGTACCAAAGGCAAGCCCCACGGTGCAGGCAATATGGGTCATGGTAAGCTACAATCTTTTCTATTCCATCGCCTACACCATCTTTAATATGAGCCACAATCTCATGGTACCGCTGTCCACCCGCGATATCGAGCAGCGCGGCAAGCTCTCCGTCTTCAATCAGATCGCGACGATCATGATGAGCGGCATAGTCGTTGCGCTCATCTTCCCGATGGTCATCATGCCGAAGCTGGGCGTCGATCAGTCGAAGTGGATAGCTCTGATGAGCATTCTTTCAATCTGCAGCTTCCCGCTCGTGCTGCTTGAGTATTACTACACCATTGAGCGAATTACCCTTGAGCAGAGTGATGCGGAAGCCCCGAAGGTGGCGTATAAGGATCAACTCAGGGCGGTGTTCACGGATAAGTACATGATACTCATTTTCGTGTATTTTCTCATCTACACCTGTGCCTCCTCCATGAAAAATCTTGCACTTGTGTATTACTGCAACTATGTTCTCGGCAGCTACAACGACGGCTCGACGCAAACGCTGGTCTCTGTCGTAGGCGGCATTCCCATGGGCATCGGAATCTTTGCGGTGTGGCCGCTGGCAAAGAAGTTCGGAAAGCGCAACGTGACCTTAGCCGGCTTTATTCTTTACGCGATCGGCAGCGGCATCTGCTGGGCAGTACCCGACAATATGACCGTTGTGCTGGTCGGACAGTTTATAAAAAATATCGGCGGTCTGCCCTGCGCCTATGTGTTTATGGCATTGTTCGCGGACGTACTTGACCACATCGAATGGAAAACCGACCTGCGCTGTGACGGTACGGCAATGAGCGTATACAATGTGCTTGCAGTAAGCTCTGTGGGCATCGTCACGGGCATATTCAACGGTGTTCTCAGCAGGACGGGCTATATTGCGCCCGAGCTTGTTAACGGCGAGACCGTAGCAGCGGTGCAGAATGCGGCAACAAAGGGCTTTATCACGTTTTCCTTTGTGGGACTTGAAACAATTACAGGCGTAATTCTCGCCGTGCTGCTTATATTCCTCAGCGTTGAAAAGGATATAGGTAAAAAGCAGGAGGAGATAAAAGCTCGGAGGGAGAATAATGCATGATCGCAGCAAGACTTAAAACCGAATATCTTGTTGAGCCTCTGGGGATTGATGCACGAAAGCCTATACTGACATGGAACTGCGAGGGCGGAAAAGCGCAGACTGCATACGAAATCGTTACGGAGAAATGGAGCAGCGGCAGAGTTGAGTCCTCTTCCATGAGAGCTGTGTACCCTGTTGCTCCGGGTGACAGAGAAAGAGTTGTCTGGAAGATTCGCCTGTGGGATGAAAACGGTGTCGTCGGAGAATGGAGCACAACGAGCTTTGAAACGGGCATTTCCCAATGGACGGCAAAGTGGATAACAGGCGACTACAAAGCAAAGAAATCCGAACGCTATCCGGTGGACTGCTTCCGCAAATGCTTCTATGCTGAAAATGTCGTATCCGCAAGACTGTACATCACCGCCTGCGGACTTTATGAGGCAAGGCTCAACGGTGAGCGCATCGGCAATTTCCTTCTCGCACCGGGCATCACGGATTACCGCAAGAGGGTACAGTATCAGACCTATGATGTGACGGCGCTTCTCAAAAACGGTGCAAACGAGCTGACTGTGCAGCTTGCCGACGGCTGGTATAGGGGTAGTGTGGGCGCATGGGGACTGCGTAATCAGTACGGCAGCGAAACAAAGCTCCTTGCCCAGCTTGAGCTGACGGCGGCAGACGGCTCAAGAACGGTCATCCCGACGGACGGCACATGGGACTGGTCAAATGATGGTCCGATCCGACTTGCCGACAACAAGGACGGCGAAACAGTGGATGCAGACCTTGCACCGAGCTATTGCGGCAAGGCAAAGCTGACACGCCACAGCGTCACGCCCACAGCTTCAAATAACGTTCCCGTCACCGAGCACGAGCACTTTTCCGCAAGGAAAATAGTCACGCCAAGCGGAAAGACCGTGTTGGACTTCGGACAAAATTTTGCCGGAATTATCCGTTTTTCCGTCACGGCGCACAGAGGCGACAGGATCAGACTGCGCTTCGGAGAAATGCTCGATGCCGACGGTGAGTTTACTCAGAAAAACATCCAGCTTTCAACAAAGCATAAAACAACACCGCTTCAGCAGGTGGATTATACCTGCCGTGAGGGGCGAAATGATTATAAGACCGCATTTTCCGTCTTCGGCTTCCGATACGCGCTGGTCGAAAGCGACATTCCCATAAATGCCGAGGACTTTACTGCGATAGCCGTTTACTCCGATATGGAGGAAACGAGCGAGTTTTCCTCATCCAATGAGCTTCTGAACAGGTTTTACCGTGCGGCCGTGTGGAGTGCGAAAAGCAATCACGCAGACCTGCCCACCGACTGTCCGACACGGGAGCGTCACGGCTGGGGCGGAGATGCGCAGATCTTCTGCGGTACGGCAAGCTATCTGTTCAATTACCGCAGTTTTGCGGAAAAATATGTCCGTGACCTCATTGACGGTCAGCATAGAAACGGCAACATCCCGCAGATCGCACCTTCCGGCGGCGTTGACTTCTATATGCGTCCGATGGACGGTTCGGCGGGATGGTCGGATGCCGTTGTGCTCATTCCATGGAGGATATATGCGCAGTACGGCGATACGGACATCCTGCGAAAATTCTATCCCGCCATGAAGCGGTATGCGGATTATAAAATATCCACTGTCGGCAAATGGTATCCCACTGCCAAGCCCACGGGCGTAGGATTAAGATATGCGAAAAACATATGCAATTACGGGCAATCCTACGGTGAGTGGGCAGAGCCGGCGGAGGTAAAGGCTTTCAGCATCAAGGACTTTATCTCTCCTCATCCCGAGGAAACAACGGCATATATTGCGTATCTTGCGGAGCATATGCAGCGCATTGCGGAGAGCTTAGGCTTCTTCGAAGATGCAAGCGTGTATGCGGACACAGCGGAAAAGGTTCGTGAGGGCTACAGGAAACTTGTCTCCGTGAAGAAGTTTTCCCTCGACGTCGACCGTCAGGCAAAGCAGGTACGCCCACTGTATATGAGGCTTCTGGACGAAAAGCAGACAGAGCTTGCAAAAAAGAGGTTGATAAGATCCCTTGATAATTACGGATGGAGACTCGGTACCGGCTTTCTGTCCACACCATTTATTTTGTATGTGCTGACGGATATAGACCCCGAATACGCATACAGGCTCCTCGAAAACGAGAATATTCCGGGCTGGCTGTCTATGCCGAAAAACGGAGCAAACACCGTCTGGGAGGCATGGGAGGGTCCGAACAGCACACAGGGCGGCATTGGCTCGCTGAACCACTATTCCAAGGGCGCGGTACTCGAATGGGTGTTCTCCGTCATGTGCGGCATTTCCGTTGCGGGGGAAAACCATTTCCGCATTGCCCCTGTCCCCGGCGGGCATTTTACCCATGCGAGCCTGAGCTACAAGAGTGTTTACGGCAAGGTGAGCTCTGCATGGAAAAAGATGGATGACAGGGTTGAATATACAGTCTCCGTTCCGGCAAACTGCACGGCGGAGCTTGTGATCAATGGCGAAAGCAGACATCTCGGTGCAGGTGAATATAAGGTGACGGTATGACAGATATAATTCTTTCAAAAATGACGCTTGAAGAAAAAATTGCCCTCTGCTCAGGCAAAAACTTCTGGGAAACGAAAAGCTTTCCGGATTGCGGCATACCCTCTGTGTTCATGTGCGACGGTCCCCACGGCCTGCGAAAGCAGGAAAACGCCGCTGATATGCTGGGCGTCAACCATTCCCGGAAAGCGACGTGCTTCCCTGCGGAGGTAACAACGGCAAACAGCTGGGACGAGGAGCTTCTCTGCCGCATCGGCAGTGCCATTGCGCAGGAAGCGAAAAATCAGAAGGTCGGCATGGTGCTGGGTCCCGGGGCGAATATCAAGCGCAATCCTCTCTGCGGACGTAATTTTGAATATTTCAGCGAGGATCCTTATCTTACCGGCAAGCTTGCAGCGGCATATATAAGAGGCGTTGAAGGCAAAGGTGTCGCCGCAAGCATAAAGCACTTTGCCTGCAACTCTCAGGAAAAGGAACGCTTCGTATCCGACAGTGTAATTGACGAGCGCAGTCTGCATGAAATATACCTGAGCGGCTTCGAGCTTGCGGTAAAGGAGGGCAAGCCCTCCACGCTCATGTGCGCCTATCCGAAGCTGAACGGAGTGCATTGCAGTGATAACGAAAGACTTCTCACGGGTATTCTCCGTGATGAATGGGGCTTTAAGGGTGCAGTCATAACCGATTGGGGCGCTATGAATGACCGCATAGAAGGATTTCGCGCAGGCTGTGATCTGAATATGCCCGGCGGAGCGGCATATATGGAGCAGGAATGCGTACAGGCTGTGCGTGAGGGCAGACTTACCGAAGAAGCCGTCAACAGCTCGGTAGAACGGGTCTTGAGGCTCGTTCTTCGCGGCAGTGAAGCCATGACGGGCGAGAGCTGCGACTATGATGCACACCATGAGCTTTGCCGTGAGGCGGCAATTTCCGGTGCGGTGCTTTTGCAGAATACAGACGGTCTTCTGCCCGTAAAAGAAAATACAAAGCTTGCGCTTATAGGCTATATGGCAAAGACCATGCGCTATCAGGGCGCAGGCTCAAGTCATATAAACCCCGCAGTGCTGAGTCAGCCCATAGATTACTTCCCGAACTGCGAATACGCTCCCGGATGTGATGAAAACGGAGATACGAGCGCTGAGCTGTTGAGCGAAGTCAGGACAGCTGCCGAAAAATCAGAAGCCTGTGTCGTGTTCGTCGGACTGCCCGACAGCCTTGAGTCCGAGGGCTTTGACCGCATGGATATGAGCATTCCGCAGGGACATATTGATATGCTGCTTGCCGCCGCAGAGGTAAATCCCAATACAGTGGCGGTACTGCTGAGTGGAAGTGCGGTGGAATGTCCCTGGGCGGATAAGGTGAAGAGCATTCTGTATATGGGGCTTCCAGGGCAGGCAGGTGGTGAGGCAATAGCCGAGCTGCTTTTCGGCAGGGCAGTCCCCTCGGGAAAGCTTGCGGAAAGCTGGCCTTACAGCTATGAAGACGTACCCTCTTCCGAAATTTTCGGCAAAACGAGAGATGCTCTTTACGAAGAAGGCTTATACGTCGGATACCGATATTATGACAAGGCGGGCGTACCCGTGCGATTTCCCTTCGGCTTCGGCCTGAGCTACACACAATTTGAATACTCCGATCTGTCCGTTGACGGCGATACCGTAAGTGTCACGGTCAGTAACACAGGCGAATACGACGCTGCGGAGGTGGTTCAGCTTTATGTCTGTCCGCCTCAGGACGGTATACACAGACCCCTGCGTGAGCTGAAGGGCTTCCGCAAGGTATATCTTAAAAGAGGCGAAAGCCGCAGCGTGAGCTTTGAGCTCAATGACCGCAGCTTTTCCGTATACAATGACGGGTGGAAATTACCTGCGGGTACGTATGAAATACAGGTCGGAGAGCTTTCGGTGAGTATGGTAAAGTCGGGAGAGACCGTGCCGATCCCCGCATGGCAGAGGGGCAGCTTCTATGAAAATTGCAAAGGCAAGCCTGATAAGACCGAATGGGAGAAGCTGCTCGGCAGAAGCTATGAGCCGGCTTCAGAAACGAAAAAAGGCAGCTACACAATGGAAAACTCCGTGGAGGAGATGCGCAAGCACTCTGCGGTAATGAAGATCATGTACGCAGTAATCGAAAAGATGTTTTTGAAAAGCTGCGGAGGCGACCGATCCGATCCGAATTATAAAATGCTCATGGCATCCTCCGTGGGAGCCCCTCTGCGCAGCATGTATATTTCAGGCGGCATGGCAAACGGTGTTTTTCCCGGACTTCTGGAAATGGCAAACGGGCGCTTTTTCCGTGGAATAATCCGTATGATAAAAAGGTGAGCGTATGAAATATTATCTTGCCATCGATATCGGCGCGTCCTCCGGGCGGCATATCGTCGGTTGGACGGAAAACGGAGAGATCAAAACGAAAGAAGTCTACCGTTTCCCCAATGGGGTGACGGAGCAGGACGGACACCTTGTTTGGGATGTTGATGCGCTGCTGCATCATGTGAAGAAGGGCATCGCGGAGGCGAAAAAGCTTTACCCCATAACGAGCCTTTCCGTTGATACATGGGGCGTGGACTACGTTCTGCTGAAGGGCGATAAAGAAATCCTGCCCGTTTACGCCTACCGCGACGAACGCACCGAAGAGGTCATTGAGGAGGTCCACGGGATCGTTCCGTTCG
>CALCRH010000311.1 GCA_937894515.1 uncultured Clostridia bacterium | reverse complement strand
CTGCAATGGATGCGAATGCAAAGAATCAAGCAACTGTGGACTATCTCGCAATGATGACTGACATTGAAATTCCAGAGGAGGATGACAGAGATGAGCCCGAAGTTTGAGAAGGTTAAGAAATACTACGATAACGGCTTGTGGAACAAGCGTATGGTTTCTGACGCTGTAGTAAAGCATTGGATTACCGAAACCGAGTATGAACAGATAGTGGGAGAACCTTATGTCCCCCATAATTAAAGAGCAGATAATAGAACTTCTGCACAAGATTTTAGATTTGCTTGAGAGAGCATAGACCTAATGTAACAATAGCAACATAAAATTAATTGAGTTATGGCGGTCTTCCGGCCGCCATACAAGAAAAAAAGTAATAAAGGAAAATCAATAAATGAACATGGATCAAGTTCTGTTCTCCTTCTCGGGGAACTCTCTCATCTCGCTGGCGGCTCTGATTGCTGCCATCACAGCCATAGTCGTCCTCCTGCGGAAAGCGGTGCATTTTGTTGATTCAATCAACGCCACCAAAAAGGATCTGGAAGAATCAAATGCAGCGCACGCAGTGGAGATCTCTGGGCTTAAAGCTAAACACGATGAAGACGTCAGCGGAATTAAGCAGGAACAGACTCTGATAGTCTATGGCGTGCTCTGCTGCCTTAAAGGTCTTTCAGAAAAAGGCTGCGACGGTCCGGTGCACGAGGCCATCGATAAGCTTGAAAAGTATCTGAACAAGCAGGCTCATGAGGTGTGACCATGACGCCCCAGGAGAAATTCATAACAGCCTGCCGCGCCGAAATCGGATACCACGAGACCGGAGCCAACGTCACCAAATACGCTCAGACCAACATTGACGAGCTCATCTACAACGGATACTCCATGCAGGGTGAGCCTTGGTGCGATTTCTTCTACGATTATATGATGGCTCAGGTGTTCGGCACCGAGCGCGGGATGAAGATGACTTATCAGTTTGACGAGCGCACCAGACGCTATATGGCTTCCCCAGGCTGCGCACGCAGCGCAGAGCTTTATCAGGCTGCGGGCGCCTGGCACCATAGTCCGGAGCCCGGAGATCAGATCTTCTTTTTCTCCGGAGGAGAGATAGGCCACACCGGAATCGTTGAGAGCGTAGGAACAGGAAGAATCTCAACGATTGAAGGAAACTATTCAGACTCAGTGTGCCGCGTCAATCATTTTCTTAACGAGTCTACCATTGCCGGGTATGGCCGCCCGAATTGGAATCTTGCTGCAGATGCAGCGGATGATGCTCCTTTTGATGCTCCCCAGTCTGTTGTGGTGGTCCAGCCTGACAGCCCGTCCCAGATCTGCTTTGAGGCCAATTCTCAAGGACCTTATGTGGCAGCCTTTCAGGGCTTAGCGATTTATCTCGGATTCGATCCCGGAAGATACCGCGACCGGCGCGGAATCGGTTCCGGCGTCGATGGAGATGCAGGGCTTTCCGGATCCTCAACAAACCGGGCTCTAAAGCAGGCCGTCGATTCCGGAAAGTTTTCAATGGAGAAGCTTCAGAAGCTCAAGGAGGCTTTACAATGAAAATCAAAAAAAATAGAATTATATTTGCGAATTTATACTCAGTTTGTTGTTTTTCTGATAAAATTAAAACATGGAATTTGATAATAAAACAGTTTATGTTTTGGACAGCTACGGATTAATTTTCCGCTGCTACTTTGCTTTTATAAATCGCCCACTTACAAACTCTAAAGGCGAAAATATCAGTGCTCTTTTTGGATTCTTCCGTAATTTTCATTATATTCTTCAGCACTATAAACCTGGCTACATTATTGCCGCAATGGATAGTAAAACAAAAACTTTCCGTCACGAAATGTATGATCAGTATAAGGCAACAAGAAATAAAACTCCTGAAGATTTGCACGCTCAGATTCCATGGATTTGTGAAATTCTTGAAGCATTGGGCATTCCTGTTTTGCAGTGTGATGGCTATGAAGCTGATGATGTTATTGCTACTGTTGCTAAAAAATGTGCAGAAAGTGGCAGAAGCTGTCGTATTCTTAGTGGTGATAAGGATTTGATGCAGCTTGTAAATGATTCTACTCAGATTCTTAAACCTGAAAATGGTGGTGGCTGGAAAGGTACTGGTGTTGATGGTGTTGTTGCTGCTGGCTCCGTGTGTACCGCGGCCGTTGAATGACTGGCCGTCACCGATGGTGGGAGTCATATAGCTGGTACCTATACCGCCTTCATATTCATAGCTGACATTGGCATTGAAAGTGAAATGCTTTGCAAATTTCGCTTCAACATATCCCTTGCCGTTGAAATTGTTGTAAACGGACTTCTTGATATCCTCGTTCATACTGCAGATGACATTCTGGTTGATTCCG
>CALCRH010000310.1 GCA_937894515.1 uncultured Clostridia bacterium | reverse complement strand
CGACGCCAAGGGCAAGGAGGAGATCGCCGCGGTCGACGTCAACACCGCGCAGCAGAAGCTCGCCGCCGCCAAGAAAGCCGCGTCAGGCCTTCCCGGATCTCGTTTCCCCGCAGGGTCGCGGCAAACGCCGGGTCATCCTCGTAGGTCGTGCGCATATTATCCATCACATTGCCGCGGCGGTCCACCACGGCCACGTAGGCGCCGTACTCGCGGTGTACTTCCCCGGCCTTCCGGTTCAGTAGTTTTCTTCCGGTGTCATCGCCGAACCCGACTACGGAGAGCAGGCTGTCCGAGGTCTGCGCGGCCAGCCACGCAATATCCTCCGCGTCCCCGATCAGTTCATTCAGCCGGCTGTCGATCTGCTGGTTGCGCATGGCAACGCCGCAGATCACCGTCAATCCTGCGGTGATCACAACGATAATAGCCAGCACCATGCACATGACGCGCGTAAACATTCTACCCGGTCCTCCGTACTCAGTCTACCTCAAACTTGTACCCGACGCCGCGCACGGTCCGGATGCACCACCCGAACTTCTCGCTGTCCTGCAGTTTTTCCCGCAGGCGCTTGATATGCACATCCACCGTGCGGCTGTCGCCAAAGTAGTCGAAACCCCACACCTGCTTCAGCAGTTGTTCCCGCGTAAACACCTGGTTGGGGCAGGAAGCCAGGAAGTGGAGTACCTCCAGTTCCTTCGGCGGCATCTCCACGCGGATGCCGCTGTAGTGTACCTCGTAATCCCGTATGCTCACCGTCAGTCCGGGGAAAGCGATATCCCCGGCGGTCTCTTCCTCGTTTCCCTGCGTGCGGCGCAGCACGGCCTTCACCCGCGCCACCAGCTCCTTGGTGTCAAAGGGCTTGGTGATATAATCGTCCGCGCCCAGCTCCAGCCCCAGCACCTTGTCAAAGGTCTCATCCCGGGCTGTGAGCATGATCACGGGAATATTGCTGCCCTTGCGTACCGTCTTCAGCACCTGGAACCCGTCCAGCCCCGGCAGCATCACATCCAGCAGCAACAGGTCCGGCGGCATCCGGTGGAACTCGGTCACCACATCGTCCCCGCGGTCCACGGTCCGCACCTCAAAGTTTTCGCGTTCCAGATACAGACGCACCAGCGTGGCAATGTTCGGATCATCGTCCGCCAGCAGGATATAAGGTCTTTCCTTCATGCCTTTTCTCTCCGTTTTCTGTCAGGTCGCGCGGGTTATTTCAGCGTCACCACGGTCACGCCCATTTCCCCTTCGCCGAAGTTGCCGTGACGGTAGCTTTTCACCAGCTTATTGTGCTTCAGGGCGTTCTGCACCGCGGTACGCAGTGCGCCGGTGCCCTTGCCGTGAATGATGGTCACCTGCTGCAGCTTTGCCATGGCGGCGCTGTCCAGATAGCGTTCCATCATCAGCACCGCTTCATCGCTCATCATGCCCCGCAGATCCACGGAGCTTGGCACGGAGGCGTTCGGCTTCGGCTATGTCGCCATGTTGGACAGCATACTCAAGAAGGAGATCCGTCTTCTGAATCTCGTCAATCAAGTTGTCTCGCTGGGGCATTGCCATACGAGAAGATTATACCACACGACATCGTTTCCGACGACGAATGGCGAGTGGATAGATCGCCCTTATCACCTACGAAATTATTTCACCATCTGGTTGACAGCGTTCTCAAAATGTGATACGCTATTGGTGTTTCAAGGCAAAGAAGACATCAGACAAAAACAAAACACAAAGAGGATAACAATGGGCGAGCTTACACAACTTGGAAAATTTCTTCGGAAACTGCGGATTGACCGCAGCGAGTTGCTTCGTGATATGGCCAAGAAACTAGATGTGGCACTTTCTTTTCTCTCCGCGGTAGAGAACGGAAAGAAAAACATGCCCTCCGAATGGATCATAAAACTTGCTGATCTTTATACCCTCTCTGACGAACAGAAAAAGGATCTTGATGCAGCAGTTGCGGAAAGCGAGAAAGGAATCGGCGTTAAATTCGCCGGACTATCAGCTGACGAAAGAAAACTAAGTGTTGCCTTTGCACGAAAAATACAAAACCTCAGCAAGACCGAACGATCCGAACTTCAACACATCCTCATGTAAGGAATAATCTATGGCACAACGGAACTTCAATTGCGGCGAAGGATTTTGCGTAGAGCCGATGTCTGAACAGCGAATTGAAAATGCGGCTGTTCAAATTCGCAATTTCCTCTACCCTGCCGGATCGAAATTCCTTGACGTCATCGATCTCATTGAGCACAAACTACCGGTCATCTTTCCAAACTTCCGATACGAGATCGTTCGCGACGAAGAGCTTCCAGATCGTGAGGCTGAGTTTAACCCGGCAGAGTTCTGCATAAGAGTTCGTGAAACCGTTTATGAGAAAGCCCAAAATCTAGACGGGCGCTCTCGCTTCACTCTGGCACATGAGCTGGGACACTTTTTCCTTCATCGAGACCAAACCTTGGCTTTTGGTCACCCGGCCGAGAATGGAAGTATACCGCCTTATCAACATTCCGAATGGCAGGCAAATATATTTGCCCGTAATCTCCTCGCTCCTCGGCATTTGACGCGAGGGATGACTGCGGTTGAAGTCGAAACCGTTTTTGAGGTCTCTTATAGCGTAGCCTGTATCATAACTAACGAGAACCAAAGAAAACGTTACACACTTCAGCCCCGTCAAATGACACTGGGAATATAAGACATTTTTTTTATAGGCAAATTTCACCAAATGGTAGAATGGGATCGGGAAATGAAAAATCACATTAACGTCCGCTTCAATCACCGCTTACTACATCACGCCCCATGCACATGGGCATGCAACTATTTGATTCCAACCGCTAATAACCATTTCAACATCCTTTGCCGAACTCACCCATCGGCTAAAGGAAAGTGCCGCCGATGCTACAACTGTTTCACCGGAAGCGACTGTTGCATCAAAGGTATATAGAAAGGAGGGATGCCATCATGAGTAACGCTCACGCGCCAGGCTATCACGAAGTCTTTTGCCGCTACATCGTAAAGCACGGCAAAACGATCTATCCGACGAACGCCAAGTTCTTTCACTTCTGGGTAAAGGACTAAGCATATCTGGGTAAAGGACTGAAGCATACTTCGAACACACTCAACAATGAAGAAAGGAGGTTACAATGAAAAGCCGCAAGTCGACATGTTGCCGCAGTGCTGTCACTGGTCGTTATGTTACGCCCAAGTACGCTGCGACACACAAGAAAACGACTGTCACCGAGCATCGTAAATAAGCAACCTTCGGTAGCCATTGAGTTTTGATCCCCTCAATGGCGTTGGGCGGCGAGAACCGCCGCCCAATTTTATTCACCCTCAACACCCCTAACAACTATGATTCCTGTAACTTCAAGCAACCTTCGTGCAATCGACTACAACCCCAACAGCTACACGCTCACCGTCGCCTTTCACAGCGGAAGAAAATATCAATATCACGGCGTTCCTTCCTGCATGTTCAAGCAACTACTCTGTTCTGGATCGAAGGGACAATATTTTCGTGCATTCATTCGCGGCCGATTCCCGGCCATCCGAATCTTCTAACCAGTCACCCCCGCGTCATTGCTGACGCGGAGCGGGACAGAGACGCAACCGCCGGATTTTCATAAATGCGGAGGTAGCCCCGCGCGGGTGGTGAAGTCAGTGCCAGAAG
>CALCRH010000309.1 GCA_937894515.1 uncultured Clostridia bacterium | reverse complement strand
GCAGAAGTCTTCCGGCTCCTGCCCCTTTCAGCGTAACATAATAAACTGCCGCACATACAGCAGAGATCAGCAGACATACCGGCTGCATGGACAGCATGGAGAAAGTCAGCAATATTCCATAATAGAGAAAATTGATAAGCGGATGATAGCTGCTGAAGACATCCTGATTCTGCATGGGACCCCTTTCATCCGCCGATGGCATATCCGCCGCCGATATCTGCTCCCAGGTCGCATGTATACCGCCACTCTACCTTATCCCCCTCTGCCAGCTGATAGCGTGAGCAGCCATAGTTCGGATACCATCCGTTGACCCGGTACATCCATCCGGAACCGGTACCACAGTCAAATTCATAGAGATTGTGGATCCCTTCTACATAAGCGCTGTTATAGATCGGCGTCCATGACGCTTCCATATGGATGCCGTTTTCACTGCAGACCCGCTGAAGCACGTCATAAACGGATTCCCCTTCGTAAAACGTCACCGTCTGTCCGGAAAGGATCACTCCGGTGCCGGGGACGGCATCCAGCTTATCCGGATTCAGATCGTCAAGATTATTCAAAATGGTGGAACATTCAATGGAAAAGGTACAGGTATAGGATTTCTTTTCGTCAACCTTTTGATTTTCCGGCTCTACCGGCATAGGCTTTCCGGCCGGAACCGGATCTGTCAGGTACGCATCCTGTCCTGTTTGTCTGCCGTCGGAAAGCACACGTCCGCCGCCGCCATCGGAAGCGGAGAGATACGGATCTGCTTCTGCAGGCTTTCCGGCAGAAACCGGATTTTCCGGGTACTTTTCCCGGCCTGTTTGTATGCCGTCGGATATCACCGGCCCGGCACTGCCGGATGCAAGAAGATACGGATCGGTTTCCGCCCCTGTTTCCGGCTTTTCGTCTTCTTCTTTGACTGCTTTCGGAGGCAAAACCGCCTGTTCCTCCCGGCCGGCAGATCTTTCCGCGATGACAGAATAATGCCCGGGCTGCGTCAGCGAGAAATTCAAAACGGATGTTTTTGAGCCTGTAACAGACGCCGACGAAACCGGCTCTGCCGTGTCACCGGCGTAACAATATACAAGAGCATTGTCTGTTGTCCAAAGACAGGATGAATGAAGGGACAGTACGGCAGAAAAAGCAAAATCTTTTTCCGTACAGAGGCTGAAATCGGTTCTGCCGTCTTCGTCTCTTGTTACCTCGAGTTTCATATTCGTATCCTGCGGCGTCACCACATCACTTCCGAATACGGTCCACTCGTAATACGAGTCTCCGCTCTGTCCGGAAAAAGTCATGACCTTGTTTTCTTTCTGAAGATGTTCAAAAACAGAAGCCGGAACGATACCGTCTTCCGGTATCTCCATGCCGCTGTCCAGAGATACGGTTTTTTTATTCAAGCTGCATCCGCATAACGCTGCTGAGAAGAGTATGAACAGTATCCATGCTGATAGTATTTTTTTCATTTGGAGCCTCCTATGACAATGCGCCCGTTGACAGTCCTCAGCGTTCCTGCTGCAGCGGAAAGGCTTTCGGGCTCATCTGAAGCAGCAAATACTGCGTCATCCAGACTCAGTTCCAGAATATCGCCGGCTCTGACACTTCCGCGCAGCCGAAAATCCAGCAGTAAAAGCACATTTCCCCGGTCCTGAAGGAGCTCCTTTGAAAAGGCGTTTTTCCCTCCGGTCATGTCAATATACATGATATTGATCATCCCTGTTTCATTGGCGCGTTCTGCGTTTACACTCCATTCAGGCATAGCTGTCCCGGAAGCGCTTTCACTGCTTTTTATCATTACGTTTCCTTCTGATATTCCCAGAAACTCAAGCTTTGCGGGATCAAAGCTGATGTTGAAACTTGCGGCAGGATAAACGGCCTCGCCAAGCGACGTCAATTGTAGTTCCAGCGAAAAAGGTTCCCTGTCCTTTTCTTCCATTTTCGCAGGCGTTTCCACTGTAACCGCAGGCGCGGAGGGGAGAACCCCTCCGCGATACAGAAACAGAAAAAGGAAAATGAGAAGAAATATCAGCAGGACAGCGCCCGTGATGATTGTTTTCTTATGGATCATTTTCTTTTGTAAATGCATTTAGTCCACCGCGTTCTTTACTGTTGCAGCCTGGTTGACAATTGCAAACTCAATGCCGTCCACAAAGTGCTCTACGATTCCGAGGGCATCAAATGTATTGATCCGGCTGTCGCCTGTTACGTTGGCGGCAAGGATCCCGCTGTCCTTCGGAGCTTCCGTTTTTCTCAGCCAGTAATTCACAGTATTCAAAGCATCCTGCGCGTTAATGATTCCGTCTTTGTTTGTATCGCCGAATCTCATCGTATCCGCATCTCCGGTGCCAAATGTATAATTTCCTTTGTCAACAAATTCCTTCAGTGCCTTATCGGAGGAAATTATAGCGAGATAGGTAGAGACGCCGGTTTTTTCCGAAACGGCGGCGTTGTAAAGCATGGGGATGCTGTCAGTTCCGTCATTATAAGTAAGTTTAGTTCCTTCCTGAATTCCTGTTACCGCGACAGCAATGGCAGTTTTAGAGGCAGGGATCAGATCGATATCGTCACCTGTATACAGGATCATTGCGCTGAAGGAAATACCTTCGGCCATTTTGACTGTATCCGACGCAGACGCGGTTTTGATGATATTCTGCGTTTCTGAGTCAGAGGTTTTCTTCATCGACATACCGGAAATTGCCACACTGACGGAATCCACAGTCATTGCTTTTTCCAGCTTAAGACTGATTGTCATGAGTTCAAGCGGATATCCGGTTCCGCTGTCTTTGATAACATTTCCTTCCTGCGCATCAAAATATACGATACGAAGCTTGCCGTTTTTTTCTTCCGCGCTCCAGGATACTTCTCCGCCGACGATCCGGGAGCCCATTTTCACATCCGTAACCGTAACACCCTCCGGAATCGTGATAATACTATCCAGAAGTCTGTAATCCTCAGGGAATCCATTCAAATTGATCACTGCATTAAAAGAGGTGCCCGCTTTATTCTCGATTTTTTCTGGAAGAGTCAGCGTTGCAGCCAGTTCCGTTGTTTCTTCCGCTGAACCGCTTTCGACGGATGTTTTTACGTCAGTCATATCATAAAGCGACGTTTTCCCGCTTCTGTAACGATCGTAAGCAACCAGTGCATAAGACGCCTGATCTGTCGCCATAGCGTTTACGCTGCCGTCGGTCAGCACATGTGCAAATCCTTTACTTTCCGGAATATAGAAAGTCAAAAGAGCATCCAGAGCAGAGCCGCCTTTTTTGACAAAACGGCTGTCCTTGTCTGCATCGATTCCCCAAGCGGACAAAGCGGTGATGACCTGCGCAATGCTTTCGGAATTCACACTGCCCCAGGATGCGAAGCCGCCGTTATCTTTCTGCATTGCGGAAAGCGCGTTGATTGCCCTGCTTGCGGCTGCGGATACGTTGGTATCATTTTTATAGTTTACAAGCGCCTGCAGTGCCATAGATGTAATATCCGGATCGGCCGCCGCACCGGAAAGTGCCCAGCCGCCGTTTGCCAGTTCCTTACTGAGGATGAAGTCCACGCACTGCTGACGAATCGTTTTATTACCGTCTTCCGATGTACTCTTGGTCTGATAATTCCTGGTGTCCAGCGCGATCAGGGTAAAGATCGGGCCGTTGATGCCCTGCTTCTTGATCCATGTGAATCCGTTCGTATCATAAGCGCCCAGCACGTTGACGCCTCCGACGTTTGTAGGATCTTTGCCGATGGCAGCAAGCGCCAAAATGAGCCGGGAGTTTTCAGTGGATTTATTGTTGTCAAGTCCACCCTCTTTCACACCTTTTCCGGCAGCGGTTTCCGCCAAACCGGGCACGGTTTTCTCAACGTTGGAATAGTACGTATCAAAATACGGATCGTCGACAGCAAAATATCCGCCGCGAGCCAGTGACAGCACAGACCATTCACCGCCGCCGGTGCCGAAGGTCGGATTGTCGACCGTAACGGCAAGCTGCGCCAACGTGTTGTTCAGAATGGTTTTATAATCCGCCTTTTGTTCGGCTTCGGGAATGACCACGTTAAAGGCATACACATGGCCGCCGTCGGATTCATTCATACTTGGCCACTCGGCACAACCGCAGCCAACGTAAATTGTATCGCCGTTTTTGACGGGTATAACATCATTACGCTTGTATTCATAATCACCGTAATGCGTTGCGGCGTTCTCTTCGAAAGCGTTCAGGAAGATACGCACCATATAGTTCTTATTTGCCGCCGTCGGCATTACATTCACTTCCGTTGTTCCGGTGGGAAGTGTCAGCGTATACGCACCGGAATCGCTGGTATATCCCGGATTGAAGTCTTTGTCCAAAGTACCTGCGCTGAATACAATACTGTTGATCCAGGTATCGGTATTCCCCCAGTTTCCGCCGAGATCGTCTCCAAATGCGCAGGTGTACATGATGTGGATCTCATCGCCGGCACCGAAATTTCCGGCCGCAACGGTAAAATCGCCAAAGCCGTAGTTGGTGAACCAGTCGTTGAGCGTGCCCATCCAACCGGACATTCCGCCCCCGTCAAACTCAGACAACCCATTAATAGTTGATATGTAGTTGTTTTCAGCGCCGCTCTGCTCATAACCGTTGTTATCAAGTGCGGCAACAACGCAGGACATCATAGTACTGTCATCATTGACTTCCACCCATTCATCTACCAGCGTTCCCTCCCAGGGGGCACCTTCGGCTTCGGGATAGGTGTCGTTGCTGATGATAACCCGAACCTCTCCGTCATGTGTATCCGCAGCAAATACTGTTGCCGGGAAAACGGTAACAACCATAACTATGGATAATAGCAGAGAAATAATACGTCTCTTTTTCATAGCGAATGTTCTCCTTTTTTCATGTTTTACCTATTTTTGTGTTTTGCTTTTTTTACGTCGTCCTTTCGACGCAGCATAGGTGCGAGATTTCGGTTCCGGCGGTTCCTTTAATCCCGCTTTTTCAAGAGCTCTCGGCCACGGACCGAGAAACGCCTTTATGCGTGACCTTGTGGCTTCATCAAAGTCTTTCTTTTGAGGAATCCGTCCAAGCTCAGCATATTTCGATAAAAGCTGTTCCTTCGCCAAAGCAACTTTTTCTTCCTCCGTCATTTCGCACCTCCTTTCCTGCATAAAAAATACTCTTTCCACACAAGGAGGAAAGAGTACAACGGATTTACCGCATAACGACAAAAGACAGTATTTCGGGCAAAAAAAGTGCACCCGTAATACCGCCGAAATCGGCAGATAAATCGGTTGCACTCTTCACGCCCAAATTGTGTTTAACCTCAGAAGTTACGGCAGGTATCCTGACTTATGATCAGGCGGCATAATGCCGCATTAAGGGACAAACCTTCTCAGAGTATCCGCGTTTCCACAAAGTACGCCAATGGCTTATTCTGTCCCCAATGTGTCAAATACAGTAATGGCGGTTGTTCCGGATTCGAACCGGATTCCCTTTTACATCTACTCAGTTAACAACTTTTCAAACCGTATCTTCTTATATCGAGTATTCAATTTTATATTATTTTATCACTAATCGTGCAAAAAGTCAAGTTGAAATTCGCCGTTTTCTTTGCAAATCTCCCACATCTTTTGTGCTGCAATGCTCAACGAACATCCTCGACGCTTCAATATCACGATAGATCGTACCGGTGTGTTTTCTACCAATTTCAGACAGTGAATCCCGCTGCTGTCCTCTCCTTTCAAAAACTCTTCCGGGACAAAACCAATACCGAGATTGTTCTTAACCATCGGAAGAATCTGATCGGCTGTCGCCGCTTCTATATCCGGCGAAAATTCTACATTGTTCCCGGCAAACCAATTCTGATACATTTCATATGTTTTGGCTTTCCGTCCTAAAGAAATAATCGGATAAGCGGCAAGCTCACCAAGTGACAATGTTTTTTCGGTCAGATCGCGAAAGGCATCCCCACATACTGCGATTTCACGAACATCTTTCAGCAAGACAGATTTCAAATCTTTCATCTCTCCGGTAGGTGTTGTTACGACGGCCATATCCACGAGCCCGCTTTTTAGGGATGCGATTGCCTGCAATGTTGTATTATTTGAAATGTTCAACCGGATACTCGGATATTTACAACGGAATTCATTCAACACCGGTAAAAGAAAACACCGAAGAGCCACCTCTGTTGCACCGACCGAAACGATCCCGCTTTGCAGAGATCTTTCGCCTTCGATTTCCGTCTCTGCCATTTCAATATGTTCTACTGCAATACGAATATGCTCATAAAGCTTTTCCCCTTCTGCCGTAAGGGTAACACCTCTATTTGTGCGGACAAACAGCGTACAGCCGAGTGCCCCTTCAAGATTCTTAATCGTTCTTGTAACATTTGGCTGATTATAGTTCAGGGCATTTGATGCAAGCGTTATGTTTTTGTACTTGGCAACGTAATAGAACACCCGGTAGTAATCAAAACTGATATTCATTTTCTCACCATATCAAAATAGAATAATTATTATATCAAACATACATTTTACATATGTCTGCGACGCTATTATAATATAACCGTAACCATCCGTCAATAGCTTTGGGAAATTTGGTTACGGAAAGAATGCGATTCAAATGGGAAAAGTATTGGAAATGTTAATGGCGGTTTCATTTTGCATTGGGCTGATGTTTCTGATTATCAATCAATTCAAACGAAAAAGCCGGGGAACCGGAGTGGAAAGATTTACCACCATTTCAATGGGGCTCGGATTTGTGGCCGGCACCATCTGGAAAATAACGCAAGGCGCAGACCTTCTCGCTGTTCTCTACGGAATCGGCACTGCTTTATCCTGCATTTCCGCCGTTCTTGCTTTCTATAAACATAAAGAAAGCAGGGAGGGTATAAATGAATAAGGATCTTACGGTGGGAAATCCGAGTTCGGTTCTTTGGCGATTCTGTCTCCCGCTTTTCGGAAGCATTATTTTTCAGCAGCTTTACAATATAGCCGATAGCTTTGTCTCCGGTAAATTTGTTGGTGAAAACGCGCTCGCCGCTGTCGGCAACAGTTATGAAATAACGCTTGTTTTTATTGCGTTCGCTTTCGGGTGTAATATCGGATGCTCGGTGATCGTATCTCAATTATTCGGTGCCGGAAAGCTCCGTGATCTTAAATCAGCCGTCACCACAACAATGATAGCAAGCGGGGCTCTGTGCTTGCTTTTGATGACTATCGGTATTGTTTTCAGCGAAGAACTATTGACTTTGATACATACGCCGCCGGAAATTCTTCCGGCATCAAAATTGTATCTCGATATTTATATTTGGGGATTACCTTTCGTTTTCTTCTACAATGTTGCAACCGGAATTTTCTCTGCACTCGGCGATTCAAAAACACCGTTTCTGTTTCTTATGTGTTCGTCACTTGCCAATATCGGTGTTGACATTCTCTTTACGACCGCATTTTCATCCGTATTTACGCATGGCGTTGACGGTGTTGCTTGGGCAACGTTTTTGTGTCAAGGTATAAGTTGTATTCTTGCTCTTGTCTTTGTATTCAGACGGCTTAGAGACATAAAAACCGGGAAATTCATCTTGTTTTCGTGGACACTTCTCGGGAAGATGGCAAGGATAGCCGTTCCAAGTATGCTCCAGCAGAGTTTTATTTCCGTCGGCAACATTCTCATACAAGGTGTAATCAATACATTTGGAACAGGAGTTATTGCCGGATATTCAGCATCGGTAAAGCTGAATAATCTTGTGATCACATCGTTTACGACACTTGGAAACGGTATCTCCAATTTCACTGCGCAGAATATCGGTGCAAATAAATTACCGAGAGTGAAAAATGGCTACAAGGCAGGAATAAAACTTGTTTGGCTGCTTTGTATTCCGTTTGCCGGTGCATATTTCTTTGCCGGCAGATATCTCGTTACGCTGTTCCTTGATACTCCAAGCGCAGAAGCGTTAAAAAGCGGCATCGAATTTTTGCGGATTGTTTCACCGTTCTACTTTATCATATCCGCCAAACTTGTTTCAGACGGCGTACTGCGCGGAGCAGGAATGATGAAAAAATTTATGACAGCCACATTCACCGATCTCATTTTGCGGGTTGCTTTGGCAATGACGTTATCTCGAACATCGCTCGGCTCGACCGGAATATGGCTTGCATGGCCTATCGGATGGAGCGTGGCGGCGGTACTATCATTTCTGCTTTACAGGAGCGGGGAATGGAAACATACGTAATGATGCACGGCGGCAGGGATTGCTCCCCACCGCCGTGCGCTATTATGCGTAAATCAGATCATTATTGACGATCTCCATTGCCGTTTCCCGTACTGCATTCATCCGCTGCACCCAAAGCATCTGATTTTCGGCTGATTGCAAAAAATCAAAGGGAGAGACTACTTCGATACGTAGTCTCTCCCTTCGGACGTCCCTTTTTTATGTCTGGGTGCCGAGCCGAACGGCCTTTGAGTTCATCCGTGACCACCTGGGTTACCGTCTGAAGCTTGAGACGTTGCGCCTGGTGCCCGTGTCGAAAGGACAGGTGCGGGCGACGGCACGGATTGCAAACCTGGGATTCGGCACGCCCATTAACAAGCGCCAGTCCTACTTCGTCCTTGTCGGAGCGAATGGTGCTTGTCGTGAATTCCCAACGGACATCGACTGTCGCCGGCTGGTCTGCGGAACCACGCAGGAACTCTCGGCGGAGATTCCCAAGCCGAAGTCCGGAAACGGGATTTATTATAAATAAAAGTCTTTTTCCCAAGAACTCACCTTCAAAAAAATCAAACTTTTTGTCATTTGGGGGTAGATTTTTGGAAAACTATGTGTTATACTATATACAGTATTTACGAGGAACACGTTTCCGCTAAATCTTGCGAAAGGAGAAGGCTTCGCCTATGGGCGTTCTCGATAAATGGCTGCGCGGAGTCGGCTCCGCCGATCGCAGCCGAAAACCTACCCCCTCTCGCCCCGCTTCGACCATCGGAAACACGGTTCGCAGCCGACAAACTCCCCCCGTTCGACCGGCAACCACTCAGCGCCCGGCCGTCCCGGTGAAACATCATTCCGACGTCACGAGTCCGAG
>CALCRH010000308.1 GCA_937894515.1 uncultured Clostridia bacterium | reverse complement strand
TCACCGTCGGCGTGTAGTTCCCCGAAACCGTGCAGTTGATCATCTTCGAGCCATCGCAGAGCGTCACCGCACCCGGCTGCCGCTTGTCTCCCGTGCCAGTCGCCTGATTTTTCCAGAACAATGACTCCCGCACCGTGCCGCCGGAAAGATAGAGCGCGCCGCCACTTTGGTAATCGGCATAATAATTGCCCTCGCAGAGGTTATTCGTAAAGACGCAGTGCGTCAGGAGCGCCCCCGCTCCCTCGATGCGCAACGGCGAGTAGCCGTATCCCGAGCCGACGTGGGCATTTCGGACGACGCAGTTCGTCATCGTCAACCGCGCGCCGGAGATGATCATATGCGAGATTCCCGAGAACGTAAGTCCAGAGAGCGTCACGTCAGGAACCGGACAGCTCCAGGCCTTCGTCACAATGACATTTTCGGGGCAGGCGTCGTCGCCAACGACCGTTACGGCCTTGTCGAATGTAACGGACTCCGCATACGTGTCGGCGGACAGTCGGACCGTCGAGCCCTTGCCCACGGCAGTCAGGGCCTCGGCGATCGACGCGGCCGCCGTTGCGTCATCATCATACGGATATTGCGCACCCGCATTCCCGAGCTTGACGCGCACGGTCTTCGGACAGACCGAGAGGAAACCCGGATTCGTGACAGACGTCTGTGCCTTCGTTGTCTCGTTGGTCACGTAAAGCGTCACGTCCCACCGTCCGCACTTCGACAGTTCCGGCTCGAACACCTTGTCGTTTCTGGCCGAGTAGGAAACGAGATCCGATCCGTTCCGACAATACCAGGTATACGTCACATCATCCCCCTCCGGCACGTCGCACGTCGCCACCAGCGAAAACGACGCAGGAGCAAGCCCCTCCGTCTGTTCGCAGGCGATGCTCGCCGTGAACTTGCTCTCGGGATTTGTCGGATCCGTACCGGCAACATAGTCCTGCCACACGAACATCTCGTTCCCCGCACAGTCCCGCTTCCCCGTTTTCATTGTCAAAGCCTTGGTGAAGTCGCTCCCGAACTTCGCCTCAAAGTTCGGATAGTTATTCGCCCAGGACGAAGGCACAGCCACCGCTCCGCCACCATTCACTTCCGTTATGATATTCACGAATCCTGTGTCAGGGGTCACAGGAACAGCGATGTCGGGGCGGATGCTGTTGAGTACATATTGGACGACGACATTCGTGACCGTCAGGTAGATGCGGTTCGATTGCTCCTCCTCTGGCTCTTTGGGCTTCTGGGGATAATAGGCCTCCGCATTCGTGAAGCCGTACTCGTCGATGAGTACAGCCCAATCCTCAATGTATTCCACATTATAGCGGATGTGGAGGTCCTTCGGTATGCAAGGGTCGCCAACGAACTCGGGCGGCCAGCCCTCAAAATCCATCTGCTCGAGTGCATCGCAATATGCGAACACATCGCCAGCAAAATACTCCATCTTCTCTGGTATCGTGATCTTCTTCAACTCCATGCAGTTGCTAAACACCTCGTTCATTATGCACCAACATTCAGGCCCCAAGATGACATTAGTTAGCGATGTACAGTTCATGAAGAGATATGGGCTGAGTATCTCGAGGTTGTTTGGCAATCGGACACTTTCAAGGCTACAGTCGAGGTTGAATGCTCCGTAGCCAATCTGCAAGACCGAATCGGGGAGCTCAAGATGCTTCAAATCTGTACAGCCGTGAAAACTATATGAGCCGAGGTAGGTCACAGTATCTGGAATGACAACAGATTTAAGTGCCAAACAACCCATAAAGGCGAAGTTGCCAATCGCCAACAGTCCTTGCGGCAGTTCAACTCGCTCCAGATACTTGCACTCTTGGAAAGCACTGTCGCCGATAGTCTTGATGCCGACCGAGACTTTTACGGACTTCAACCAGTAACAATGGTTGAAGGCATTTGAAGCGATGAGCGAAATGTATTTGCCGTCCAATGTCGCAGGGACAACGATTTCATTGGTCGTTGACTCAACCGAGGTAATTCCCCAGGCCCCATTTTTTTGCTTATAGGTCCAAGTGCAGTTGCCGACCGTTGCGGTTTCGGCATAGGAATTGACGACACACAGACTTGCCACTATGACAGCCAATGCGACTGCGAATCTCCTTCCCAACATATCCTGCTCCCTTGCGGGCCTCGGGTCGGTGACTTCGGAAAGAAGAGGCCTCATTCTCCCAGAAGTCCAACCGTTAGCGAAGGCTCTTGCAGGAAACCCAAACAAGCGATCGGACTGGGGAGAATGAGGCCAAGCGATAGCTTGGCACTCAATCCACCTAGCCGACCCTTGTTGTTCAAAATCCTGCAAGACTTTTCGCTAAGGTCTAACTCGGTGCAATGATTGCACTTTGCTGGCTACATTATACCAAAAACTGACCGCCAACTACCTCACAAAATCGACAATTCATGAATCAACGAATCTCGTCGCGAGCAATAAAATCAGGGCTCAAACCGGCACTATGACCAAATCCGATGACGGTCTTTCGACCAAAGCAAAAGTTTCTCACGAACCGTTCCGACCGCTGCCGACAAAACCATTGGACTATTCGGCATTATATGTACGGGTGTGTGCGAGTGACCGCCGGCGGTCCTTTTATCACACTCGACACAACCTACAAAGATAACTCGCACATGAAAAAAGTAGATGAAGTTGTACCGTTTTTCAAAAACGGTTTCAGCCCCAAAAGCGAATCCGATTTCGCAAACCTCCGCAACTCGAATGGCAAAGTAGTCCAACAGTTCATCTCCCGATGCACGGACGGACTATCTCCTGCCGAGTTTGAAAGCTTTGAAAAGACAAAGGACTTCGAAAAGGTCCTCGCCGCTTTGCACAAAAATCGGCCCGACATCAGCATTCCCGAGCAAGTGTTCGCCCTGAAGTCTTTTGCAAACACAAACCGGCTACTTAAGAAGCTCGACGGAACGATTCCCTGGGATGCCTACATGGAACGATTCCCTTGCTTGAAACTTCCCAGAATGGCTGGCGAGGAATGCTTCAACAGCAAGCACTGCTGGAGCTGTAAGACCTTTCACCGCAGAACTTATTACCATCTGATAGAGATGCTACTGGTCCGTCATGAGATTCTTTCAGAAGAAAACGGCATCTTCGCGGATCGTCTGCTTACGGCGATAGAACTGGGTGTGCCGTTCAGCCGCATTGAAAGTTATATGGGGTCAACAGTTGATGATGCCATTGCGGTCCTCAAAAAGCACTTCCCATATACGAACAAGGACTTCCTCGCACAATGTGCCACCGAATACCTCGAGTCCTGGCATCGTATCTCCGCATCCAAGGAGAAGAGCACATCAGATTCTGAGGCGGCCGACATCAAAAAATGATGCCCCTCATCTCGCCACGAGGAGTTCTTTCCAATTCGTCGTCGCTCGTTTGGACAACATCGACCGCTTCATCTTCCAGGGCTTCTTGATGCCCTCGGCGGCGGAGAACACCTTACCCCGGCCAAAGTGCCTGTTCAGCGAATCGACCGCCTTGTAGAGTTCCTTGGCTTTCGATGACTCCGGCTTGGGTGCATCAAACAAGTCCATCTGACAGGCAGAACCCGCTTTCTCCAACCCGAAGAAGACGATGCCCGACTTGCGGTATTTCACTCCCTTGAGGTAGAGACCGCCTACGGCTTTCCTGATTGCTCGAAGGATGTCGTTCGTGGCACTCGTGGGTTCTTCAAAAGCAACCGTCCGTTCAACCCAATGAGGCTCAACTGCCGTTCCGAACTGTGCAAAGATGTTGCACCCAGCCGCCTCCATGCCGTGCTTCCGCAGTTTCTCCGCCCCTTGCGAGGCGAAACTCGCAATACTCTCCGCAAGCCCATTCAGGTCGGTCACAGGCTCTCCAAACGAGCGAGAGCAGCTTACACTGTCTGGGTCAGCATCGTAGTCCCTGTCGTCCACGGCGGGCTGTCCACGAAGCTCCATCGCCGTTCGCAAGGTGACGACACTCCCAATCGAACGAATCAAATCGTCCGGCAGCTTACGGAGTTGGTCCGCTGTAACGACTCCGTGCAGTCTCAACCGTTCGGACATCCGCCGACCGATGCCCCACACCTCGCCGACCGGCAGTTCCTGAAGAATCTCCGTCGGATCGTTCGGCATCACGAAGACTCCTTCGGGGAGTTTCTTCCCAATGTGATTGGCAATCTTCGCAAGAGTCTTGGTGGGTGCAAAGCCGACTCCGCACGGGATGCCCGTCCATTTGAGAATCTTAGCTCGGAGTCTCTTGCCGAAGTCCATCAAATCCACTTTGGGCGGATAGATAAAGGCCTCATCAATGGAATACTGCTCAACCCCGAGTGTGTCCTCCCGCAGAATGGCGATGATACGACGAGAGATGTCCCCGTAGAGCTCGTAGTTCGACGACCTGAACACCAGCTCTCCCGTTGCTTCACGGTCTTTGAGCTGGAAGTAGGGAGTCCCCATCGGAATGCCGAGTGCCTTGAACTCGTTCGACCGAGAGACACAGCAGCCATCGTTGTTGGACAGGACGGCGACCGCCTTGCCGTTGAGCCTGGGGTCGACCACCCGCTCGCACGACACGAAGAAGTTGTTGCCATCAACGAGGCCAATCATAGCTTGCGGACGAGTCCCGTGACCTTGCCGTACATCAAAAGTTCCTGCCCGGGACGAATGGTAATCGTGGGGTAGGCGGGGTTCGCAGGCTCGAGGGCGATGAACCGGTGCTTCTTCCCATCCGTTCCGACCTTCATGCCGGTCCGGAGGGTCTTGACCGTGAACTCTCCATCGAGAGCCGCGACCACGACATCACCGTTCGCCGGAGTCAGCGAGCGATCAACAACGAGCAGGTCGCCATCGTAGATGCCCCGCCCAATCATCGAATCGCCCTCAACCTTGACATAGATGGTCGCTACGGGTCGCTTGACCATGAACTCGTTCAAATCGAGCGGCGGCTCAATATACTGCTCGGCTGGGGACGGGAATCCCGCGACAACCGAACCTACTATCTGGGATTTCGTGGACATCGACACATCATCTTGAAATCAGCCGTTTGCTTGTTCTATCCTCACCACATTGGATTATAACAAAATACGGATGATGTAAGACAGGGGTGGTGAAAAGAACGGTGGATGCCGAAACACCCACCGTCAGTTGCTTCTTCTTAGTCAGAGTTAGAAGCGAAATCGAATCAGGTCATTTCATCTCGACCGAAACCTTGAAGAAGTTATACTCGGCCTCTTGACCTTCCTGCACAACCGTCCAGTTCGTATCCATCAAACTCCTCTTCCCCCAGGTCGTATATTTCCGCATGGCTTTCCTCTCATCATCAAGCTCAGGAGAATACGAGATCGTCACCTTGCCATCGACAATCGTAATCGAAGCCTTGAAAACATCATCCTCCTTGGTCGGATCTGTACCTGCAACATAATCCTGCCAAACGAACATGTCATTTCCAGCACCATCTTTCTTGCCTGTTTTCATCGTAAGAGCCTTGGTGAAGTCAGTCCCGAACTTGGTCGTGAAGGTTGGATAGTTGTCTGCCCATGAAGAAGGAACTGCAACGGCTCCGCCCTTCACCTCGGTTATGATGTTCACGAATCCCGTATCTGCTGTTGGAGGATTAGCAAAGGCTGGCTCGACGCTGTTTGTCACATACTGGACAACGACATTTGTCACCGTCAGATACACCTTGCCTAAACCACCCGTTGAAGAACCTCCGCTCGAGCCTCCCTGATATTCTTCGCCGATATAGCAAAGCGGACGTCCGCTGACAGTATTATGGGGCCACCTTCTCTTAAGGTTCCCTTTCTCATCCGTCCACCCCTTGGTTCCCCTCTTGACATACACAACCATGTCACATGAAGCCTCGTTAAACACATCGACCCCACAGTCTGGAGCATCACCGGTGAACGTAAGGGAATCCAGTTCATAACAATAACCAAACGCACCGCTATTAACAACTTTCAACGAAGACGGCAATACCAGTTCACGCAAAGACGAACACCCGG
>CALCRH010000307.1 GCA_937894515.1 uncultured Clostridia bacterium | reverse complement strand
AAACGTGCCACCGGCACGTTTTTATCCCGCACGCCCCTACGGAGTATGTTTCGGTAGAAAATGATATGATACGTACGGCGCGACGATTTTCGGGCGGACAGAGTCGTCCGCCCCTACAAATGATAGCATTTAGCATTGCATAAAAAGAGAACCGTTCGGGTGAACGGTTCTCTTATATGTGAAATTTACTCGGTCATGATCTTCAGGATCACGCGGTCGGTCTCCCGCATGCCCTGCGAGGCCAGAACACCGATATGGCGGATGGTATCCTCCACGTCCTCACCCACGATACCGTGGCCGGGCTGGAAGTTATTGCCGCCAAGGTACATATTGTAGCCCAGGATGCCGCAGCCCACGCCCATGGCGATTTTGCTGGCGCAGGATGCCTTGGCACCGTCACAGATGCAGCCGGAGATCATGGCCACCGCGTTTTGCAAGGTGTGGCTCAAGCCCTCATAGTCCGCACCGCGGAGCCAGGCGATACCGCAGCCAGCGCCTACGCCGGCGCTGACGGCGCCGCAGTAGGCGCTCAGGCGGCCGATGCCGGTCTTCTGGTGGATAGTGATGAGGTCGGAAAGGCACACGGCACGGAGGATCTTCTCCTCACTTGCGCCTGTGAGCGTGCCGTACTTCCACACGGGGACGGAGGCGGTAATGCCCTGGTTGCCGGAGCCGGAGACGATGACCACCGGCATCTCACAGCCGTTCATGCGGGCATCAGAACCGGCGGCTGCCCAGGCACGGGCCTGGGTCTCGGGATCGGTGCCGGTCATCAGCAGGGTAGAGCCGATGTTGGCGCCCCAGCTATTGTCGATGCCCTCTTTGGCGATAGCGCTGTTGTATTGGATCTGCTGAGAAATCAGGGGACGAATGGTCTCCAGCGGAACGGTTTCCACGAAAGTAAGAATGTCTTGTACGTTCAGGACGGACTTGTCCTGCAGATTGTCCTCGGCGTTGCCGGTCACAGGCTTTTCCACCTGTACGTCGCCGTCTTTTTCGATGTAGATGATGTTGGTATGGTTATTGGCAACACGCACACAGGCGTGGTGCTCGCCCATCCAGCCCGTCAGCTTGATATCCAGCATACAGGGCGTCTCGGGGCAGGTCACTTTGATGGGGGTCGCGTCCAGATAGGCCTGGATGGCTGCGGAGTCCTCCTCCGTCACGTTGGCGATGACCTGCAGCTCTGCGTTTTCGTCACCGGCCACGATACCCACGGCGATGGCGGCATCAATGCCGCGGCGGCCTTCGGTATTGGGGACGACGACGGACTTCACGTTCTTGAGGATATTGCCGCTGACCTCCGCCAGAATTTTTTCCGGTTTTCCGCCCAACACCGCGCGCAGCTTGGCAGCACAATACGCAACGGCGATGGGCTCTGTACACCCGGTTGCCAGCAGGAGCTCTTCCTGCAGGATGGCCATATAAGCGGCCACTTTCTTCTCATTCAACATCACACATTCTCCTTCGTATTTTTTATTATGAGACCCTGCTTGGGTCGGGAGCTCTGTTATTGCAGGGCGGGAACGTCGTCCTCCTCGTGGACCCAGGTCTGCACATCCACCACATCAAAGTCGGTTGGCGTCTTGCGGATCACCACCTGAACAATACCGGCATTGATGATCTGACGGCGGCACATGGCACAGGAAGTGGCATCGCCCAGCAGCTTGCCGGTCTGGGCGTCGCGGCCAACAAGATACAGCGTGGCACCCACCATATCACGGCGTGAAGCGGAGATGATGGCGTTGGCCTCGGCATGGACGCTGCGGCACAGCTCATAGCGCTCGCCCCGGGGCACCTTCATGATTTCCCGGGTGCAAAAGCCCATATCCACACAGTTCTGCCGGCCGCGGGGTGCGCCATTATAACCGGTGGAGATGATCTCGTCATTTTTGACGATAATGGCACCATAGACACGGCGCAGGCAGGTTGCCCGCTCCAAAACAGTTTCGGCAATGTCCAGATAATAATTCCCTTTGCTAATACGATCCATGGGTAACCTCCACCTATAATTTTTCTTATTATATCGCGTTTTTTGTCACTCTTCAACAAAATACTGTGGCACAGATTTCACAAAATTTCGGCGGTTTTTTTGCCGAAAACGTAAAAAAGAACGCCCGTCTGGCGTTCTTTTTTCAGCTCAGATTCAGTTTGTAGAGATTGCCGTCCGAGGCAAAGTTGGTCAGCTCATACAGCACCAAAATGTCGGTACAATCCGCTGCCAGGTCCTGCACCTTTTCCCGGCAATAGCGCAGATCCAGCACCGTGATGGTGTCGTACTCTGCGGCAAGGTAGGGGATAAAGGAGTTGGCAAAGCTGTCTTTGACGATGAGCAGCGTCTTCCCTGTTTCGCTGCCCGTGTCGATCACCGTTTTGGCGTGGTTGCCGCCCATGTAGACCTTGTAGTGGTCCTTCTCGGCAAGCGCATTCAAATCGTAGATGCTGTCGCGTACTGTTCCATCACAGTCCATGGAGCGAATGGTCACGCTTTCGGCGATGGACACCGTATCATAGACGCTGTCCGGCAGCAGCACCTTGGAGTACAGAGTACCTCGGAAGGTGGTAGATACAGGGGTCAGGGAATAGGGCTTGGCCGTATGGCCGGTGGCCTCACACCAGTCAGTATAGGCGGCGTAGGCACCCTGGGCCGTCCAATGGTGGTCTGTATGGTAGTAGGGATCGGCCACATTCCGGATGCTGTCTGCTTCGATGAGCATATCGCCTACGGTTTCCCGGGCGGTGGCAAAGCGGGCGGCGCAGTCGAAAAAGCCGCTGTTCTTCGGCAGCTTCTCCTGCAGGACATACGCCGGTGTGGGAGCCAGCAGGATATGGCAGTCTTTCTCAGCATTGGTTTGGAAAAAATCGGAAACAGCAGCCAAGTTTTTCTCATAATTGGTCTGATCGAAGCTGTCCTCGGTCACTTTGGCGAAGTAATAGCCGTCTGCGCCCAGCCAGGTCTGGCTGATGTCCTTGTAGCCCATGGCCCGCTGCATGACGGATCGACTGCCCGTCCACAGATCACGCAGGGCGATCTGATCCGAGGTGTAGTTCTCCGCCTTGGCGGTAAAGTCGCCGGAAAACAGGGTGCGGAAGGACAGCTCCGGTTTTTGCTGCAGGTAGCGGTTTTCGTTAGGGGAAAAAGCACGGTCCGGCGTCAGCAGACTGCCAATGGTCAGTCCCAGCAGGATCACTGCAATGGCAATCAGGGGAGCAAGTTCACGTTTTTCTTTCATCTGTGCCACCCCCTCAGAACCGGAAATACAGGAACGGATTGTAGCTGTCTCCCACCAGAAAAGCCATAGACACCAGCAGAATCACGCTGACACCCACGGTACGCAGCACAGCAGCGGCGGTACCGCTGCATTTGCGCTCCAGCTTTTTCCATATCCGCAGGGGCAGGGTGGTACTGCCCACGGCGGCAATCAGCAGCAAAGCGGCACGAGTGGACACCAAATAGGTGGTGGTACTGTCCCAGAATGCGCCGGAGAACATATGGCTGACGTACTGACCCAGTTGGGCAAAATCGGTGATGGCGAACAGCACCCAGCCCATGATAAAGGCAAAGATGGTATAGAGGTGTCCCACAAAGCGGGGGAGTTTCTCCAGCCATTTCAGCAGGAAGGTCTTTTCCAGAATCAGCAGAATGGCGTAGTAGACGCCCCACAGGACGAAGTTCCAGCTTGCACCGTGCCACAGACCGGTCAAAAACCAGACGATAGCCAGATTCAAAATCTGACGGCCCTTGCCCTTGCGATTGCCGCCCAGAGGGATATAGACGTACTCTCGGAACCAGGTGGACAGGCTGATATGCCAGCGGCGCCAGAACTCGGTAACGCTGCGGGATTCATAGGGGTGCTCGAAGTTCTCCCAGAAGGTGAAGCCGAACAGGTGGCCAAGACCGATGGCCATATCGGAGTAGCCGGAGAAGTCGAAGTAGATCTGGAACGTAAAGGCGATAGCACCCAGCCACGCAGTGGCGGCGGTGGGGGCGCTCATGGCGGAGATCTCTTCCCACAGGGCACCCACCTGATTGGCGATAAGCACCTTTTTGCCCACGCCGATGACAAAGCGCTGCAAGCCCCGGCTGGCCTGGAGCCAGCTTTCGCGGCTGCGGTTGCTCAGGTCGCTCTCGATGGTCTTATACTGGACGATGGGGCCGGCGATGAGCTGGGGGAACAACGTCACATACGCGCCGAAGTCGATGATATTGTGCTGGGGCTGCACGATACCGCGATAGACATCAATGGTATAGGACATGGTCTGGAACGTATAGAAGCTGATGCCAATGGGCAGCGCCAGACCCAACGCGCCGATACCGGTCCCCAGCAGGCTGTTGATATTTTCAATGGCAAAATCGGTGTATTTGAAAAAGCCGAGGATGGCGAGGTTGCCCACGCAGGAGACGACCATCACCGCCTTGGCAGCTTTCTCGTTCCCCTTGGCGCGAAAATGACCGATGCCCAAACCGTTGCAGTAGTCAAACACCGTGGAGAACAGCATGATGGCGATATATTTCGGCTCGCCCCAGCCGTAGAAAAGCAGGCTGAACACCAGCAGTACCGCATTGCGGAATTTCTTGGGACAGACATAATATAGAATCGCTACTAATGGCAGAAAAGCCAGCAGAAAGACGGTGCTGCTGAAAACCATGGGCTATTCTCCTTTCTATCGGTTTCAAAAGTAGGGCGGGCTGACCTCAGCCCGCCGCGGGCGAACGCAAGGATCGCCCCTACTTTATATTTATAAAATGCGGTACAAATCGCCCATCAGGGAATTGTTACGGATAGAGGACAGGTTGTTGCAGAAGATCACATCGTTCACGCCGTTGGTCTTGACGAACTCAGTCAGACTGCCTGTCCAGTGGCGATAATCAATGACATAGACCGTCTGGTAGTGGTCGGGCAGGAACGGCACAAAGGCATTGCCGAAGGAGTCCTTGATGACCACGCAGGAGCTGCCGTCTGTCAGGGATTCGTTGGTGATAACCGTAAACGGATTGTCGCCGTAGATAAACGCACCGTATTTGAACGCCGCAGGAGCCGTGGACTCATCGTAGATCACACTGTCAAAGTCGATGACATTGCCGCTCTTCTCCGTGACGGACATGGTCACCACGGGGCTGACGGGATAGTAGGCCGTCACGGTATCCGGGTTGCTGCCCAGTGGTTCGGCTTTGCCGCTGTCGTTATAGAAGCTGCCCAGGAAACCGGGGAAGTCTGCCGTTTTATACTCACTCAGCTCGTGGGCGGCAAAGCCTGCCGCTTCGCAGAACCGGGTATAGGCATAGTAAGCGCCCAAGCTTGTCCAATGATGATCCGTCCGATAGGCGATATACTCGGTGCGGTGCTGCATCAGCGCTTCGTTCAGCGGAACCGTGGTCACATTTTCGTCCATATAGCCCAAGATGCTCTTCTCCGCCTCTTTCTGGTCAGAAAATATGGTCTGGCCATACAGATCATCCGGCAGGGTGATACCGCTGCTTAACGGCGGGCACAGGGTAAAGACCCGCGCTGTACCCTGAAGGCTGTCCGCTACTTTATTGACGCAGGTGGCGTATTTCTTGGCGGTCTCGTCCGAGTAGGTGTACATCTCATACCCCGTATCACCTACACGGTACACGCTGCTGTACTGCTGGATATCACCAAACACCTCGATGCGGGCAACGGGAGGCTGCGGCGGTTCCACCGGTTCTGCCACATCTGTCTGGGTCTCATCGCCCATAGGCGCAGGCTCTTTCGGATCGGACATAGGTGACTTTTTCAGCGTAAAGACTACCAGAACTACCGCCGCGATCAGCACCAATATGGCGATGAGGATCGAGATGGGGTTCACACCGCGGCGGCGGCTTTTGCCCACACTGGCGCGTCTTCCGTTATAGCGGCTGCTCATCCTAAATACTCCTTAATAATGGCATTTGCGGTATTGGTGTCCGCTGTAACACACAGCACCACACAGTTGCCGCCGGCCGTTAAGACAGCGTTTTCCAGACGGGCCACTTCTTCAGGTTGATACTTGGAGGCCTGATCCTTCACCTCGGCCAGATGGGTCTCCAGGGCTGCCTTGACCATCACGGCATCGGCCTTGTTGCCGCACGACACCGCGATGATCTCCTCACTGGTGGTACCGTCAGCGCGATAGGCCGCGGCGATGTAGTTTTCGGGCATACCGGACAGGCTGAAGGCCAGCTCGTCGCTGCTTACTACACTCAACGTATCCTCAAAGGCCACGCCGTCCTTCAGGGCATCTGCCAAAGTCTGCGCGTCAACGTCCTTTGCTCCGCCGGAACCGCAGGCGCAGAGGCTCAAAATCAGCAATGCCGCAAGAACGGCAGATAAAATCTTTTTCATTCCCAAAACCCTTTCCTGTTTTGAATTTTTTAGGGGTGGATATGCCCCTTTTCACCTATTTTACATGATAGCATAGCTGGCGAAAAAATCAAAGTACCAAATGTAAATTTTTGCAGGAATTTTGCACGGCTTTAGTATATGCAGTTCCCTGCAAAAACATGGCGTCTTTTTCCGCTGCCCATCGCCTTGACTTCCCTAATCCTTTCCGCTATCATGGTTTTAAGGAGAAATGAGGCGAATTATGTCGAGAGTTGTCAGCAAGCGAAAAATGCGGCGTATCCCGCTGCTATCTATCGGGGCGGTGATCCTTGCTCTGGCAGTGTTGACAGGGATCCTTTTCATCTGCCGAAAAGAGCCGGAAAAGCCGGAGAACACCGACCCCCATGCCGGACAAGTACAGATCAATGACGGGGCCAACGAGGTTTGGATCACGCCTGCCGAGGGGATCGAGCCCGCCGGTTTTACTGCCGAGGATTTCCTTCTGTCAGACGGACTCCCCTGCTATGTAGGCAAGGACTACCGCGCTTTGCAGGGGATCGACATATGCGAATTTCAAAGTCCCGTGGACTGGGAGCGCGTCAAGGCAGACGGCATCGACTTCGCCATCCTCCGCTGCGGCGGGCGGCGATACGGCGACAGCGGCCTGCTATACGAAGACGACGCCTTTGTCGAGAGCATCAGCGGCGCGCAGCGGGTCGGCATACAGGTAGGGGCATACTTCTTCTCGCAGGCGGTCACACCTGAGGAGGCAAAGGAAGAGGCGGAGGCCGCACTCGCCGCTCTGGACGGTCGGGACATTCCGCTGCCCGTGTTCTTCGACTGGGAGTGTCCCGCTGACGAAACGGCACGGACACAGACGGTGGAATTGTCCGCGCTGACGGAGATTGCGCGAGTTTTCTGCGACACGATCAAGGCGGGCGGCTATACGCCGGGCATCTATTTCAACCGCCAGTTGGGCTATTACGCCTATGACTGGTCCCAGCTGACCGATTGCGCCAAATGGGTCGCCGATCCCAATGACTGGCCGGATTTTTACTACCGCTTTGATTTTTGGCAATACAGTTTTAACGGGGCGGTGGATGGCATTCCCATCCAGACCGACCGTAATCTGATGTTGGTGAAGAAGTAAAAAGTTGTCATGCTGAATAGCAGCATGACAACTTTTTTCAGTCTTTTCCGAAGAGCCTCTCCACCAGAGAAATATACTCCTGATATGCCGCTGTATCGCTCAGCTCGGACAGATATTGGGCAATGGTTCGATAATACCATGCCTGCATGGCGGGGTCTTTCTGGTTGAGATACTGCCACATGGCATCGCCATGCTTTTGATACTCCCGGTAAAACGAGCGGATGTTAGACAGCTTGTCCGCCAGCCAGAGGATCTTCACATCACGATCCTTGGTGTAGTGAAGCAGGAGAAGGGATTCTTCTTTCCGCTGCTTCCAGGTCTCTGATGCCGGTCGAGCGGCAATTTTATCCTCGGTTTCGCTCTGCACCAACGCCGCCACACGAGCACCGAAGGTCTCCCGGATCAGCATGGGGTCGGCGCCGCAGTCCTCCACCGTATCGTGAAGCAGTCCGGCAATCATCACATTCTCGTCCCCTGTTATAGTGCCAATAATCGCCGCCACCTCCATGGGGTGCAGAATATAAGGGACATTTGCCATTTTCCGCATCTGGCCGGCATGGCACTGGGCAGCAAATACAATGGCCTCATTCAGCTTTTCATACATGCTTTCGTCACCCTTTTCTTACAGGTTTTTGATGATAGTCAGCACATTCTGTTCGTTTTCGTACTTGTACTTCACCTCATCCATGGTCTTTTTTACCATATAGATACCCAGACCGCCGATGCCGCGCTCCTCTGCAGAAAGGGTCACGTCCGGATCCTCCTTGGTCAGCGGATTGTAGGGCTTTGCCTCATCGGAAAAACGGATACAGACCGCATGGGGTTCCTTTTTTTCCACCACTTTGACCGTTACCGGGCCGGGCTTTTCTCCATAGCCGTGGTTGACAATATTGCTGTAAATTTCATCAATGGCCACATCGATCTGCATGACAGACTTCATGGGGCAGTCCAGCTTCTCCAGCTCAGCTTCCACAAATTCCGTTACAGCGGGGATATCTGCAATCTGTGCCGCATCAAAATGGATGGTCGGAACAGGGGGCTGGCCGATATACTTCACCGCCACCATGGTAATGTCGTCAAACTGCGGCGCTTCCCCCACGAACACATCTACGTCTGCTTTTACCGTTTTGCACAGATCTTTCATGTCGGCAAATTCCCGGGAGTTCACGATAGACAGCAGGCGGTCTTCGCCGTAAAGCTCGTTGTTGGCATTGGTCGCCTCTGTCACGCCATCGGTGTACAGATAAATGATGTCGCCGGACCGGAGCTGAAGCTCCTGTTCTTTATACTTGACACCGTCCATACCCGCCAGCACAAAACCGGCACGGCTTCGCAGATATGCAAACTGACCGTTCTGGTGACGCACCAGCGGCGGATTGTGGCCGGCATTGGCAAAGTGTACCGTGCCATCATGCAGGTTGATACTCCCCTGCCACGCCGTTACAAACATGCCGGCATCGTTGCCTTCGCACAGGGCGGCATTGCCGCGGGTAAACACATCACACAATGGGGCGCCGGTTTCTGTCAGGCTCTTCAGTTCGGTCTTGGCCCGCATCATAAACATAGCGGCAGGGATCCCCTTGCCGGACACGTCCGCCACCAGGAAATGCAGCGTATTATTGGTGGTCATATAGAAGTCATAGAAGTCGCCGCCCACTTCTTTGGCCGGATTCATGCTGGCGTAGATGTCAAAATCTTTCCATTTGGGAAACGCCGGGAAAATATTCGGCAATGCCGAGGCCTGGATATTCTTGGCAAATTCCAACTCCTTGTCAATGCGGGCGGAGGCCTCATCAATATAGTGCTTCAACGTGGTGACTGTGGAGTTGATGTCGTCCGAAAGGGAGGCAAACTCCTCATTGGAACGCACATTCACCACTTCATTCAAGTCGCCGCCGGTGATCTTGGCCAGAGAGCTGTTCACTTTTTTGATCCGGTTCACGACCACCCGGTTGATCAGCTGATAGACCATACCGAACAAAGCAGCAAACACGATGATCTCCATGAAGCTGTTCACATAGATCGCGGTATTGCGGGACTGGTACACCTCAGACTCGGGCATGACCGAGATAATATAATAGCTCTCTGCCATCCGGCTGCAGCAGGCATAGGGCTGACCCTGGATCTCCATGGTAAAGTTCCCATCCGTCCGGATATCCGACAGTGCTTTTCTGCTGGCCAAGGCAATATTTTTTATCTCCTCCTTGGGTGCGCTGACAACATTATACCGTTCATCTAAGATGAAAATATAACCGTTTTCTCCCACATGGCGGTTTCTTGTGATATTTGACACCTGCATGGCAAGATCTTTTCGGAACTGATCTGCATCATATCCCACCTGCACAAAGCCGTTTTCCAACCGTACACCGGCATATTTCCGGGAGATCGCAGGATTATAGGTGATGGGACCGTAGCTCTGCACATATTCTGTTCTGGCATCCAGCAGACTCAGGAATTTGGCGGATTGTTCCCCGGAGGAAAAGCGGAATCCGATAAAGTCCGGCTCGGTACTGGCAATGATCACGCCTTGGCCGTCTGAAACATTGATTTCCGAAACATTATATCGTTTTAGCAGTTCTTCCAGAGAAGCCTCGTTCAGTTCCCGGGAGATTTTTCGGGTAATCGACAGCAGGTTGGCATCCGAGGAGTCGCGGATGTCTGTTTCCACATCATCTATCGCCTGGGTAAGCAGCAGCTCGGCCTGACTGCGGGCAACCGTATCCTGAAAGCTGAAAACAAAAATAGAGGTCGCTGCAAAGGCAAGCGTCACCGTAATCAGCAGCCAGCGCTGAATCGTCTGGGAAATGCGTACGGTATCCTGCTTGGGCAGCAGGGGCTCCTTGGCCAGAAGTGAAATAACCAATGTGGCGAGCATGACGGAAACACCGTTGGCGATTATCATCGGCATACTGCAGGCCTTGACCACAGCAATCGCCCGGGCAGGCGTTGCCATATTGGTAATAAAGACCATGGTCAGGTGGACAACTTCCATCACAAGGCCAATGGCAAGAGACAAAAGCCAGCCGGGTTTCTTATTCTCAAACATATACTTACGCAGGGCCGCCGCATAAAAGCCCGCCAAGATCGTAGAAACCGTGCAGGCTACGCGGGTAAAGGTGCCCACACCCCAGGCTACCGCGATCCAACGCTCGATACCGCCGATCAGGCCGGCAACAATACCCGCCGGCGCGCCGAAAAGCAAGCCGGCCGTCAACACGGCGGCATCGCGGCAGTTGACCTGCGCGCCATTGACCGGTATGCCCCATTCGGTTCCGATAATGGCAAGGCCGCCGAAAATCATGCCGATCAGGGCTTGCTTTTTCCAGCTCTTTATCCGGCTGAATCCGGGCATTTTGCCCAGCAGATATAAGACCGCTGTGGCAATCACCGGAAGCAGCGTGGCAATTCCCAGTTTTACATAGGAGGAATTCATAAGCGTTCTCCTTGCTTGGCAATTATTTTACAAATATATTATAAACTTTCCCCTCTCACTTTTCAACCTGCATTCCGCAGTTTATAAAAACCTCCCGGAAGCAACACTTCCGAGAGGTTTTCTTTTACATCCAGATCAGCCACACCAGCACATAGCCTGTAATGACCGCTGCCAGCGTAAAGGGTATGCTGTACTTCATAAAGGTACCGGAGGAGACCGCATGGCCCTCTTTCCGCAGGATACCGATGCCTGCAATATTGGCGCTGGCACCGATAGGCGTCAGGTTCCCGCCCAGGGTTGCACCCACCAGCAGACCAAAGTACAGCAGATTGGGAGAGATCACACTGCCGCCGGCTGCGCTGAGCTGCTCCGTAATCACTGCTACCACAGGCAGCATCGTAGCGGTGTACGGGATATTATCAATAAAAGCAGAGAGCAGTACCGACATCCAAACGATCACCGTATAGACCAGAAACACGCTGCTGCGGCTGCCGTCACCGCTGAGTTTTGCCAGGGTAGTGCCGATCAGGTCGATAATGCCCGCCTCGCTGATGCCGCCGATGACCACAAACAAGCCTGCCAACAGGAAGATGGTATAAAAATCGATTTCCCCCAGCGCATTTTTTACTACCGCCAGACTGCCGTCTTTTACGCACCGGCGCACCAGTCCGATAAGGAAAAAGACAATACACAACAGACCGTTGGTAATATCGGGCTTATAAAACTGCCCTGGCAGAGCGTTGGCACGATAGGGAATAAAACTCACCGCAATCAGAGATAAGACTGTCAAAACCAGCAGCAGGGCGGGCACCTTATCCTCCACCGCCGTGCGGTCATTGAAGTGGATGGACTGTTTCTCCCGGCGGAACATCCACAGAATGATGAGTGCCGCTACCAATGCGCCGCACTCCGTCACCCAGAACATGCCGAACTTTCCCTCAACAAAGAAGAAATCCATAAAGTCCAGATTCGCCGCCTTGGCCAGAAGAATGGATGTGGTATCACCCACCAGGGTAGCCGCGCCCTGTAAATTGGAGGATATGGAGATACAGATAATGGCCGGTACCGGCGAGATCGCCAGTTTTTTACACACCGCCAACGCCACAGGCGCCACCATCAAAACGGTGGCTACGTTATCCACAAAGGCGGAGATGATGCCGGCAAACAGCGACATGACCACGATCAGCCATTTAACGGAATGTACCTTGCCGATGATAATATCGCTTAAAAGCTGGGGCATCTTCGACTCGATAAACAGATATACCGTACCCATGGTGCCGGCGATCATCATGATCACATTCCAGTCGATCTGGCCCAGCGCATCCCGCCAGGTATAGTGGAACGCGGGAAACAGGCCGATGCTGCCGATTACCACAAATATCACGGCGGCAATCACCGCAACATAAGGGCGGATCTTCTGAAAGGCGAACATCAGCACATAGGTCACCGCAAACAGTATTAAAGCAAAAATCGTCAGGGAATTCATAGGCGTCTCCTTTTGATAAAATCAGCGAGGCCCTTATGGCGAAAATAGGATGCCCCCCTATTTCTGCCATAAAAGTCTCGCCGCTTCCAAAACGCACCGGGCTTTCGCCGTGTTGACGATGCGTCTTACACCGCTTTTGCGATGTGGACTACTCCCTTTTCAGGTCATCTCTCTTGGTTTATTATACGAGAGCATTCCATCATTTGTCAAGAACGGTGCCAAAGAATAAAACGCGCCATTTTGTGTAAATAACACAAAATGGCGCGTTGCGGTATTTTTCTCCTGCAAAACAGGCAGGTACCGCATTATCAGAAGCTCGGTCTTAATAACGCGGCCTTCAGATACGAGACGGTATGGAGCACTTTTGCCATGCAAACGATTTTGCTGTCATTGGCAGCATAAACCTGCAAAGCTGTATAACCATCGCAGATGCTCCAGTCCAGCTTGTACACGCAAACAACTTCTCTGCCGTCCTTTTCACCAATCAATGTAAGTGTTTTTGCGCTGGGCCACCGACAGGGGATCGTCAGCTTCTGGTTGCTGCTGTCAAAGCTATATTTCACATACCTGCCATTTATCTTTACAGAGTTCACCAAGTCCAGCGATCCCATATCAACGATGATATTGTCGAGAGGATGCTTTGCATCAACGGCAAACTGATCGGTGATCTGGCGGGCGATATAGCGGTAGCCGGCAGGCGTGGCGTGATATATATCTTCAAAATAGAAGTTGGCAGCGTCAATATCTTGTAACGCATTTATGAGGGATTCCAACGTAATTTTCTTGTCGAGCGTACTCGTTTCGACATTGGCAATATCCACATAGACACAATTAGCGGTTGCTTCTGCCCACTTTGCATAGCATCGATTCATTTTCTCGGTGATGGATGCCATGGAATTGAATAGGGGCAGATAAATATCGTCAGAAATGCTCAGGTTCTTGACCGGGTTAAAGGTACCAAGTAAGGCAATGGTGCAGTCTGGATTCAGTTCTCTAATCCGCTCAATCAATTTGGGAACATATGTCTTAAAGCTTGCGTAATTATCTCCAAGCATCTTCACAATTTTAGCAATAGAGCCAACGATATTTTCTTTGTCAATTAACCCGATCATCTGTTCCAGAGAAGCAAACATAACATCGGCGGCACCGGCATAGAGGATAACCAGTTGATCTTTATCGCCGGTTTTCAACTTGTTGATAAAATAATCGCCAACATCGATACCGTATCCCTGTCCCATTGTTTTTTCAGAGGGGACAAAAGCGGTCTTATTGCCGTTTTCATCTCTCCAGGAGTCAATGACTGCGTGCTTAAAACGATAGGTATAGCTGTTTTTGAAGAAACTATCGCTGGTCATATCCACATTGCCGCCCAAAAAATAGAACATATCTTTCGAGCGAAAGGCAGGGTAGCTAATGTTGGTACAGTTCTTTCTGTCAACGCCCAATGTTTCTGCCGCAATTTGGGAGAATGAGCCTTTCACGCCACCCAGAAGGTATTGTGAGTCTGTATAGTGGAAAGCTGCACCTTTATCATGCAGAGCAGCGTATTGAGGATTCCCTTTATAGCCATCCAGACCATAACCCATGGCATTGCTGTCACCCATGGTGACAATAGAGGAAAACTGCCTGTATCCGGTCGTCTCGCCATCAGCAAATACCGTTGGGCACAGCGCTGCAATCATAACTGCAGTTAATAACAGAGCTACTATACGCTTTTTTGCGGTTTTCATACGTTTTCTCCTTTCACATCGCAACAGCCGTTTTCTCTCTTTTGGGAAGAGAGAAATCAGATGTCTGCTTGTTCTGGCGTTAATGTAGCATGTTCTCCGAAAAAAAGCAAGGCATTTGGACCAGGTTAATATTGGTATAAATGGTATTTGCAAGATAAAAAACCTTGTAACCCGTATGGTTACAAGGTTTTTATGGGGCTGTTGGACGGATTCAGACCGCCCATAATAGCGCATAAGCTGAAGTACAAGATGACCGGCAAGATGATCTCAGCAGCGAATTCAGGAAACGCCCCCCGATCCTCCGGCAGTGCGTAATTTCCCTCAATCGTTCCACGCTGCGTCAACCCTTGCTATTCTGTCGGGGCGGTATATTCTTCCAAAGCGGATGTATCTCCATTCTCTTTTTCGGGCATCGCAAAGCTTATGATCAGGCTGTTTGTTTCAAAGGTGTACATATAGTTGATATCCGAGGCGAGCCTGCTGACGATGCGGATACCGACATTTCGTGTCGGATCGCTATCGTCTGCGTTTGCGACTGCAATCTGCTTTGTTATGTCGTACTTCGGGCAGTTATCGCGCATTCTGATAACAAATCTGTTCTCCGTGATGACAACACGCAGGTCGATAATCGGATGTGCAGAGCGGTTATTCGGAAAGCCGTACTCGACCACATTGGCTGCAAGCTCCTCAAAACAAAGTGCGGCAGAATAAGCTATCCTGCGCTCAATCTTATGACCCTTGCAGAACATCATTATCTGCTCCGAGGCAAGTGAAACATCGTCCATGTCGCGGATATCGAGCGAGATAACGTCACCGGGGCTCAGATTGAATTCGCCGGGGAGAGCGAGAAAATCCCTGCGCGATGGGATATGTCTGCGGCACTTTATCGCATAGAAAGCGACGACGGCAAGCAGGGACAGTGCATCACTGACGGTGAAACAGGCGAGGATACCATAGACGCCAAACAGATTACCAAGCACGAACGCGGACAGCAGAACGAATACAAGCTGCGCGGCGAGCATCAGAAGATTCATGTTCAATTTGCGCTGTATTGCCTGCAGGTATTTTATGCGGCTGCAAACCAACGCCTGCAGCGGATTTTGTACGGCAAGCATGCAGATAGCGAAGGTGACCATGCGATATAGCTCCCCGTCCTCGCCAACATAAAGCCTTGCAACAAGCGGTGCAGCCAGAAACAGCAGAACACAGACGGAGCCGCAGCACACGGTGATTGCTTTTTTTTCGTATATGTTCACAGCTTCGATCGCTTCGCCGTTGACTTCTCCGTAATACAGGCCTGTCAGCAGCGCAACAGCCGATGCGATACCCGCCCCGAAGATCTCAACGAAGTTGGAAAAGCTGTTCCGCACAGAAAGTGCCGACATTGCAACAGCGCCGCCGTAAGTGATTATGATAGTGTTCAGAACAACGGGACGGATGGTGTTGAAAACTCTTTTAACCGCACGTTCTCCGCCGAGACTGAGCATCTGCAGGAATTCACGGACAGGCATATCCGGGCGCACGAAATGCAGCATGCGTTCTTTTTTCAAAAAATGCGTGCATTGATACAGTAAATTCAGATAGCTTGCAACAGCAGTTGCAAAGCCGACACCGATGATGCCAAACCCGAGCTTTACCGCAAGAAGATCGAGCAGGATATCCGCAACGGCCTCGATGATTGCGCCTGTCTGAACGGTTTTGCGGCCGCTGTCGAGCTGAAAAGCGGGTGCAAGAATAGCGGTCATAATAAGCGGCGGGATACCGGCTCCGATGCCGATGAGATATCTCGATGCAGGCATGAGCAGCTCCGCGCCGTTTCCCGATGCGCCGAGCAGTGCGGCAAAGGGCTTTGCAAATATCAGCACAAGAGCCGTCATCAGCAGTGAAACAGCCGTACCGGTGTAGACCGTTGCGCTGAAAAAGCGGGAGAGTTCCTTTTGCCTGCCGCGCCCGATCATCTGTGTGCAGCGCACCTGCATTCCGACCGCAAGCAGACCGCTGATGACACCCATGATGCTATAGATCGGGTGGACGATGCCCTCAGCCGCCATTGCCTCGGAGCCGAGAAAACGGCTGATGACAAGTCCGTCAATCAATCCGGAGCCGACCTGAGAGAACTCGATGATCGAACCTGTCAGAAACAGGGAGAAAAACATTCTGCCCGTAATCATCCATCTGTGGTTTTTCTTTTTGAAAAGCAATTTCATATCCACGGTCCTCTCTCAACGCCGAAGTGCCTCCCGATCCAGCAGGTCCAAAGATCCGGCCACCTGCACCATCTCCAGTTGCAGCAGCGCCACATTGGCAGGGGTCGTCATGCGATCGATCAGAGCATTGAGCGCAAGGGGGATAGCAATCGCCTCTGCGGGGATGCCCAACTGTGCCATGGTCAGCATATAGCAGGAAATCGCGGAACCGGGCAGAGGGGGCGCAGCAATGGTCAGAATAAAGGTGATGATCGCCAGAGTCACCAGTCGGGAGAGCGTGATGGGGGTTTCGTAAATATACGCCATGCACAGCGTTGTGCATACGATATCTACCACACCGCCGGGCATAAAAATCACCTGTCCCAGCGGGATGCCTACGTCCACCAGATCTTTACGGATGCCAAGCTCTTTCCGGCAGGTTTCCACATTGCTGGTAAAGGCCGCAACAGAGGAAGCGGTGCTGATCGTGATGGCGCCGGTAGGAAGAAGTTTTTTGATCAGCAGAAGCGGACTGACCTTCTTGGTCAGGCTGACCCGCAGCAGCGCTACGAGCAGGAGAACACCGTCCGCAAGGAGCAGCAGCAGCGGATAGCGGTACACCGCGGAAATGGCAGACAACTGCCGCAGGGCGACCAGTTGGAAAACGCTGATAAATACCACCACAGGCAGCAATTTGATGATACCCATCACGATGCGCTGTGTAAGATCTGTGAGTTGTGTAAAAAGCGACAGCACGCCGCTGACCTTCAGGTTCAGCACCAGCATGACAATGCCGATACAGATCGCCAGAAAGATCACCTGCATGGTATTGCCGGTGGCGAAAGGCGCTATCACGCTGTCGGGAACAATATCCAGCAGCATCGCATAGAGTTCTTTGCCGTTAAATACGGCCGTACCATCTTTGACGATGGGAAAAAATGGCGTCAGCACGGCAAAAACGATCAGGGTAAAAAAGGCAAGCGACAGCATAAGCTTTCCGATCATCTTTTTGCCGATGCGCTGGAAAGTGGACATATCCCCCATGCCGCAAATGCCCGTGATGACGGAAAAGAAGATCAACAGGATCGCCATGGCGGAGAGGAAGGACATCATCGTACTTGACAGCGGTGCAAGAATGTCCTCCACCATCGTATGTACCAAAGTGTCCGGCAAAAGCCGGGAGATCAAGCCCAGACCGAAGCCCAAAAGCAGGGCGATAAAGATCCAGCCCAGGTCCGAGATCTTCCGCTTGCGCTGGGTCTGGACGGTAATGATGTTTTTGCCGTTTTTATAGCACCAAGTGGGGGCAATACCGATATCGGCAAGCAATCTGTGAAGGACCTCCTGCTCCGCTGTTGCCGAAAACGGGTCATAGCTCCTGCCTTCAATCACCAGCGCCAAAGAGTCGCAGAACAGATGATGTGTCCGCTTTAAGGTGAGGGCGGTATCTTCCCCGAATTCCATTTGGTAATTGATAAGAACTTCCTCTACCATCAGTCGCGTGCGAACGACATTTTTCGTGTCGGAACCGTCTTTCGTCAAAAAAACCGTGACCTGTTCGCTGATGCGGTCAATATCGGCATTTGTCAAAAAAAAGGCATCCATGGCATCCTCCATATAAATGTAGATATTGGGATAAATGTGTTATTATGCTTACATTTTCCTCTATGTTATAATTAATTATATCTAAAACATCTTCATATTGCAACTGTTGAAATGCTTTTGTCATATCACCGTATCTTGTCCTATCGGAAGTAGCAAAACAGATATCGAAGATTTTGCTAACAGCTTTGTTGCTGCGCTTTTAATGCCGCTTACCGAGCTTCGTGCACAAGTTAATAAGAGGAAAAACAGCAGAGGGTATGTTAGTTTTGATGATGTATTAGAAATTACGGACTATTTTGGCATTAGTTTCGAATCTTGTGTTTTTCGAATCGCATATCGAATCCATGTGGCATTAAAGGCCGAGTAGAAAAATTCACAAGATAACAGTTTCAGCGGAGGGATCGACTCTCCGCTGTAACTATTATCTGTCTGTTTATTCCAGTAGGTCTTCCATCTGACAGTCCAAGGTCTGCGCCAAGGCCTGCAGCGTCTCCCCACTCGCTTTGCCGATTTCATTGTCTTGCTGTTCATAGGAACGAATAGAGCGAAGATTGACGCCACTCAATGCCGCTAACTGTTCTTGGGTCAGTCTGCGCTTTTTACGCAGCTGCTTTAGTTTGCAGTCTTGTTCCCCAAATCGTTGTCTGATGACATCTACCGTTTTGCTCTCATCTGCTTCGTGGTATGGATAATACATGGCAATTAAAGAAGATAGCGGCATAACTGCCAATATCTCCCGAAAAGACTTTCTCAATTCCCATTGTGCCTTGGCAAGAACCCAGCCTGCCCAATAAGCAGAAGTGCGGTCAAGAGGAACGGTAGTGTACTCCACATCTTTTTGAAGAATATCCGATAGCAATTCTGTTGCAGATTTACCTGTTAACACATTTGGTACAGCATTTTCAATGGCTTTCGCTACTTTGGATTCGGCAAACTGATTTCCAAACGTATCCGCATCCAGTCCCTCCGCATTGATAGCTATATCCATCACCGCAGCAAGATTTTTCATTACCGCAGCAAGATATAGTTCACTGTAAGCGTGTATCATCGGCTTTCATCTCATTTCTTATAATATCCAGCATATAGATATCGTCTTTTGAAAATACATCTCCTTGTTTATTGGACAGATAGGCGAGCCGTGCCAATTCATCTCTTTTTTTGCGTAGTGGGAAATGAACCTCTTGAGGGGCTTCTTCATAGCCAATAAACTTTAACTGTTCAAACGCTTTTTTAGAAATCAATACGATTTGGTTGCCCAAATTACCCAGTTTCATTACTTGAGAAAGTCGTTTAGCGGATATGGCATTCTGTAAAAAATCTCTTGCATAGGAGAAATACGAATCATCTGCACGATAGCCCTTGATAATATCATATCCATCAGTATCCACAGAAAAGTTTTCTAAAATATATTTCCTTGCTTGAATGGCAAGGTCAGTATCCAACGTAAACTTTCGATTTTTCAGCAGAACAGACAGCCAATGCAAGATACAGTAGTCTTCCCCATTTAAGTCCAATATTTGCAGTCCTTGGGTGTTAAGCTCATATTGATTGGCATATCCGCCGTGGTCATCACTACACGCCCACTCTTTTGCTAAATCAAGATATTCTGTGCAGTAAAAACCTCGACCATAATCATTATACGGCTTTCCTTCTCCATACTCGGGTTCAGAAATAATTCTTTCCGAACCGTGATAGATTATTAACTTCTGCTGCATCGTATCACCTTCTTCTGTATTATACTAACATTACAATGTGAGTATGTCAATAACAAATACAGCGGAGGGGTTGACCCTCCGCTGAAACTATATCATTATAATCAAAATATCCGAAATAATCGCTCACATTTTTGATTTTTCAACTTTTCCCATATAAAAAGTTCTGAATTATCGTTAAAATGTCGCTTTTCAAACCTCAAAAATTTTTAACCTCTGAAAACCTCGTGTAGCTTGCATTGCTGAGTTTTTTCTGACTTTTTTGAAAATGCCCTCAAAAAAACTCAGATTTTGAAAAAATAAAAAACCTCGTAACCGTTGAGATTACAAGGTTTTTCGTGGAGCTGCTGGGCGGATTCGAACCGCCGACCTCATCCTTACCAATTATATCGGGCTTAATTTTCCTTATCATAGCTTGTCGTAGCTTATCGCCCAAAAGCCTTGCAGCGCAACGGTTTAACGGTTTCGCTTGTTGCAGCTTGTCGTAGCCTGTTGTATGCTCTCGGTGTGAGTTTTTTGGTGGCGGTGTGAGTTTCTGTGTGAGTTTTTCTATCCACAAACCGGCCGATGAAATCGACACTCAGTCATGCTTATTCAGTTTCTTTTGCTCACTCTCGATCTGCTTTATACTCTTCTGCGGAGTGGGAAGATCCTCCGGCATTGTGCCACCGAGTTCTGCAATGGTCTTTCTAACTTTTTGTCCAACCGCGTAATGCGTTCGGTTTGCGGCGTCTTTCCCCTTTACATTGTCCCGACGCAACTTTTCCTCAGTCTGCGTCGCACGGAACAGATTTGCCGCCAATTCGGTGCTGCCCATGTGGTCAAGAATGTCCTGCCCCTTTTTCAATCCCTTTCGCTCTTTGATATCCTGCGCCTTTAAGCCACCGTACAAGCCCATATAGCCGTAGTTCTGAAAGACAGCATAATCCAACGGCGCTACCACTCCGGCATCGTGAGCTGCGTCCGCAAGCGCGACGTTGTGCTGTTTCATCTCATTACGGATCGCAAGCCGCTTTTGGTCTTCCGTCAGCTCCTCGTAGTTTTCAATCAACTCCTGCTGACGGGTTTTTACTGCAAAATAAGTCTGACCGAGCGCGATAACCTCTTTACGAGGGTCACCATTCATAACGGTCAAATAGCAGGCATAGCGCGAAAGCATATAGCTCGAAAACTCACGTTGCGCACCGGAGCCGATTTGAACCATCTCGGTGGCCTCACCGAAATGGTTTGAAATTTCATAGCCACTATTTTTGCAGGATTCCATAGCTTTATAAATTAAAAGCTCAAAATTTCTGAAATCCTTATAGTCAAGCACTTTTGATAGCTCACGAGCAAGCCAATATTCCTGCCCCGCCTCGTTGATATGCTTGATATTTTCAAAGGTCTGTTCGCTGTACTCTACCATTCCTTCACCCTTTGCCTCATCGTCAAAGAAAAAATACATATCACACCTCTTTCCGGCTCCATGCTCGCATGGGGCTCTTTTTCTGCTCTCTGTCCGTGCCTATTGCTGCCGCTTGTCTTGCTCCATCTGATTGTCAATCGCCCGATTGATAAAGGCATTGATGCTTTCACCCTGAGCCTCTGCGTGCTCCTTGATGGTGTCTTTCTTGCCTTTTTTGACGGCAATATTTATACGGTCATACATTTTTGCATTGTACTTGTTATTTGCCCGTATTCTTGCCTCACTGTTCTTGTGCTCGTCCATAGTACGCCCCTTTCCTATAAATCGGGGGGAGCTGCGAAAAGATGCTCCCTCTCTCATTGTAGCCTTATTATAGCACAGAAATATACACTTAACAAGTGTAAAAGTAAACAAAAATGGTACTTAAACATTGTATAGTTTGTCAATTGAATGTACTGTTTAAGTGTGCTATATTATAATCACAGCAAGGGAACAGAGCAAAGGTCGAATACAGACGCGACAATGTAAGAGCTGGAACAGAGAAGAAAAGCCATCCGTAATGGGCGAGATAAACTCAGAGCTGCCAGCCGCCGACGTTCCCCAAAATTTGAAAGGAGATCTCGGACATGGGAACGATTGAACTTGACGCAAAGGTAAAGGAGCTGCGCGAACTGCGCCGCATGGCGGAGGAACTTGCCGCCGAGATTGAGGGACTGACGGACAGCATCAAGGCGGAAATGAGCGCCCGCAGCGTTGAAGAGCTGACGGGGACGGACTGGAAGGCGAGCTATAAGCAGGTCACCAGTAACCGGCTTGATACCGCCGCCCTGAAAAAGGCACTGCCGGAGATCGTGGAGCGTTTCACCCGCACCACCAGCACCCGCCGCTTTGTGTTGGCATGAGAAAAGCCCCTTGCACCAGCCCACCAAGACAAAGTGCAAGAGGCAGCCACCAAACCACAGGGGGCTTGATACGGCGATTGTATCAGCCCTCACCGAAAAAATCAAGAAGAGGAGCGAAAAACGATGATCGGATATTGTATGAGACCCCAGCCGCCGTTGCTTCTGAGTCCGGAGGAGGTTGTACACCTCTTTACTCACTACGGTTCCATAGACACAGCTCGCTATGCAGATGATATTGCGCGTGCATGGTGCAAGCGAGACAAGGAATTCTTGCCGCTGGATGGTGTAGCAGACTATCATTTAATGCTTGCCGCAATCTTTGAAGCGGGACGCATTCAGGGCATGAGAGAGGTACGCAAGCGTCGGCACGGTCATTACGTCGGTCACCTGTAGAGATTACAAGGAGAACTGCCATGGAAAAAGAACACAAGGTGAAGTTGGTCGAAGACATTATTGAAGGGATCGTCTGCTCCTCGGTTTGGAGCAATGAGCAATCCTCAAATCCCAATGTCATTGCCGCGACAGCCGAGATGGAAGGTCTGCTGCAGGCGGTGAGGCAGTTCGCCCCCGCCGATCTGATGGACGATCTGGAGGATTCGATTTACTGCTACGCCGGAGCCTACGAGCGCGCATCTCTGCTCAATAGTCTGCACATTGCCGATGCGCTGCGCTCGGTATCTGTTTGACACTCAGGCCGAAAGGAGATATACATGCCGGAAATGACAATTAAAGGGTTGGTTTTCTCTCAGTACGATTCCATTGCGGCATTTGCAGCTGCTATTGGATGGCAACGCAGCAAGGTATACAGAATCGTTAATTTGATGCAAAACCCCACCAAAAAGGACATGGAGGATCTAATTGCTACACTGAAAATTCCGAAGAACAGCATAGCCCCTGTCTTTTTTGGCACAATGTTTGCAGGGTGATCTTATATGTTTCGGAGGGGAGGTGAAAACATGGCAGAAGGTCGGCATACCGCTCCGGTAAAAATCCAAATCAATACGGCGGAGATCCCAGATGCTGTCCGGGACAGATTGGCCGTAGCGACGATGGAGTTCATTCGCAGAATACTGAAGCAGCCCGGCGGTCGTGAAGCTCTTGAATCAAGAGCTGGATCAAAATATGAAAAGGAGCGGACATGTGAATGAAAACCCGGTATCAAGCGCGGCTTGCCATACGCCAAGGACGCAGGGAACAGGAGAATGGCGAATAAAAGCCTTCTCTTGGGCTCTGTGACGAGTTGCAACTGGCAGTAATCCTCGTGGGAGTGTTACACCATGCAGAAGCGTAAACAAGCGACACAGAGCCTGTAAACGGGCAAAAAGGAAAAGCCCTCCTCGCGGCGGAAATTGCCCGCGTGGAGAGCTTTTTTACTTTTCCAATGTAAAATTTATACATCCGCATCTTCGATAGGAGTATCAAAAGTCATACGGCCGCGCACCCGCTCCTCATATTTCTTCGGGTCATAATGATAGGCAGCCAGCTCACGCATGACCTTGTATACTTCCTTACGGATTACATCAGATGCCTCCGGGGCAGTTTGCGCGGCGGCACAATCGACAGCCAATCTGCCGGGCAGGGCAAGCAGCGCACCTCGAATGGTATAAACAAGGTCCTCTGTTAAAGCCTCCACATCCTCGCTCCGGTGCATCTTACCGCGCAGCTCCTGCGCCTGAAGCTCGGCAATCTCAGCTTTTGCATTTTTTGCTCGCACGTCGGCAGAAAGACGCGACCGTGCCAAATCGTTGTCATCGCGTAATGATCGGCGTGACAAATTTGCGATGTATGCCTGGACTGAATCCGTAAGCGGAAAAACTCCTTGTTGCACTTTGTGCAACACGCCGTCCTCTGCCAACTGCCGAATATATCTTCCCGTCACGCCCAAAACGGCAGCCAACTCAGATGTGGAAACGGTAGTATCGCGTGTGATCTTCGTTTTCATCCCTCCTCAATCGTTTGTGAACGGAACAGCTCAAAAAATTTTTTGGCTGTATAGACGCAACTTGGGGTCGACGAGCCCGCAATGGTTTTTTATCCCCGTCACAGTACCTTTTCGCCCGTTGCATCGTGTGCATTGCTACGAACAACAGCTGACGGTGGAAAGGTTTTTCAATCAAAAGCATCTTGGCTGTCCATGTACCGGACAGTACAACCATCATTTCATGTCCGCCGTTCGGTCAATGCAACATGATTTTCAACCGTAACACTGTCCGGGATTCGGACAGATTTACTACATATAATCATATAAAAGTTCCTTTGCCCGCTTCATTTTTTCGGCGGCAGCTCCCCCGCGTCTGCTCTCGCCAGTTACCGCCACCGGCACACAGCATTCCTGCAAACGGTCATATAGACGGCATAAGACAGGGTCGGTGCAGGTCTTCATTTCCTCCAGCGTAATATTGGTGGTGACGATCAGCGGTTTCTTTGCTTCGTTCCTTGCATCAATAACGGCGCATATCTGCTCCCGGGAAAAGGGCGTGTCACGCTCTGCGCCAACATCGTCAATGATGAAAAGAGGAATGCGGATCACGTCTAACATAACCTGCTCGCGCTTTTCCTTATCCATGAGAGAGGATACCAGCTCCACGGCAGAGATATACCGAACGGCAATTTCACAGTCAATCAAAGCGTTGGCCACACATTGGGCGGTAAAGCTTTTGCCGGTACCGGTATTGCCCCACAGCAGCAGGCCAATATTCTCCGCGCTAACATGTTGCCACTTCTCTACATACCGCCGGGCAATTTGAACGTGCCGATCCTCTCCGGCTACGCTGAAGGTACGCTCACGCATTGCCGCCACCGGCAGACACCGCAAGCGCAGTTCCTCCACACGTTTCTTTCGCACCTCATCCTTTTGCTTGCTGATCTCCGTCTCGACACACTGGCAAGTAACAGGGACGATCCGGTCAATTCCGTCCACCCGGATCTGCTTCGGGGCATGACACCGTCCACAATGAAGCAAACCATTCTCGTCCTCATAATCCACCGGCGCTCGGTTTAACTTTGCAAACGATTCAATGGGAATATTCACAGGCTCTCCCCCTCTGAGTAGGTATAGTTCTTGGGATCACGAATATCCGGCGAGGCTGCTTTGCCGTCAGAGCGGTCACGCTTTTCCCATGTCCGAACGGCGGCTTTCCAATCCTTCATTGACTGGTTGCCAATTTTCCAACCTTTGGAGACATAGAAGTCAACGAACCGTTCTGGATCAATGCGGTTTTGCCGCTCCTGGCAATATGCTCTAACTTCCTCAACAGATGGAGGAACAAAACGGGATGAGTGCGGCGGCTTGCCCGCCTTACGCTCTATAATATCTTCACCTAACCTATCCTTACCTAACCTATCCTCTGTATCCAATTTGTATACATTCTGTATACACGATGTATCTGGTATAGAATAACTCCCGTTTTTATTGATGGAAAGCAAACCTTTTTCTTCAAGATACCGTGTTTCATGATAACGGTCAGCCTGTATGTAATTGTTCGTTTTCCAATCCCGGACTACTATTACGCCGGATGGAAAAGGAATAATAAAACCTTTCGCAATGAGTAACGAAAGATCATCCGGCGAGCAGTTCACAAGTGCTGTGATCTTCTTGGGATTGGAAACAAATCCGTCATCATCTGCCCGCATTCCCAAATGGAAATACAGCGCCTGAGAGCTGGCGGGGAGGTCGAGGAAAGCGTCTGTGTTCACGACCTCCAATGAAAACATTCGTCTTTGCGCCATCAGCCCCAGCCCTCCACTTCTGCCTGTCCGTTCATTCGCTGGATCATGTCATGCACAGAATCACGGGTGGCACATACTTGAGCAAGCCATCTGTCAAGTAATCGGGCATATTGTTCCAATTCCGCCGGGGTGCCTGCCAAGTAGCATCCGCGTTCGCCGGAACAGTTTGTGCAGATCTGCACACCTGCCCGGCGGGCACGGTGGATTTCCCGGGTCAGCTCTCGGAGATCGTGCAAGCCCAGCAGCGCTACCAGCGCTCGACCTTTGATTGCATTCGCGGCGCCATGCGGCAAAAGTTCATAGAGCCGTTGACCGCATCTGCCGGGCGTGGTATTATTGTTGTGAGAGGAAAAAACGGCCTGCCCGGTCTGTTCTTCCTCGGTAGCCTGTCTCGGTGCTCCACCACCGGGGCAGGCTTTTTCTTTTGATTGGCTCATTTTGCACCACCGTTCTGGCGCAGCGGCTCCGGCAAGACTGGGCACAGTCTCATTTCGCTGATACAAGAAAATCGCTCTGATTACAGAAAGCGCTTCGCCATCGGAAAGCATTTCAAGATGCTCCCACCAATCCGAATAAAAGATGAAGCTTGTCCGCTTCTCCATCAGATCACCCCTCGCTGCCTGCGCCAGACGGAACGCCGAGCTTTTGCAGAAGCAGCGGGACATTGACATAGTACACCCCACCGCTCATAACGCACGGCACGCTGCCATCCTTGCACCCACGGCGCAGATAATACGCAGAAAGTCCGGTTGTCTTAACGGCATCTGAAATTTTTTGGAATGGAGTTGTTGTCTTCATGCCCTCTCCCTCGCGATCTGCTCGATGATTGAAAGAATGCGCTGCTGCTCATGCTCCGGCAATTCTCGACGAAGCTTGCGCGAAAAATTTCCGTCTGAAAGCCCGTAAGCATCCGCAACCTCCCAAAGCCGAACATGAAGCTCCATAGCCTTTTTCCTGATCTCCTGATTGCACAAACTGATCACCTCCGATTATTTGTACTTGCTTTTTCAAGAAAATCTTGCTACAATTCGATTATAGCAACAACATCATCAAAATCAATAGAAATTTGCTTTCTTTTGCAAAGTTCTATTGTTATTTGCTAAGCAGGAGGATTTTACTATGCCGCGCAAGCCGAACACGACAAATAGTTCTTACAACGATCCTTTACCAAAAGCGTTACGCGTTTTGATGAATGACAAGAGCATCACACAGGACAAATTGGCAAATGCCCTGAATGTATCGAGGCAAATGATCTCACAATATTGCAGCGGAGCATCTGCGCCCTCGCCGCAAGCAATAGCCAAAATTGCGAAATACTTTCATGTCTCGGCGGATTATCTTCTCGGCCTCTCGCCTGAGAAAACGCCGAAAATGGAAGAACAAGCGATAATTGCGTACACAGGTTTGCCAGCGCAGGCGATACAAAACCTGCATGACGAATCTCATGACAAAGAATCAATTGGTGCACTTGGATATATGCTTTCAAACGACTACGAAGCATTTCACCGAATAAACTGGTTGATCTATAAATCAATCTCTTTGTATCAGTCCTATCCTTTGGGCTGTCATATCCATAAACCAGTGGGGCAGTTTGTTCCAGACGATATAAAACCTGCCTTATTCGAGTGTCTTGACAGGTGGGGTGGAGCTCTACTATCGCCTCAAGACGCAGCGGATTATTACGCTGCTGAAGCGGCACATATGTTTCAAAACATGATAGAAAAAGCAGCCAAAAAGGCTGTATATATTGGCTATGATGACCCTCGGTTAACCGTTACAACGACGCAGGATGCGCCTGTATCAGCCACGATAGATACAGCCGCTGAGGAGGTGGAATAAATGCCAAGCTCGACATTGAAAACCACAAAGAGCGGGGAACGGTTCTATGAAATCCGCTGTCATGTCAGCCGCAGCAAGGGAACATTCACGCGCCGCTGGTACGTCCCTGATGGATGGAGTGAAAAGGTGATCCAGCGCGAGCTTGCCAAAGTATCCGCCGAATTTGAGCGGCAATGCAAATCCGGTGAGGTCCTCACCCGCGCCGATCAGAAAGCGCAGGAGGCAGAGACGCGGCGGCTTGCAGAGCTGGAGGCAGCGAAGATCGTCACGCTCCGGCAATACTGCGAGCGCGTATTCATGCCCGCGCTGACCGTCACAGCCGCAGAGAACACCCGCAGCGGCTTCCAGTCCTGTCTTGATTTGCGGATATTCCCCACGTTCGGAAACGTCCCCATGCGCGAAATAAGCGCCGCGCAGATCAATTCTTTTCTGCTCGATCTGCAAGCAAGCGGTCTGTCACACTCAACGGCGGTCAAATACTACACGCTTTTCAACCTGATTTTCAAAAGCGCATATCTCGACGACACCATACCGGCAAACCCGATGGGCAGGGTGCAGCGCCCCAAGCCCACAAAAGCAGAGGGCAAGAAGACAGGCGTGGAGAGCTACACCGCGGAGGAGCTGCAATACATTCTTGAATGCCTGGAACGTGAGCCGCTCAAGTGGCAAGCCTATATGCAGCTTCTCATTGATACAGGCATCAGACGCGGCGAGTGCTGCGCTCTGCAATGGGCTGACATCGACTTTCAAGCGGGAACGGTGACGATCTCACGCTCGGCGGGATATACGCCGGATGCGGGCATCTACACGACAACACCAAAGAACGGCAAGACGCGCTCTTTCGATCTGTCCGACGAAGTTTTGCAGCTTCTCCGCAAGCTCCGCGCTGAACAGGCGCAAAAGGCTGTTTCCAAATGGGTGTTCACGCAGGAGGGCACGGCGGAAATGATGCACCCACAAAGCCCTGACCGTTTCATGCACAACTTCGCCAAGCACAATGGCATTGAACATCTGCACCCACACAAGCTCCGTCACAGCTTTGCCAGCGTTGCGATCACAAACGGCGCGGATATAGCAAGCGTATCTGAAAAGCTCGGTCACAGCGACAAGGCGGTCACGCTCCGGCTATACACCCACGCAGACGCAGAGAGCATCAAACGCGCCGGAAACATTTTTCGTGACGCGCTGAAAAAGGCAAATAATGAGTAAAAAAATAGCAGGGCAGCACTTAAAACTGCCTTGCTTTTTCATCCCCGTGTGAGTTTTTGTGTGAGTTTTTCGGATTTTCGTCCTCTGAATTTATCGCAAAATTACAAAAATAAAACCCCGTAACCGTTGCGGTTACAGGGTTTTTCTATGGAGCTGCTGGGCGGATTCGAACCGCCGACCTCATCCTTACCAAGGATGCGCTCTACCGACTGAGCTACAGCAGCAAATGGCGACCAAGATGGGGCTCGAACCCACGACCTCCAGCGTGACAGGCTGGCGTTCTAACCAACTGAACTACTTGGCCATGTTTGGTGGGAACAACTGGACTCGAACCAGTGACCCCCTGCTTGTAAGGCAGGTGCTCTAACCAGCTGAGCTATGCTCCCGTTGCACGCCTTTTTTCAAACGGCAAGGGTTATTATACTAAAAGGTTTTCCATCTGTCAACAGGAAAAATGAAAAAATGCGACTAAAATTTCAACAGAACGCCTACCACGGCGCCCAGAGCGATGAAGACGATGGGGTGGAAGTCCTTAATTTTGGGCGTCCAGCGGGTCAGAACTAAAATGACAGCCGCCAGAGCAATTTCCCGCCAGCGGAAAATCGCCAGTCCGGAGGCAGAGAGATCCAGCAGTGCCAGCGATACCACGCCGATGCCGGCGGCGGCAACCATGGCAGTAGAGGCCGGACGCAATCCATAAAAGGCGGCGCTGACATATTTGTTGTCCCGAAAGACTTTCAAAACAGCGGCTACTATTAAAATAATGATGATACTGGGCATAATGAGTCCCAGCGTGGCGATCAGGGCACCGGGGATACCGCCGGTGGTAAAGCCTACATAGGTAGCCATATTGACGCCGATAGGGCCGGGCGTGGATTCACTGACCGCCAGCATATCGGCAAGCTGGGTCCGGGTGAACCAGCCGGTACGCTCCGCCATATCGTTCAAAAAGGGCAGAGTAGCAAGGCCGCCGCCCACGGCGAACAGACCGGTTTTAAAAAATTCATAGAACAGGCGGAGGTAAATCATTTTGCTTTACCTCCTATGTTTTGAATCAGGATACCGCTTAGGGCAGCGAGGAGGACGTAGACCACAGGGGACAGGGAGGTGAAGAACGTCAGCGCCAGAACGGCGGCAAAGATCAGACCGCCCCACACGTCACGGACGGCGCTTTTCCAGAGTTTCAGCACGGCGTTAAAGATCAGAACGCAGACGCAGACCCGGATGCCGGCAAAGGCGTGCTGTACCCATGCAAGGTGGGAGAAGTTGGTGATCAGACCGGCTAAGACGGTGATAATGACCAGACTGGGGAAGACAACGCCCAGCGTAGCGATGACGCCGCCTAAAATGCCCCGGCGCTTCTGGCCGATGAAGGTGGCGGTGTTGACAGCGATGATGCCGGGGGTACACTGACCGATGGCAAAATAATCGGTCAGCTCTTCATCGGTGGCCCAGTGCTTGTTCTCCACCACCTCCCGCTGCAAAATGGGCAGCATGGCCATACCGCCGCCAAAGGTCATCACGCCAACCTTGGCGAAGGCGAGAAACAGAGTCAACAGCTCTTTCATCGGGATGCTCCTTTCCTGCGAATTTTCCTTTTTCCACGGTCATTGTACCACGGTTCCGGCGATATGTAAACCGATTGGGCGGCAGAAAATGGCTGACATAAGAAGAACACATGGTTTTGTGCAAAGCTGACAAAATAGGCCACAATATTTTGGGGCATCTTGGAGAAGAAAACAGTTGCAATTTGGTTTTGCCGCCTTTATAATAAGCAAGAAAAAAGTTGAGAGGAGGAGACCGCCATGACGTTCGCTGTGAGAGAAAAAACGAAAGTGTGTGGGACTCCTGTTTTCTTTTTTGATAGTGTTTCTGTTTTTGACCGGTGATTTTTCACCGGTATTTTTTTTACCTTGTTCGCAAATTTTTTAATGATAGAGATTACAAATGAAAGAGAGGACTGTCACAAATGAAAAAAGAAATCGGACAAGAAGCCATCTATGATGCCAAGACCCTTGGCACGCCCCGTATGCTGGTGCTGGGTGTACAGCACCTGTTCGCCATGTTCGGCGCCACCGTGCTGGTACCCCTGCTGACCGGCCTGAGCGTTTCCGCAACCCTGCTGTTCGCCGGTATCGCCACATTGTTCATGCATCTGGTCACCGGACGCAAGGTGCCTGTGTTCCTGGGCTCCTCCTTCGCCTTTCTGGGCGGCTACTTCTCCATCGTTGCTATGGGCGCCGACAAGGGGCTGACCCAGGCCGAATCCCTGCCCTATGCCTGTGTGGGCGTTGCCTGCGCCGGCATCCTGTACCTGATCCTCGCTGCGATCTGCAAGGCCGTGGGCAGCAGCAAGGTCATGAAGTTCTTCCCCCCCGTGGTCACCGGTCCCATCATCATCGCCATCGGCCTGATTCTGGCTCCCTCCGCCATCAACAACTGCGCGACCAACTGGGGTATCGCTCTGGTGGCTCTGGTGGTCATCATCATCTGCAACATCTGGGGCAAGGGCATGATCAAGATCGTTCCCATCCTGATGGGTGTTATTGTTTCCTACGTGGTAGCTGCTGTCACCGGCAACGTGGACTTCTCCGGCGTAAAAGAGGCCGCATGGATCGGCCTGCCCGTGCTGAAAGAGAACACCGTGTTCTCCCTCATCGGCTCCGGTACCGTGGATAAGGGCTTCCTGATCTCCGCCATCATCATGATCGTACCCATCGCCTTTGCTACCATGATGGAGCACGTGGGCGATATCTCCGCCATCTCCTCCACCGTGGAGCGCAACTTCATCGAGGATCCCGGCCTGCACCGCACGTTGATCGGTGACGGCGTGGGTACCGCCATTGCCGCCCTGTTCGGCGCACCTGCCAACACCACCTACGGCGAGAACACCGGCGTTCTGGTGCTGACCAAGGTCTACGATCCCAAGGTGGTGCGTCTGGCTGCCGTGTACGCCATCGTGCTGAGCTTCTGCCCCAAGTTTTCCGCGCTGATCTCCTCCATGCCCTCCGCTACCATCGGCGGCGTGTCCATCATCCTGTACGGCATGATCTCCGCTGTGGGTGTCCGCAACATGGTGGAAAACCACACCGACTTCCAGAAGAGCCGCAACGTCATCATCGCCGCTGTGATCCTGGGCCTGGCCCTGGGTATCAACTTTGCCGGTGCCATCGGTGCTGATATCACCGCTGCCGGCAACAACGCCACTGGTGCTATCTCCTTCATGATCGGCGAGATGAAGATCTCCCTCAGCGGTCTGGCGGTGGCCTCCATCGTGGGTATCATCCTCAACGCCATCCTGCCCGGCGGTCGTGAAGAGTACATGCCCAACAACGAGAACTCCGGCTCTCTGGGTAAGTTCTGAGAGTAAGCTGACAGTAAAATGAAATAAGCAAGAAAATCCCCGCCGAAATTTTCGGCGGGGATTTTTCGGCTTTTCGTTTAGAAGATCTGTCCCGGCAACTTTTGCTTTACCTTGGCGGGAAACGCCTTGTCGAATTCCTCCACGTCTGAGTCGTCCACGTAGTAGCCTGCGGGCGTCTGATAGATGCCGGTGATGCCGTTCAAGTAACCGGGGATCAGTTCCTTGCCCAGAAAGAACGAAGCATCGGCGCCCTCCGGCAGATCGTGATATCGAATACCGAATGTTTCGGCATAGTCGAATCCGCTTTTGCCGTAGAAATCAATGTTGCCCTCAAAGAGAACGGCACCAAACCCCAGCGCTGTGGCTTTTTGCAGGGAGTAGTCCAGCAACAGCTTGCCGTATCCCCTGCGCTTCAGCTCAGGGGTGATGCCGATGGGCCCCATGGTCAGAATGGGGATCGTCCGGCCATCGTCTGCGTCAATGACGGTCCGCATGAACATATTCTGACCAATCAGTCTGCCATTTTGTTCCATGACAAAATCCAGCTCTTTTACGAATGCCGGATCGTCCCGGAGCAGGTGGAGCACATAGTGCTCGCTGCAGCCCGGACGGTAGATGTTCCAGAACGATTCTCTGACCAGATTTTCTACTTCTCGGTATTCTTCCGGTTTTTCCAAACGAATGATGATGTCATTTTGATTCATTGTTTTTCCTCCTGAAAATTGTTGACTGCAACTGCCGCAAGGGCGGGAGGTCTGGATTGTTTGCCAACCTCCCGGTCAGCCCACAATCTCCGGTGTGTGGTTGTTTTTCAAACAGCACTCTCCTATAAAAAATATTTATCATCAGGCTCTTCGGCCGAATGAACAACAGAATTACAGCAGTTTATCCACTTCGTCCTCGCTGTAAACGGTGATGCCGTTGTCCCGGAGGAGCTGAGCGGCAACGCCCCAGCCGTCCACCAGACCGCCGTCAAATTTGCCGTTGTGTACGGTGCCGCTGCCGCAAGAGGGACTGCGCTGCTTTAAGATGGCGGTATCGGCGCCCAGAATGTTCGCCAGCTCCAGAGCAGCCCGGGCGCCCTGCTGATAGAAGTCGGTGACGTCACGACCCTCACGATTGATGACCCGATCGCCCTGTATTTCGGCGGCGGGTCTGGGAGTAGGCAGACCACCCTGTACCTCGGGGCAGATGGGAACCAGTGTGTGCTTTTTCAGCAGTTCGGATACGCCGGTGTGGGGCTTGCTTTGACCGTCATAACGGCAGGCATGACCCAGCAGGCAGGCGCTGACTAAAATGATCATCGGGGAAGCTCCTTTCCGTTCAGGGCGGCATAGACAAGGCGGACGAGAACATCCGCCACGTTGGCACTCGCGCCGACGAATCCAGCCGTGCGCATCATCTCAACAGAATAGTTGAGGACAAGGCCCATGCCCATCAGCTGCGTCAGACCCGGCAACAAGACGCCGAACGCGAACGCCTTCAGTCCGAGGCCCGGAAACTCCTCCCGTTTCCGCTCCGCCTCACTCCCGCCGACTGGATCAGGCAGCACACGCGCGACTACCAGCAACAACACGGCCGGCACCGTCGAGGCCAGGCAACTCGTCCTCCAGGCCAAACCTGCCGAAAAGACATTGGAGAGCAATCCGCCGAGCAGAGCCCCGACGACCATGCCGACCGGCATCATCAGCTGATACAGGCAGACGGCGCGTCCACGAAAATCCGCCGGCACCGATTCCGCAAGCACGATCGGAACCGTCAGGAAGACGAGCCCGAGCCCGAATCCCTGCAAGACGCGCCCCGCAGCCAGAAGAGGAAACCGTCCGCCGAATGCTGCAATCAGGCCGACTCCGGCGATGACGCAGACCGCGGCCAAACGCAACGCACCCTTTCGTCCAAGTCCCTGCAGGACTCGCCTCCCGCCGAGCGACGCCAGCATCATGCCCGCGACGGACAGCGAAACGAAGAGCGACAGCCGACCGTCCGACAGCCCGAGATCCGTGCGCATCGACGGCAACGCCGCACCGACCAATGCGCAGTCGATGCAGCTCAAGAACCCACCGACAACGCCGACCCGGACGATGTCTGACGCATCCCGTGTCAAGGCAACCACTCCATCATTCGGCGACTTCCTCCAGGCGCACGCCGTCGAAGTACGCCGTGCCGACGGCGTTGCGGATGCGCAGGACGATGCCGGCCTTTTCCTGCGGTGTCTTCGGTTCCACGCTCCC
>CALCRH010000306.1 GCA_937894515.1 uncultured Clostridia bacterium | reverse complement strand
CCTCTCCAAGCTGTCCGGCAAAAAGCAGTACGGATATCTGAAAGCGGATGTGAAAGACCTTGTCGACTCCATTGTCGATGAACTCGAAAAGGATGACCGCATCGCCGCACTCTATGACCTATGGTATAAACAGCGTGAGGAAGTGATCCGCACCTATACCGATGACCTACCCGATAGAATTCCGCTGTCACAGAACGAAGAATTCAAATCGGTTCGCAACGCCGTCATTATGGAAGCGATGAATATTCTCTACGAAACCGAACCGGAAGAACCGGCAGAAGAAAAGGAAATCCCGACTCCCGAACCGAGCGATGCCGAAACCGAATCCGTCGAAGAACCACTCACACCCAAAGAAAGAACCTCACGGATGTGGAATCTTTACCGTGAGGCGAAAGGACTGCTCGACCGGGAAAGCGAAAACTATGAGCCGACCAAAGCCGTGGAACTGCTGATCGAATCGGCAAAGCTCGGATGCGGTGTGGCAAAATACCGGCTCGGCAAAATGTTTCTGCGTGGCGATGATGTCGCAAAGGATGTGGACTATGCTCTGCGGTGGCTCGAAGAATCTGTATCAGAGGGAAATCCCTTCGCCGAATATCTGCTCGGCAAGACCTATCTCAAAGGTGAAGATGTTACAAGGGATACCGACCGTGCGGATGAACTGCTCCGCCGCTGTGCCGGCAGAGGAAACAAATATGCCGAATACACGCTCGGCAAAGCATTGCTTGACGGCGAACTGCTCCCAAAGGATATTCCCGAAGCCGTTCGACTCTTGACTGCATCCGCCGAGCAGGGATTTCCTAATGCCGAATATATCCTCGGAAAACTTTATTGCAAAGGCGAAATTGTCCCTGCGGATCTGCCGAAGGCAATCGAACTTTTGGAAAGAGCAGCCGAACAAGGTAATCCTTACGCCGCCTACCTTGCCGGAAAACTCCGGCTGACCGAGGACGAAGTCAAAGATATAGAGAAAGCCATCCGCAACTTTGAAATTGCCGCCGCAAACGGCAACGACTTTGCCGAGTACCAACTCGGCAAAATCTATCTCTACGGCAGGGACACCGAACAGGATATGCAGAAGGCACTGGAATGGCTCGAAAGGTCAGCAGACCACGGCAATCAGTATGCTCTGCAACTGCTCCACAGCATTAAAAACAACCGAAACTGGTCGGCGGCAACCGGCATCATCCGTCTGCTCCACCATGTCAGCCGCATCATCGGAGAACGCATGGAAGCTGAACGCAAAGGCGGAAGCTCTGCCGTTGACCGAAAACTCAAACGCAGAATTGACGAGAAAAAGCAGGCACAGGGCATCAAAGATTAAGGAGGCGAACCCATGTCTACAAAATATATTCATTTTACAAAAGACCAAAGAGAACAAGCCCGCATGACCGACATTGCCGATCTGCTTCGCCGTCAGGGTGAAACCTTGAAAAAAAGCGGAAAGGAATACGAATGGCGAAACGGCTCCGAGAAGGTCACCATACGGGGAAATCTGTTCTATCATCAGTACGAGGGTGAAGGCGGCGATGCCATCGACTTCGTCCGCAGGTTCTATAACCTTGACTACCCCGAAGCGATGGAATACCTGCTCGGCGGCACAAACGGTACACTGAAAACCGCACAACCCGTCTTACAAAAACCGCCCGAACCGTTTGTACTTCCAAAACGAAACGACAATATGCGGCGGGTGTTTGCCTATCTGCTATCCAAGCGAGGCATTGACCGGGATGTGCTGTATACTTTTGTGCGTGAGAACATGATCTACGAATCCGCAGAGTACCACAATGTCGTGTTTGTCGGATACGATAAAGACGGCAAAGCCGTCCATGCCAATATGCGAGGAACGGGCGGCGAATCCACCTTCAAAGGCAATGCTCCCAACGGCATCCCCGAATACAGTTTCCACCGGACCGGCACGGATGACACGCTCTATCTTTTTGAGGCGCCGATAGATATGCTCTCGTATATCTCGCTTCACAAGGACGGATGGAAACAGCACAGCTATGCCGCCGGATGCGGAGTCAGCGACCGTGTTCTGTTTCAGATGCTCATAGACAATCCGAATCTCGAAAAGATTTATCTCTGCCTTGACAGCGATGATGCGGGACAAAAGGCGGCAAAGCGAATCTCCGACCGAATGCGGTTCAGCGGTCTGAAAACAGAAATCCTCATTCCGATTCACAAGGACTGGAATGAGGATTTATTATTAAACGAAAGTGAGGTGTCGGAATGTCCGGCGTTACAACTCTGATCATCGTCGGGACGGTGATGGCACTCGTCCTCGGCGGTGTGACATTGCTCTCCTATGTGTACAGCTTAAACAACATCAAATCCAAAACGGTCGGTGACGGTCAGCACGGAACGGCTCGGTGGGCAACCAAAGGCGAGGTCAAAAAGATATACCGCCACATTCCGTTCACGCCGAAAAAATGGCGCCGTCAGGCAGAGAAAGGTCAGACACCGACCTCGGCGGGAGCCGTCCGAAAGCGACCGTTCGGAAAGACCGAACCCTCTCCCGAAGAAGCTCTGCCGCAGGGCATCATTGTCGGATGCGAAGGCAGCGGCCATAATACGACCGCCCTTGTGGACACCGGCGATGTCCATGTGCTGATGATCGGTGCGGCAGGTGTCGGCAAAACGGCATTCTGGCTTTATCCCTGCATCGAATATGCCTGTGCATCGGGGATGTCCTTCCTCTCCACCGATACCAAAGGCGATGTCATGCGAAACTATGGCAACATCGCCAAGCAGTACGGCTACAATGTTTCGGTCATTGACCTGCGAAACCCGACACGGTCAAACGGCAATAACCTCTTACACCTTGTCAACAAGTATATGGATTTATACCAAGCACACCCGGACGAGCTTGTATATAAGGCAAAGGCGGAAAAGTATGCCAAGATTATCTCCAAAACCATTATCCTGTCGGGTATGGATGCGGCATCCTTCGGTCAGAACGCCTACTTCTACGATGCAGCCGAAGGACTGCTCACTGCTACTATTCTGCTTGTTGCCGAATTCTGCGAGCCGCAGAAACGGCACATTGTGTCGGTGTTCAAAATCATCCAAGAACTGCTGGCTCCGTCCGGCAAGAAAGGAAAAAATCAGTTTCAACTGCTGATCGAGGAACTGCCGAATGACCACAAAGCGAAATGGTTTGCCGGCGCCGCACTCAACACGGCGGAACAGTCAATGGCATCGGTCATGTCAACGGCACTGTCCCGACTCAATGCCTTCCTCGATTCCGAGCTTGAACAACTGCTCTGCTTCGACACCGAAATAGATGCCGAAAAGTTCTGCAACGAGAAATCCGCCATCTTTATCATCATGCCCGAAGAAAATCCCAACACCTTCTTTATGATCTCGCTGATCATCCAACAGCTATACCGTGAAATCCTCTCGGTTGCGGATGAGAACGGCGGCAAGCTCAAAAACCGCTGTGTTTTCTTCTGCGATGAGTTCGGTACGCTTCCGAAGATAGAATCTGCGGAAATGATGTTCTCGGCATCCCGTTCAAGACGGTTGCAGATCGTTCCGATCATTCAGTCCTTCTCACAGCTTGACAAAAACTACGGCAAGGAAGGTTCGGAAATCATTGTAGATAATACGCAGATCACACTGTTCGGCGGCTTTGCTCCCAACAGCAGCTCGGCGGAAACTCTCTCCAAAGCACTCGGCAGCCGAACCGTTATGTCCGGCTCGGTCAGCCGTTCCAAGAACGACCCGTCTCAATCTCTGCAAATGGTGGAACGCCCGCTGATGACACCGGACGAACTGAAATCTCTGCCGAAGGGCGACTTCATCGTTATGAAAACCGGCGTTCATCCCATGCGTGTCCATCTGAAACTCTTCTTCAAATGGGGAATCGAATTTGACGAAAAGAACCCGTACCGAGTCCCCGAACACGGGAACCGCAAGGTCGAATATGCCGAGAAGAAAGAAATCCTTGACGGCATCAAAGCAAAATATCCGAAGCCGGAGGATTCCGAATATGCAGACTCCGACAAAGCCGCATCCGGCAGAGGTCAGGATCTGCGGCAGACCGAACATGACGAACCGACAAGAACGCCGCCCCACAACAAGCCGAAGGACAGAGGCAAAGGCGGATCGGGACTGACTCCCGAACGCAACCGCACCTTCAAGGAAGCAATGACCGAGGTGAAGACCGATGGGCAGACTTGATACCATTTACCGCATGGAACTGCCGCACCGTGCGAAATCGGTCTATATCTACCTTTCCGACCGAGCGAACAAGGACGGCGAATGTTGGCCTGCCATTCCGACTATTGCCAAAGAACTGAAGCTGTCCGAATCCACCGTCCGCCGCGGATTGCATGACCTTCGCCGTGCTGGGCTGATCCGTTCCGAACAGCGATACCGCACCAAAGGCGGAAAAAGCAGTCTGCTGTTCAAACTGCTTTGATTTTTTATACTGCCGACACCGAGGGGAAACTATACCTTCTCGGTGACAGGTGGTACCTGTCATGATGACAGGAGAAAGTGAACCTCCCACCCGAAAAGAACTACACAGCAGAAAGAAAAGAATATTGCAGATACTCCGAAAACCTTGCAAAACCATGAAAAATATGCTATACTGCCGAAGAAAAGAGGAAGATGAGATGGATAAAGCAGACGAGCGAATCCTGCTCGAACAGATAACGGAAGCGATCCGAAATGCCGGATATAATCCGAAAATGCAGATCAGAGGATATCTTGCCGAATGCAATGACAGTTACATCACACGCAAAGGCAACGCACGGGAACTGATCAAAACAATCAGCACCGAAACATTGCGAGAATATCTCAAAACCGAATAACCGACCGAGCCGGATGAGGATGAAAAACCTTGTCCGGCTTTTTTCTTTCTGCCGTGAAAGGCAATTCTGCAAGAAAAGTCCAAGTTTTGTTGCAGAAACTCCGCTCTGCAATTGGAATTTTCAACAGAAAAGTGAAGTATTTGAAGAAATTCTGAACTATTTGCCGAAATCCGCAGAAAAAGCACTGAAAACCCTTGTAATTAAATATAAAATGTGTTATTATTATTTCGTATATCTATGGGTAGGGGCAACTATGCCCATTTTACGAAATATTTACGGAAAAGGAGTTGGCACATATGGTAATACAGCATACAACGGTCAGTCGGTCAAAATGTAAGTTTACTGTATTTGTTTGTCAACCCTTTTTGCGTTCGGTGTGGCAGGATTCAAACGCTCCGCCGGGCAACGAATCAAATGCTCCACCGGGGCGAATGAAAAACGGTAATAATTATTTGAAATACATAAAGCGAGGTAAAAGATTATGAAAAAACGAATTATCAGTATCCTTTTGGCGGTCGTGATGATCGTGGGCATGATTCCGCTATCGGCGATTACTGCCTTTGCGGAAGAAGAACCGGAAATCACGGAGTATTTCTGCTTTGATGTCTGCGCGGGTGCGTATATCGAAACCGACGTCAAGCCGTCGTCAACGACCCGTGTCGTTTTTGATGCGGAGGTGACAGTGAACGGCGAAATGGCGAACCTGTTCGGCGTGTGGAACGAGGGCGGGAAACACTTTTATGCCAACGATGATAAAACCTCTTTCTGCGCGGGCTTCGGATCTGATACGGTGGGCATCACAACGTTTGTATCCGGTCGCCACACGGTAGAGCTTGACGGAAAAGAGTATAAGCTTGACGGGGAAACTATAAAAACATTCCCCGACTATAAATTTGAATGCGACCGCGCGATGTATCTTTTTGCTTTACATCTCAGCGATGGGGCACAGAGTTTTAGCGGACAGCAGATCCGTTTTTACTCCTGCGAGATTTTTGAGGGCGACAATCCCACTCCTGTCCGTGATTATGTTCCGGCAAAAAACAAAGACGGCAAGTTCGGCGTTTATGACAGAGTAGGCAAAAAATTCTACGAAATGCAGGGTGAAGGAACGGTAAATGTTTACAGTAAAGCCGATGATCCGAAGGCGGCGGAAAAGCTTATTTATACCGGTAAAACACAAACAGGTGTTCAGGAAGGTACGGGCTATACTGTCACCGGCAACACCCAAACAAATGCCGGCAATTACGAAGCAACCGCAAAGCTTAAGACCGGCTATATCTGGGCGGACGGCACATTAGCGGATAAAACAATCAAGTGGTCGATTGCAAAAAAATCGATAGATGCTCCCGTTGGTAATAACTTAACATACACGGGTGATAATCTGACCGGCGTTCCGAGTGGCGATGGCTATACATTAGAAGACCATGTCAAGAAGGATGCAGGCAAATACGAAGCAAAGGCAACGCTTGACGGCAATCACATCTGGTCGGACGGTAAAGATGAGGTTAAAAAGATTTCATGGTTAATCGATAAGAAAACCCTGGAAGTTCCCGATTCTGTCAACTTGCATTATACCGGATATAGTCGGACAGCGATAGTGGATTCCCCTCTGTATACTGTTGAGAATGGAAGCGGCAAGGCAACCAACATAGGGGATCATGTAGCAACTCTTAAACTCAGAGATTTTAAGAATTACAAATGGGACAACAGTAACACCGAAACTACTGACTTTAATTTCAATATCCATAAATATGTGGATGAAGACGGAGTGAACGGTTGTGATAAATGCGGCGGCACAGACCGCTATCTGTATGACATTGATTATACTGATAAAGTGGTAAATGACGACGGCGCCGTCAGCAACGTACCTAAGATCTGCGTTGCGGCAAGGTGCATATCCGACGGTGATACCACATGGGGCGACAGCGATGCGACAGGTAATGTATGGTATGTCCTTTCGTCGAATGTGGAAATCGGCTCAAGAGTGAATGTTACGGGAACAGCCGACAATCCCACAAATATTATCCTTATGGACGGCTGTACCCTTACTGCACCGAGCGGAATAGAAGTGGTGTCCGGAAATACTCTTAATATTTACGGGCAGAAAGGCGACAGCGGTAAGATCGTTGCCACCGGCGAAATCGACAATGCGGGTATCGGCAGCGGCGACGGCAAAGACGGCGGCAATGTCACGGTTTACGGCGGTGAAGTCACGGCAACCGGCGGTAAATACGGTGCGGGCATCGGCGGTGGCGATAACGGCAACGGCGGCAATGTCACGGTTTACGGCGGTGAAGTCACGGCAACCGGCGGTAAATA
>CALCRH010000305.1 GCA_937894515.1 uncultured Clostridia bacterium | reverse complement strand
CAAATCAACTACGGAACCCGACGAATCGTAGGAGAGTTCAACAGAATTCACCAGAAGAGTCTGCACATTCTTTCCAAAGAAGGCGGGAATCAATACGTCCACAAGGACACCTGGGCGCCACAATTTACCGTTAGAGCGTTTCCACCCAACCATACTGACATTAAGCGTGGTCGAACGGGCAGAACGACTAAGCGCCTCAAACGAAGCTTTCTGATTTGCGGAATCAACAGTGCCGTAACTTTCGTCAACCACCACCAGACAACGATTGCGAGTAATCTCACCATCAAAGCCTTCACCACGTCTCTTTGTTTTAGGGTCGCTTGAACAAAGAACAACATAATCGGAATAACGTTCCGAATTGTCAAATGTCACATTCGCAGAAACAACATTCACTCCCTGACGAATAAAATCTTCGGCATAGTCAAAATCATCGTTTACAAGTTTGACAATTCCGTCGCCGGCAGAAGTGCAAACGACACATTTCTGCCTGCACACATCGGAAATAATATCAGCTCCAGTACATCCAGGATCCGGACAAAACTTGGCGATGGTCCCATCCGTCTTAACGCCATTAGACTGAAACAATAGACCAAAGCAATCACACACAGATTTGATGATTTGCTCTGCAGTCTTGTTTTTCCAAGACAGCCCAAATTCCTTCAGAGAACAGTCAACAAGGTCACAAGTCTTTTCACGGCCGCTGATAGAAATGTCATGACTTCCAGAAGAAAACGACGATTCCATCTTGTCTACGAAACCTTCAATAAGCAGTTCCCCGTCAACTTCAATACGGACCTCATCGCCAGGAAACAACACTGGAGAATCAAAGTTATCCGCAACAAACTGACTCAGGTTAAATCCGTTGCACAACGTCGAAAGCGACAAGCCTACACTTACGGATTTCCACCCTTGAATAGCCACACCATTTCTGATAATTTTAATCATTATGCAGATAGGATTTCTATGAAAATCAGAAAAGCTAAACCAGTAGTTTTTTTGCCTTCAAAGAATGTGACATTCTCAATCTCTTGGAGTTTATCCAAGTTGATTTTTTCTTTAACATTTACCATCTACTTGCCCTCCGAATTGAGTATAACATAAATCTAAAAAAAGTGGAAAAATTATAAGTGGAGAGCAAAGCAGAGTGTGTTTTGAATCATGAGTGTGCTTCGCTCTCCACATTTACTTGGATAATTTTAGGCAACAAAAGCCCGAATAACGAGCTTTTAAAGAGGCGACAACCGAATTTGAAGAAATCTGTTTACCATCTTTGGGAGATTGAAGTTTAAGTTGGTTACAAGTTGTAACCAACTGACTGCAGTATTCTGTACAAATTGTGGGAAAGAAATTGTAAGGAACAGTGTCGGAATAATATGTAAAACATGTGATATAATTAAAAATACGGAGGAAATTATAATGTCTAAGAGTAAAGAAGAACTGAATAAACTTAAAGAAGAGGTTGAAGCTGTAAATGAAAAGCTTCAGGAATTAACAGAGGAAGAACTGGCGCAGGTCACGGGCGGCAATATTCCTCCTGCTCCAAGGGGTGTCCCACAAATAGAAGTGACGTTTGATATAGATGCCGATTGATAAAAGGAGCGATCAACAATGAACGATAACGAAAACAAAGCAGCTGAATTGAAGGACGAGCAGCTGGACAACATCTCCGGCGGCGGTCTGGATGTGGGCTTTTTTGTCAGGGGTCATCTGCTCCGGGAGGGCGAAAGTCTCAGCGAGTTTGCCGTCCGCCACGGTGTTACGGTGGCACTGCTGCTGGAGCTTAATCCCGAGATCACGAACGTGGATCTGGTCACAGCCGGACAGCAGATACTGGTCCCGGTTATCGAATAATTGACCCGGTCACGGTATTCAACGCGCAGAGCGTAAGACAGGAAAGTGACCCGGTATAAGAGGGCAGTAAGCTGCTGACGGATCTGTTCCGGCTGAACATTAAGGATAATTAAGCGCAGAAATGCGAGGAGATATATGGCAATACCGCACAGAAAAGAACTGAGCGGAAGCGGGGAAGAAATGATATATATTAAGTCCGGCAGCGCCTGCTATTATGAACCTATATAGGCCTGTTATGCTGTGTTGACTTAAAATGATGAAAGCATGACAAGGAGAACGAAGCATGGAGCATGGGCGATTGACTCAATCGGAGCTTGAGGGAATACTCGAAAAAATACGCAGCGTAAGGATCTGCGTCATCGGAGATTTGTGCCTTGATCTGTACTGGTATACCGATATGACCCACAGTCGCCTTTCCCGCGAATCGCTGCGCCCGACAAATCCCATCGTGGAGGAAGTCTGCTCACCCGGTGCGGCGGGAAATGTCATCGGCAATGCGGTCTCGCTCGGTGCGAAGGGAAGCTTTCTCCTCTCGGCAACGGCGCGGGACTGGCGCGGTGCTCTGCTGCGCCGACAGCTGACAAAGCGCGGAATAGCTCTTGGCGATGTGCTTGAGTTGGACCGGGGCTTTACTCCCTGCTTTTGCCGCACGCTTGACGCAGACCGCCGCGAAACGTCAGAGGAGATATTTCGCCTTGATTTTGCCGGTTTTGAGCCGATGTGCAGTGCCGACGAGGACAGATTTCTTGCCCTTCTGGACGCTGCCGCCGTTAACGCGGACATCATCGCTGTTTGCGATCAGCTTGAATACGGTATCATAACGAAGCGCGTAAGGGATAAGCTGTCCGCGCTGTCGGAAAAGCTCCCGATAGTGGTGGACAGCCGTGAGCGCATTGCGGAATATACCGGCGTGATCGTAAAGCCGAACGAGGTCGAAGCCGCCGCAGCGTCGGGCAGGGAGCCCTATACTCGCTGGGAGCTTGACGTCTATGAGGAGATCGCCTGCAGATTGCAGAGAAAAAACGACAGACCCGCCATTGTGACGCTGGGCGCACGCGGTTCCCTGTGGGCAGAGGGCGGAAGCGTCTGTCATCTGCCTGCCGCAGTGATCGAGCCGCCGTATGATCCCATCGGCGCCGGAGACGCTTTCCTTGCCGCCTTCTGCGCCGCCTATGCCGCTATTGGGAACGGCGTAAAGTCTGTTGCCTTTGCCAATCTCGCGGCGGCTGTCACGGTACGAAAAACCGGCATCACGGGAACGGCCACGCCGGACGAGATACTGTCGCTCTGGAGCACACAGCCATGAAAACGATTCATTTTATTCATTCAAATATGTATATGGGCGGAGGGGAAAAAGCGCTGCTCCGTCTGCTGAACAGTCTCGACACATCAAAATACGACGTATCGCTGACATTGAATTATGAAGGCGGAGAACTGCTTCCCGATATCCCGGGCTCCGTCCGTACGCAGATTTATCCGTGGGACGCGCTTGCACAGGACTGCGCAGCGCTCCCGTTCCTCAAATACATGAGGTACTGTTATTATGCTCTGCGCTTAAGGACTGTGAAAGATCCGAAAAAAGTGTGCTGGGCAGCACGGATCTGGGATCTGTGCCATCACGTTTCGGCAGATGCCGTGCTTGCCTATGCGTTCGCACCCCTTACGACCATGCTCATCGGCGCTTTGAGCACGGCAAGGTACAAGGCCTTATGGGTACATTGCCTTCTGGACGGAGATGAGGACTACTACCGTCCTGCCGCACCGTTTCTGCAAAGGTATCAGACGGTATTCTGCGTCTCCGAAGCGGTGAAGGATTCGTTTTGCCGGCACTTTCCCGCGTGTGCTGACAAGGCGGTCGTGATGTATAATCTGATTTGCCCGCAGGAGATCAGGGAGCTGGCGGATGAGCTCCTCATTCCGACGGAGCCGGATACATTCACGCTCTGCACGGTCACGCGCATTGCGCCGGGAAAAGGCGCTGAGCTGATCCCGGAGCTTGTCCGCAGACTGACCGGCGACGGCTACAGGGTGAAATGGTATCTGGTGGGAGACGGCGATAATACGGAAGAGGTCATGCGTCTTGCAGAGCTGTACGGCGTGAATGATAAGATCGTTTTCTGCGGCACACTGAAGAACCCGTATCCGTATATCAAATGCTGCGATGTCTATGTGCAGCCCACCCGGGCAGAGGGCTTCGGTCTGTCGGTCAATGAGGCAAAGATACTCTGCAAGCCCATCGTTGTCACGGATCTTCCGTGTATGCATGAACAGTTTATCCCCAATGAAAACGCCATCCTTACGGAGGGCACGGCGGACGCATTTGCAGCGGGTATTGAAAAGCTTCTTGATTCGCCGGAGCTGAGAGAGCGCTTTTCTGAAAACCTGAAAAGCGTGCGTTATGATGATCAAAGCGAGATGGATAAGCTCTATGCTTATATCGAGAGATATACAGGAGATTGATATGCGGTATATCATCGTTCAAGCGGGCGGGAGAGGCAGCCGCATGGAACGCCTGACAATGAACAAGCCCAAGGCGCTTGTCCCGGTTCTGTCGCGCCCGCTGATATTTCATCTGTTTTCACGTTTCCCTGAGGCGAAGTTCATCGTGATCGGCGATTACAAATTCGACGTTCTCGAAAAATATCTTGCGGCTTTCTGCCCGGTGGAGCACGCGATGGTGAACGCTGCCGGAAAAACCGGGAACTGCGCAGGTCTGCGGGAGGCTTTGCGGCTGATCCCGTCCGGAGAGCGCTTCATGCTGATCTGGTGTGACCTTCTTCTGCCTGAGAACTATACTCTGCCTGACTCCGCCGGAAGCATCATCGGCATCGCGCCTGAGCTTCCGTGCCGCTGGCAGTATGAAAACGGCGCGTTTACGGAGAAGACCGCCGTCGGGCACGGTGTGGCGGGACACTTTATTTTTCCCGAAAAGTCCGTTCTGGCGGAGGTACCGGAGGAGGGCGAATTCGTCGAATGGCTGTCCGCTGCACATATTCCCTTTGAGGAGCAGACGCTGACCGGCGTGCGGGAGTACGGGCTGATCACCGAATGGGAAAAACAGCCGTTCAGCCGGTGCCGCCCGTTCAACCGTCTGGAGATCACGCCCGACCGCATTACAAAGCTCCCCGTGGACGCGCAGGGAGAGGCGCTGGCGAAAAAGGAGGTACTGTGGTACCGGTATGCTCAGAAGGAGAGCTTTCCCGATATTCCCCGGATATACTCCTATTCTCCGCTTTCCATGGAGTATGTCGCAGGGCAGAGCATCTATGAGCTTGGCGCGGCAGACCGCACGGAGCGTATCGCCGTTTTGCGAAAGCTTGTTGCCTGCCTCCGCGCTCTCCATGCTCTCGGCTCGGTGGAAGCGGATCGGGCGAGCTATTATGAAGCGTATATAGGAAAAACCTTCCGCCGGCTGGAGACCGTGCGGGAGCTTATCCCGTTTGCCGATGCCGGGACGGTCACGGTGAACGGAATGCCGTGCCGGAATGTTTTCTTTCATCGGCAGGAGCTGGAGGAGGCGGTCATGCGCTATATGCCGAAGCGCTTCTGCCTTATCCACGGCGACTGCACCTTTTCCAACATCCTTCTCCGTCCGGACGGAGAGCCCGTGCTGATAGACCCGCGGGGGTATTTCGGTTTCACGGAGCTGTACGGCGATCCGGCGTATGATTGGGTGAAGCTCTACTATTCGCTCGTCGGCAATTATGACCAGTTCAATCTCAGGCGCTTTGAGCTTTCTGTTGAAAAGGACGGCGTGATGCTGAACGTGCGCTCCAACGGGTGGGAGGATACGGAGACGGAGTTTTTCGGGCTGCTGGCAGGTGAGGCGGACAAGCCGCAGCTGCTGATGCTGCTGGCCGTCGTATGGCTGAGCCTTACCACCTACGCGTGGGAGGATTATGACTCCGTATGCGGAGCGTTCTATCTCGGATCACGGTATTTCGAGCAGGCGCTTCGATGCAAAGAATAAATTTTTTCAAAAAACTCTATACCTTTGTCGATTTCATTCGTATATAAAGACGGCAGGGTGAGGCGGATACGAATTATTACTTTACGCCGTCAGGCTCTTGTCTTATAATAGAGGAGATGAGTTAAAACATGGTTTACGGAAAAGAAAAGATCATCTCCGCCGCCGAGCTTTCCTCTCTGAGGCAGCGGTATCCGGGGAAAAGGATCGTCTTTACAAACGGCTGCTTTGATCTGCTCCACGTCGGGCATATACGGAGCCTTCGGTATGCCGCACAGCAGGGGGACGTGCTCGTTGTCGGACTGAACAGCGATGCTTCCGTCCGGCGCTTAAAGGGAACGGATCGCCCGGTCATCACACAGGAGGACAGAGCCGAAATGCTCGCGGCGCTGGACTTCGTCGATCATATAGTCATTTTCGCGGAGGACACGCCCTATGCCCTCGTAGAGAGTCTGCGGCCGGACGTGCTCGTAAAGGGCAGCGACTGGCGGCCCGAGCAGCTTGCGGAGGCATCGCTTGCGGGGCGCTTCATTTCCGCTCCCTATTATCCCGGCAGCTCCACCGGGGAAATTATAAATTCTATACGGTCACACAAAACAGAATGACCGGGAAAGGATAAAACATGAAGAATCCATTCAAAAGGAACAAACAGAAGGACGGGGCTGAAGGGCTTCCCAAAACCAAAGCGGCGCTTGCAAAAATGCTCATTGACGACGAGCTGCTGAAGATGGTCGCCGGCGGGACGAGTACGAACTGGAGTGCCTTACCTCGTACAAAAGAAAAGCACGATATGAGCAAAATATGAGTATTTTTTTCCAACTCAATTCTACTCAAATTTAATTTGTTTTCTGATAATGAAGAGCTTAGCTTAGATTTGCTGCTTTCTAACTCTGTTGCGTTCCTTGTATCTGTCATTACATTAGAACCGATCTCATCGAGACTTTTAGCGTACTTACTATTCA
>CALCRH010000304.1 GCA_937894515.1 uncultured Clostridia bacterium | reverse complement strand
GGGAAGTTGTAGTGGTGCATATAGCGCTTCTCGGTCTCTTCCCAGATGGTGTCCAACTTCTGATTGGCGGACAGGGTATCGAGAGTGCAGACGGAGAGGACCTGCGTCTGGCCGCGGGTGAACAGACCGGAGCCGTGTACGCGGGGCAGAACGCCTACTTCGGCGTCCAGCGGACGGATCTCGTTCTTCTGGCGGCCGTCCACGCGGTGACCCTGCAGCAGCCATGCCTTGACGATCTTCTTCTGGAACTTGTAGGTGATCTCGTCGAGGTACTGGTCCATGTTGGGGAATTCCTCGAGATACTTCTCGTGCCAGTGCTCGATCATCTCGTTCCAGCGGGCCTCGCGGACGTTCTTGTCGTCGGTATCCATGGCGGCCTTGGCCTCGTCCATGAAGTCGGCAACGATGGTGTCAAACAGCACCTGATCGAAGTCGGCGTGGGGATACTCAAACTTGGGCTTGCCGATCTCCTCCACCATCTGATTGATGAGGGCGACCTGCTTCTGGTTCTCCTCGTGAGCCATCTTGATGGCGGCGAACATCATGTCGTTGGGCACTTCGTTGGCGCCCGCCTCAATCATGACCACCTTCTTGCCGGTGGAGACCACGGTCACGTCCAGATCGGAGACCTTGCGCTGCTCGGCATCGGGGTTAATGACCAGATTGCCGTCCACCAGACCCATCTTCACGGCGCCTACGGGGCCGTTCCAGGGAATGTCGGAGATAGCGAGAGCGGCGGAAACGCCGATCAGAGATGCCACCTCGGGGGAGCAGTCGTGGTCAACGGACATGACGGTGCACATCACCGCCACGTCGTTGCGGAAATCATAGGGGAACAGGGGACGGATGGGGCGGTCGATGACGCGGCTGGTCAGGATGCCCTTTTCGCCGGGACGACCCTCGCGGCGGTTGAAGCTGCCGGGGATACGGCCCACGGAGTACATCTTCTCCTCGAAGTCCACGCTCAGGGGGAAGAAGTCCACGCCGTCACGGGGACGGGGGGCAGCGGTCACGGTGCAGAGGACGCGGGTGTCGCCGTAGCCGACCATAACGGCGGCGTTGGCCAGCTCGGCCAGCTTGCCGACTTCGAGAGTCAGGGGACGGCCTGCCAGATCCATGGAATACTTGTGGTAACCGGGGAACTGGCGCTTGGTGATAATCGTTGACATGGTTTTTTCTCCTTTTCGTAGTGTTGCGGAGAGCCGAACCATTTAGCACTTGAAAGAGAGTCTGGGGAAAATCCGTAGGGGTCGATGCCTGCATCGACCCGTCGTTTTCGGCAAACCGCTTGCGGGACGATGTGGGCATCGTCCCCTACAAAAGCGATTTTATTCGTCTGTCAGGCGCTCTTTCAAGTTCTAAATGCTGTGTTTGGCTCACCGCTAATATTGAAAATAGGGTGATGCGATACCGCATCACCCTGATTTCACGATTACTTACGCAGACCCAGCTTGGCGATCAGGGCACGATAACGCTCGATGTCCTTCTTTGCCAGGTAGTCCAGCAGACGACGGCGCTTACCGATCATCATCTGCATACCGCGGCGGCTGTGGAAGTCGTGGGGATGAACCTTCAGATGAGCGGTCAGCTGGTTGATACGCTCGGTCAGGATAGCGACCTGAACCTCGGGGGAACCGGTGTCGGTCTCATGGGTACGATTGCTCTCGATGATAGCAGTCTTCTGGTCTTTCAGCATCATAGTGTGTTTCCACCTTTCACAAATTTTACCCGCACGCTGCGTAGGGGGACAGGTGAACGGTCCGCCAAACGAAGTCGAGGGGCGATATTTCCGCACAATAACGTGCCTAATTAAGATAGCACAACAAACGGCGCTTGTAAAGCAAATTTTTCAAAAAATCGGGTATTTTTTCACGATTTGATGCCGATTGCCTCCGTGGGACAGGAATCTGCCGCCGCCTGTGCGGCAATTTCCTGTTCTTTCGGCACATCGTCTGTGATCGCCTGTGCCGGAGAGCCGCTGTCATCGAGAGAAAAGACCTCGGGGCAGATGGTGGGACACAGGCCGCAGCGAATACAGGCTTTTTGATTGACATAGGCTTTCATGGGAATACACTCCTTTTCGTTTGTTAGGGCGGCCCTTGCGGTCGCCCGCAATCCGTAGGGGCGGACGACTCTGTCCGCCCGCGATTTGTAGGGGTCGATGCCCACATCGACCCGCATTATAAAAGCAGTATACCCAAAAAAGTATTGCGGGAACACATTCCCGCAATACTAAATTTTTCACTTTTCGTTTTTTACTTTTCACTCACGTCGATCCCCTGTTCGGTGAAGCGGGGAATGAGCCCCTGCCAGGGATGGGGGGAATCCCTGTCGGGCATCTGGGCCAGATCGTAGCCGGGGTAGTCGTTGCCCTCGATGAGCACGGGGCCGGTGGGCGTGATGCAGATGTCCCAGCCAACGTAGCGGAAACCGGGATAGCGTCTGGCGGCCTTGAGAGCCAGTGCCTTTACCTCGGCGGCCATGGGGATTCGGAAGCCCTTCAGGGCGATGCCGGTAGTGGGGTGGTGGGTAAATTCCTCCATCTCCTCGCTGTGGCCGTTGGAGATAGTGGTGCCGGTGTCGATATCCAGACGGCAGGTGACGCCGCCCCGGCCTGTATTATCGCAGGGTGCGCCGCCGCTGCCGGCCTTCATGGCGGCGTAGATCACGGTGGGCTCACCGTCATCTTTGACGAAAGTTGCCACCCGGACACAGTTGACGGAGGCGGGGTGGAGGGCAGCCATGTCGGGGTGCTGCTGCAGCATCTCCTCCGCGATGCCGAAGGGCTTGGCCGGGTCTTTCAGATACGCCCACAGGGCTTCGGCGCTGTCAAAATCCTTGCGGTACAGCTTCTCGATGCCCCGGCCGCAGTCGGCATCTACGGGTTTGGCCATGACGCAATCCTTGCCGACCATGAACGCGCGGAACTTTTCCAAGTCGCCTTGCGTCAAATCGAAAGTAGTACGGCCCATCAAATCGCCGAACTTCTCGAAGAATGTGTTTTTATCGTTAAAGACGGGAGAATACGCCCGGTCGTTGACCCGCTTGACAAAAGCGGCGGAGCTGACACGGGTGAGGTAGGTGGCACGCTCCTGCTCCGAACATTCGTAGAAGCGGAACATCATATAGTCAGTAGGCCCGGCACCGTAACGGGTGGCACAACCCAGCATATCGCGGAAAAGCGCAACGCGGGATTTGCCGCAGATGGCGTGGGCTTCTCCGGCACATTCCCACACACGACCTAACATATCGCGGCGGCTCATGGCGGTGCGGATCACGGAAGAAAGTTTCATAGAAGTCTCCTTGTCGGAAAAAATATACCTATATTATAGCACAATCCGCCGGAAAAAAAAGGACTTTTGCTATAAAATTTATGCTTGACAAACAGTAGTACAACGGTGTATAAGTGTATTAGAACGATTAATACACTATCGCGAGGTGTGGAGTCGTTCACTCCAGAATAAAGGAGAACCGAAATGATACATTTAGATTATCGGGACAGCCGACCCATCTATGAACAGGTGAAGGATGGCCTGCGCCGTCTGATGGTCACCGGGGTCATGGCGCCGGGGGAGAAGCTGCCATCGGTCCGGGCGCTGGCAGCAGAGCTGGCCATCAATCCCAACACCATTCAGCGGGCATATGCCGAACTGGAGCAGGAGGGGTTTGTGGTGTCTGTCACCGGCAAGGGCAGCTTTGTGGCCGAGGGGGAGAGCCCTACGGCGGCACGTAAAGCAGAACTCGAGGAAAAGCTGATCCCTGTGATGCAGGAGCTGCGGAGCCTGGGCATGACCGAGGACGAGTGGCGTGGACTATGGAAAAATGAAGAATGAAGAGTGAAAAATTGGAATTTGCCGATGAATCGGAATGACACCTTTTGCCCCCTTTGTCCGCTTCGCGGACATTTCCCCCGCCGGGGGGATCACCCTCAAGGGGAAGGCTTTGGCGGGCGACCGCAAGGGTCGCCCCTACAAGGCGGGCGACCGCAAGGGTCGCCCCTACGAAGAAGTAACGCAAAAATAAAGAGAAAGGAATGGTCGTAAAACCATGTTAGAAGCAAAAAATGTCGTCAAGAGCTTTGACGGCTTTCGGGCGCTGGACAATTTGACCATGACAGTGCCCAAGGGCGCGGTCTACGGTCTGGTGGGTCCCAACGGGGCGGGCAAGTCCACCATCATCCGGCATTTTACCGGCGTGTACCGCCCCGATGAGGGCGAGCTGCTGTTAGAGGGCAAGCCGATCTATGAAAATCCGGACGTGAAGCGCCGGATGGCGGTGATCCCAGACGACTGGTACTATTTCCCTCAGGCGTCTATCGCCGAGATGGCCAAGCTGTACGCGGGAATGTATCCCACATTTAATTGGGAGCGCTATGAGAAGATGAAAGAGGTCTTTCCCCTGAACGACAGGCAGATGATTCGCCGGATGAGCAAGGGTATGCAGAAGCAGGCGGCCTTCTGGCTGACCATGTGCTGTATGCCGGAATATCTCATTCTGGACGAACCGGTGGACGGTCTTGACCCGGTGATGCGCCGTCAGGTATGGAGCCTGCTTTTGGGCGACGTGGCGGATCGGGGCACCACGGTGCTGGTGTCCAGCCACAACCTGCGGGAGCTGGAGGACGTGTGCGATCACGTGGGCATTCTGAACCAGGGCAAGGTGCTGCTGGAGCGGAGCCTGTCCGACCTGCAGGACAACACCGTGAAGTTGCAGGTGGCGTACAGCGGCGAGGAGCCGGAGCTGCCCGCAGGGCTCCACATTCTGCACAAGTCCCATGTGGGACGGGTGTATACCTATATCCTCCGGGGCAAGCGGGAGGAGATCACGGCACAGATGTCCGTGACCATGCCGCTTTTGATGGAGGCCATTCCTCTGACGTTGGAGGAGATCTTTATCTATGAATTGGGAGGTGCTGACTATGCGGTACGCGACATCGTCCTGTAAGGCGCTGCTGCGCAGCGATCTGCGCCGTTACTGGCCCGTCTTTTTCTGCTATACGTTTTTGTGGATGCTGGGGCTGCCCGTGGGGCTGTGGAACAACGCCCGCTGGGCGGAGGGAACGCCGATGAAGGTGATTTTTGCCGACTATATCTATGGCGGTATGATCGCTGCTGCGGTATCCGCCGCCGCGATGGGCGTGATCCTTGCCATGACATTATACGGCTATCTGATGAAAAGCAATTCCGTGGGACTGATGCACTCGCTGCCCATCAGCCGTACCAACCAGTATTTTACCCACTTCGGCGCGGGAATGCTGATGGCGACCGCCGGAAACGTGCTGGTAATGCTGGTGTCTGCGTTAATGGAGCTGCGGCTCGGTGCGGTGGAGTGGAAATCCCTGCTGTGGTGGTGGGTGATTTCGGAGCTGCTGGTGTTCTTCTTCTTTGCCTTTGCCGCGCTGTGTGCGTCCGTTACCGGCTGGACGCTGGGGATCCCCGTGATCTTTCTGGGCGTGAACTTCATGGTAAAGGTCTACTCCCTGCTGATCTCCGGCATGGGGGAGGTGTTCTACTACGGCTACTCCATGCGCACCGATTTTACGGCGGCAGAGCGGTGGCTGACCCCGCTGTACCACATCTGTGTGCGCTTTGCCAATATGCCGTCTAAGTACCACGATGAGTGGAGCTATGGGGTGAGAGAGCTGGACATGGGCGCGGTGAAGGTGACCGCCGTCTATGTGGTGGTGGGCATTGCTATGCTGGCTTTGGGCTGGCTGTTCTACCGCCTGCGGCACAGCGAGACCGCCGGAGACGCCATCGTGTTCCGGTGGCTCAAGCCCATCGTCCGCTACGTCATCTCCATTGCCGGCGGCATCGGTTTGGGTTTTGGTTTCTATGTGATTCTGGAGCTGGGGAATGACACCGGCTCGGAACTTTTCCTGCTGGTGTGCCAGCTCATCATGGGTTTCGTGGTGTACTGCGCCGTGGAGATGCTGATGCGCAAGCGCTTCAAAATTTTCGACAAGCGGACGTGGATCGGACTTGCCGCCCTGTTTGCGGTGATCATCGGTCTGTTCGCCGTAATGAAGGCAGACCTGTTCGGCTATGAAAAACGTATTCCGGAGACAGAGGACGTGGAGAGCGTCTACGTGATGGGCTACGAGCTGGGCGGCGTAAGCAGCAGCGACCCTGCATTTATCGAAAAGGTGCGGGATGTGCACCGCGTGTGTCTGGAGAACAAGGATCTGAAAGCGCCGACCGGTCCGGCAGATGAGGCCGGGTACTACTATGATCTGTGGATCCAGATGGAATACACCCTGAAAAACGGCAGCCACGTCAACCGGGCGTATACTGTGCCGCTGTATGAGGGGGACGAAACGGTCGAGGTGGTCAACCGACTCATCAACACCGACATTGCCAAGAGGGAGAATTATCTTCACGGCGGGTATGATTCGCTGAATACGACAAAAGCTATCGGCGGTTATATCTATCTCTGGGACATGGGCGATCAGCTCCAGATCACCGAGAAGCAGGCAGAAGCTCTGCGGCAGGCGATTTTGTACGACATCGAGAATCTGCCCGACCGGAACGTGCTGGATTCCAACAGCAACTATCTGGGCTGCGAGATCCAGCTGGATATGGACGACGGAGTTACCGTTTATCTGGGCGAACTGAACCGCGGTTTTGCCGAAACGTATCAGCTTTTGCAGGAGTACGTTGAGTTTGAAACGGCTGACGCGGAAAGCGAAGAATGAAAAACAGGCGACCGCAAGAGTCGCCCCTACGAAGCAAACGGCGGGACACATGGGTCCCGCCCTACGGAAAAGGAGAAACAACATGAAAAAAGTATGCGCGATCATTGGTGTTATCGTATCGGCTATCGCGGTTTTGCTAATGTGCCGGAAGAACAAGGAGGAGCATTTATGAAAAGAACAATTTGCCTGATTTTGGCGCTGGTGCTGACCGTGGCGCTGGTGGGCTGCGGCAAGAAAGACACCGAAGCCAATGTGGACTTGGCCAAGGTCTGCGAGGAAGCGGTCAATTCCGTCACGGAAAACAGTGAGCTTGTGTTTTTCCCTGCCGCTGAGGGGGAGATCAAGATGGTTTACCCTGACTTGGACAGTATTGCCTGCAAGCAGCTTGTGGCCTATTTCCCGCCGGTCATGGGCGCCAGCTATGAGGTGGTCATGGCGGAGGTGGAGAACAGCGCCGACGTGGACAAGGTGAAAGCCGTTTTGCAGGGTCGTATCGACACCATCGTGAACGACACCAGCTATCCCGACAACGCCGCCGGCTGGAAAGCCGGCGCGGCGGTATACGTCAACGGGAATTATGTGGTGCTGTCCGTGCTGCCGGAGGGTATGGAAAAGCCTGCGGCATTTAAGGCGGAGTTTTGAAAATAAAAAGCGGCACCCTGCTGGGTGCCGTTTTTGTTGTTTATTCGTTGGTGTAGTTGTCGAAATAGCCCTGTACGTAGATGATGGGGGTGCCCTTGTCACCGCTGCCGCTCGTGAGGTCGCACAAAGAGCCGATCAGGTCGGTCAGGTTGCGGGGGGTGGTGCCCTCGGAGACCATGTTGCCCACCAGAGAGACCTTGGCGTCCTTTGCCTTGATCTTCTCGGAGATGGCCTTTTGCAGCTCGGCACCGTTCAGCTCGGCAAATTCCTTGTCAGCCAGATATTTCAGCTTCAGCTCGTTGGGGGTACCGATCAGACCGTCAGTATAGCCGGGAGACACCACGGGATCCGCCAGCTCCCAGATCTTGCCGACGGGGTCTTTGAACGCGCCGTCTCCGTAGACCATGGCCTCGATATGCTTGCCGGTGGCATCGGACAGGCCGCGGCTGATGCCCTCGGCTACGGTCATGGCGTCACGGGGGAACAGCTTGATGCGCTCCTCGTCAGCTTTGTTGCTGCCCAGCAGGCCGTACTGCTCGTTATAGCCGCTGCCGTCCAGGGAAGCGGTCAGCAGATCGTCCAGACCCAGCACCACTTTGGCGCCGGCCTTTTTCAGCAGACGCTTGCTGCGTGCGCGGCTGTGGATGTCAGCACAGATAACGGTATCGGTATAGTCCAGAACGGTCTGGACTCGGTTGGCAAAGACGATTTCCGCCTTGGCACCCATGGACTCGATCAGCTCCTGATAGAAAGACACATAGTCCACACCGGTGAAGGGGTGGATGACCTCGCCGAAAATGGCGCGGAACTTTTTGAGATCCAGCACATCGTGCCACGGGTCGATACCGGCTTCGTCCAGTGCGTCAAGGCTCACCAGATGGTTACCCACCTCGTCAGAGGGATAGGACAGCATGAGAACGACTTTTTCGCAGCCGCCGGCGATGCCTTTGAGAAGCAGGGAGAAGCGGTTGCGGCTCAAAATGGGGAAGGTAACGCCCACGGTCTTGCCGCCGGTCTTTTCCCGCACATCCTTGCTGATCTGCGCCACGGTGGCGTAGTTGCCCTGACAGCGGGCAACCACGGATTCGGTGATGGCCACCACGTCCTTGTCGTGGGGCTCGATGCCGTTTTCGCGGATAGCATTCAGCACGGTTTCTACGGTGATTGCTACCACGTCGTCACCCTGACGGAAGATGGGGGCGCGAACACCACGGGCGACAGTACCTAACGTTCTGCTCATATTGTAAGTCTCCTTTTATGGGGATTTGATTCAAACACAACCTTGGTTAGTATATCACAGAAAAAAGCGGTGACAAATAGAAATCCCTAATACCAAGGGATAAGGGCGACTAATGATAAAATGAATAAGGTTAGCAAAAATGAAAAACGAGCGGCGGGACACATAGGTCACGCCCTACGAAAAGATGCGAGCCGAAAGGCTCGCATCTTTGGGAATTGAGGTTTATTCGGCGATCTGAGGGATCTTCGCCACCACAGCGGCGCATCTCGGACACAGATCCTCGGCATTTGCCTGAGTGGAGTGCTTCCAGCACCGGGGGCACTTGGTGCCGGGAGCTTCGTTGACCTCCACGGTCAGGCCGTTAAAGGTTTCGCTGAAGTTGGCGGCATCGGGCTTGCCGCTGCCGATACGGCAGTCGGAGACCAGCAGCAGGTCGTGGAGATCCATGCCCTTGAACTGCTCCAGAATGGCGGCGTTCTCCTCGTCCTCGGCGTACAGGGTGACCTGCGCTTCCAGAGACTTACCGATGCGCTTATCGTTACGGGCGGCCTCCAGCACAATGTTCACATCGGTGCGGAGCTTGGCGATCAGCGCCCATTTGGCCATTTCGTCCTCGCCCAGAGCGTAGTCGGTATAGGGCTGCACCATCTGGTTCAGCAGCACATTGCGTTCGTCATCGCCGGCGCGGTGGGGCATTGCCAGCCAGATCTCGTCGCAGGTGAAGGCCAGAATGGGAGCGAACAGACGGGTCATGGCATCCAGGATCAGGAACAGGGCGGTCTGGGCGCTGCGGCGGCTGAGACCGTCCTTTTCATCGCAGTACAGACGATCCTTGAGGATGTCGAAGTAGAAAGAACTCAAATCCAGCACGCAGAAATCGTTGATGGCGTGGCTGATGTTGTGGTACTCGTAATTGTCGTAGTAGCCATAGCACTTGGTCAGCAGATCGTTCAGGCGGCTGATGGCCCACTTATCCAGCTCCAGCATATCGGCAGGCTTCACCAGCTGGTTGGGATCGAAGTCACTGAGGTTGTCCAGGCAGAATTTGCTGGTGTTGCGGAATTTCAGATAGTTCTGGCTCAGCTGCTTGAAGATCTCGTCAGAGCAGCGGACATCCACATGGTAGTCAGCACTGCCCGCCCACAGACGCAGCAGATCCGCGCCGTATTTGCTGATGATCTCATTGGGATCCATGCCGTTGCCCAGAGACTTGTGCATGGCGCGGCCCTGACCGTCCACGGTCCAGCCGTGGGTGATGCACTCTTTGAACGGAGCGCCCCGGCCCAATGCGCCAACGGCCACCAGCAACGAGGACTGGAACCAACCGCGGTACTGATCCAGACCCTCAAAGTACACGGTGGAGGGCCAGAAGTGCTGGTCACGTTCCATGGTGCAGAAGTGGGTGGAGCCGGAGTCGAACCAGCCGTCCAGCGTATCGGTCTCTTTCTCGAAACCGTCTGTACCGCCGCACAGGGGGCAGGTGTAGCCCTTGGGCAGCAGGTCTTCGGCTTCCATATCGAACCAGGCGTTGGAACCCTTCTTTTCAAAGATGTCAGCCACGGTCTTGATGGTATCATCGTTGCACACGGGCTTGCCGCACTTCTTGCAGTAGAACACGGGAATGGGCAGACCCCAACGGCGCTGACGGGAGATGCACCAGTCGGTACGCTCGGTGATCATGCTCCTCATGCGGTCAATGCCCCAGCCGGGCAGCCAGCGTACGTCCTCGCAGGCGGCGGTAGCTGCGTCCTTAAAGGAGTCCACGGAGCAGAACCACTGGGGGGTAGCGCGGAAGATGATGGGGTGCTTGCAGCGCCAGCAGTGGGGATAGCTATGGACGATCTCCTCAGAGGCAAACAGGCTGCCGGCTTCCTTCATATCGTTCAGAATAACGGGGTTGGATTCCTCCACCAGCATACCGGCATACTTGCCTGCATAGTCGGTATGGCGGCCCTGATCGTTGACAGGCACCACCATATCCATGCCGTAGCGCAGACAGGTCAGATAGTCGTCTGCACCGAAGCCGGGCGCGGTGTGGACACAGCCGGTACCGCTGTCCATGGTGACGTAATCCGCCAGCAGCAGACGGGAGGTCTTGGGCAGGAAGGGGTGCTGGGCCAGCATATTTTCGTAGAAAGAGCCGGGGTGGGTTTCGAGGATCTTGTAGCCGGTGAACTGGCCGATGCCCATGACCTTTTCCACCAGCGCTTCCGCCATGATATACATCTCATCGCTGTAATCGGGCTTGACGATGGCATAGCTCTCATCGGGGTGCAGGGCGATGGCCAGGTTGCCGGGCAGCGTCCAGATGGTAGTGGTCCAGATGACGAAGTTCAGCTTGGAAAGATCCAGATGGCTCAGCTTGCCCAGATCGTCACACACCGGGAACTTGACGTACACGGTGGTGCAGGGGTCGTCCTTGTACTCGATCTCCGCCTCAGCCAAAGCGGTCTCATCGTGGTAGCACCAGTACACGGGCTTCAGGCCCTTGTAGATGTAGCCTTTCTTATACATCTCACCAAAGACCTTAACCTCCTCGGCCTCAAAGGTCTTGTCCATGGTGCAGTAGGGGTGTTCCCAGTCACCTACCACGCCCATGCGCTGGAAGCCCTTGCTCTGGAGCTCCACGTACTTCTGGGCGTAATCGTGGCAGGCACTGCGGAAGTCCGCCACGCTCATGGCCTTGTGGTTGAGCTTCTGCTCCTTGATGATGGCGCTCTCGATGGGCATACCGTGGTTATCCCAGCCGGGAATATAGGGGGTGTAATAGCCCCGCATGGCGTAGCTGCGGGTGATAAAGTCCTTGATGGCCTTGTTCAGCGCGTGACCCATGTGGATGTTGCCGTTACTAAACGGAGGGCCGTCGTGCAGGTTGAACAGGGGCTTGCCCTCGTTCTTCTTCAGCAGCTCGTTATACAGGTCGATCTCCTGCCAGTGCTTGAGCATATCCGGCTCGCGCATGGGCAGACCCGCCCGCATGGGAAAGCCGCTCTTGGGCATATTCAGTGTCTGTTTGTATTCCATGATGATTCTCTCCTTATGTGAAATTTAGAATTGAAAAATAAAAAAACGCCTTTGTCTCGTCAAGAGACAAAGGCGCAAAATGACCTCTGCGGTACCACTCTTCTTGCGGCATACTGCCGCCACTCATTCCCACAACTATGGGGCGAGATACGATAACGGGTCTCTTCCGTCCAGGGCTTACTGTGGTTTCAGCCGGATGCTCCGGGGTGATATTCGCTGCTCCTGCGATGTCCGCCTTACACCAAAACGGCGGCTCTCTTGGCATCGTGTCCGGGCGCTACTCGTCCCCATCTTTGCATTTATAGAAATATTAGTTGTATCTTACTCACTTTGGGCGGATTTGTCAATGAAAACATTACTTGACCAATCCCAAAAGATTCAAAATACCCAGAATACCCATGACAGAATACAACACACCGATTACACATAGTATTATCTGGATGATTTTATACAATCCGGACTTGTCCTTGTGGTAGTATTTGCGGATATAGAACAGGCCGGCACAGGTCAGACCCAGCAGCAGAGTGGTGATATAGCCCAGCGCCATGTTGTCTTTCAGCGCGGTCATACGCAGGATAAGAAGCACCACCAGGACGATAATATCGGCCGCGATAACCCATTTCCAGGGCTTGGGCAGAGATACCCGCTCCTGCTTTGCCGCCCTTTGGCTGATTTTATCCGCCATATAGTGTCCGGCGGTATAGCCCTGATAGTTGCTGCCGTTCTTCTTGGCGTGGACGTTCTTGTTGGGGTTGCCCCTGGCCTTGCGGATCTCCTCCTGCTTGTTGGCGTACTGATTGACAGAGGCCTGTACACTTTTCTTTGCCATAGCGTTTCTCCTTATTCTAACGGTAACTGCGTCAGATATCTGCGCAGAAGATCAAACACGTGGTTGGTGCTCAGGGTACGGATCCGACTGCGTCCCGTTCCCAGACCCAGACGGCGGACAACGGTTTGCCTGTCGTCAGCCAGGGCGACAAATACCGTGCCCACGTCGTTACCCCGGTCGTCCTTATCGGGGCCGGCTACCCCGGTGACGGATACGCCCAGATCAGCAAGTGTCAGACGGCGGACGTTCTCCGCCATGGAGCGGGCAACCTCTGCCGAGACCGCACCATAGGTATCCAGCAAGTCCTGCGGGACGCCCAACACGCCCGCTTTCACCCCATTGGTGTAGCTGACAATGCCGCCCTTGAACACGCTTGATGCGCCGGGGAGGTCGGTGATGCGCTTGGCGATCAGGCCGCCGGTACAGCTTTCGGCGGCAGCAAAGGTCATGCCGCGGGATTTGAGCAGGTCGAGGACGCGACTCTCCAGATTGGGCACGTCCACACCGTAGAGCTTATCGCCCAGACGGGCTTTCACGTCCCAGAACAGCGGCGCCATAAGTTCTTCACATTCCGCTTTGCTTTTCCCCTTGGCGGTGAGCCGCAGCATACATTCGCCGCTCTTGGCATAGGGCGCCAGAGAGGGGTTGACGGCATCGTCCATCAGGTCGCCGATCAGGTCCTGCAATTCGGATTCGCCAATGCCGAACAGGCGCAGGTCGTGGCTGATAATGACGTTTTCGGAACGGGCTTTCAGCCAGGGAATCAATTCCTGCTCTGCCAGATACCGGCACTCGTGGGGCACACCGGGCAGCATGGCCACGGTGATGCCGTCTTTTTCAAAGATACAGCAGGGGGCGGTACCTACCGGGTTATGAATAATGTAGGCGTCCTCGGGCTGATCTGCCTGCTGGAGATTGCTGGGGGTCATCTCCATGTGCAGCACGTTTTCAAAGCGGGCACGGATCTCCTCTACCAGCTCCGGGTGACGCACCAGACGGATACCCAGGGTCTCGCAGACGGTGACCTTGGTGAAGTCGTCATAGGTGGGTCCCATACCGCCGGTGAAGATCAGCAGGTCGGCACGGTGTTTTGCAATTTCGATGACCTCCCGGAGCCGCATGGGGTTGTCGCCCACGGTGGTGTGATACAATACATCTACGCCGATGGCGGCAAGCTGTTGGGAAATAAATTGGGCATCGGTGTTGGCCACGCCGCCTAAAAGCAGCTCGGTACCCACGGCGATGAGTTCGGCGGTCATGCGGTTTCCTCCCTTCGGGTGGAATGAGTGAAAAGTAGGGGTCGGCGTCCTCGACGACCCGCGAGGATAACGCTACGGCGGGACGTCCAGAGGCCGTCCCCTACGGATAATTTAAAACTTGATTCTTACCAGCTCCCGCTGCTCCATCGCTCTGTCGCACAGACCCTGGATGTCCAGCACAGCTTCCAGCTCCCGAACCTCCTCCACATGGGGGTGTGTCTTGGGGTGACGGGGAGTGAATACGGTGCAGCAGTCCTCATAGGGCAGGATGGACTGCTCAAAGGTGCCGATGTGGCGGGCGATGCGGACAATCTCCTCCTTGTCCATGCCGATGAGGGGACGGAGAATGGGCAGGGTCGCCGCGTCCTCGCTGACAGCGATGGCCTGCATGGTCTGGCTGGCCACCTGTCCCAGACTCTCGCCGGTGACAAGGGCGTTACAGTGCAGTTCTTTGGCCAGACGGTCGGCAAGGCGCATCATAAACCGGCGCATGATGAGGGTGAAATAATCCTCGGGACAGTTGGTGCGAATGGCCTCCTGAATTTCCGTAAAGGGGACAACATACACGTTCAGTCGACCGCACCAGGGCGTCAGCAGATGGGCCAGCTCCAACACTTTTTCCCGGGCCAGTTCGGAGGTGTAGGGGGGCGAGGCAAAATGGATCATGTGGAGCTGAACGCCCCGTTTTGCCATCATGTAAGAGGATACCGGGGAGTCGATACCGCCGGAGAGCAGGCTCACGGCGTTGCCGCCCATGCCCAGCGGCAGTCCGCCGGCGGCGGGTTCGGCGGGGGCGTGGACGTAGGCCGCGTCCTCCCGGATCTCCAGATGGACGGTCAGCTCGGGGTGGTGCACGTCCACCAGCAGGTGAGGGAACGCATCGTGAAGCATGCCGCCGATGGTTTGACTGAGCTGGATAGAGCCCATGGCGAAATTCTTGTCCGAGCGCTTGCTCTCCACCTTGAAGCTCCTGGCGGCGGTCAGCGCGTCACCCAGATACAGCTTAGCGGTATTGAAAATAGACCGGACGCTCTTTTCGCAGGGCATGGCGCGCACCAAAGCGATAATGCCGAAGATCTGCTTGCAGGCGGCATAGGCGCCGTCCATGTTGCACTCCCCGATGGGCTCCACATAGATGGTGGACTGGCGGGAGTAGATCTTGAACTTGCCGTATTTCTGGGTACGGCGGCTGATGTTGGACATCAGCTTCATCTCAAAGCTGTGGCGGTTGAGGCCCTTGAGGACCACCTCGCCCAGCTTGCAGAGGATAATTTCCTGCATGGCGGATACCAACTTTCGGTAGAAATTTGTAGGGGTCGGCGTCCTCGACGACCCGCAATGATAGATACGGCGGGACGTCCGGAGGCCGTCCCCTACGGAATGATTGATAAGGGGTAGAAAATCGACACGGTGGGCGGACAGAGTCGTCCGCCCCTACGGAATGATGGGTAGGTGTTTCTATTTCAGCAGGTTACTGCTTCTATATTGGATCGCTTCTGCCAGATGGACGGGTTGAATTTCTTCGCTGCCGGCCAGATCGGCGATGGTCCGCGCCATACGCAGAATGCGGTCGTGGCTGCGGCCGGTAAGCCCCAGACGGTCAAAGGCACCCTGCATCAGCTTTTCGCCTGCGGCGTCCAGCCGGCAATACTGCCCGATCATCTTGGAGGTCATGTAGGCGTTGCAGGACACTTCTGTGCCGGCAAAGCGCTTCTTTTGGATTTCCCGGGCGGCATTGACCCGGGCACGGATCGCCTCGGAAGTTTCCGGTGAGGTCTTGCGGCGCATGGCCTCATATTCTACGCTGGGCACTTCGATGTGCATATCGATACGATCCAACAGGGGACCGGAGATCCGGCGCATATAGTTTTCCACCTGACTTGGGGAGCAGGTGCATTTTCCGGAGGGGTGGCCGTACCAGCCGCAGCGGCAGGGGTTCATGGCGCACACCAGCATAAAGCGGCTGGGCAGGGACAACGTACCGCTGGCTCTGGTGATGGTGACCTGACCGTCCTCCAGGGGTTGACGCAGCGTCTCCAAAGCGGATTTATCAAACTCCGGCAGCTCGTCCAGGAACAAGATACCGTTATGCGCCAATGAAATTTCACCGGGGCGGGGAATGGTACCGCCGCCGGAGAGGGACACGGTGGAGGCGGTATGATGGGGGGAACGGAAGGGTCGGGTGTCCACCAGCGGATACCGGGGATCGGTCATACCCGCCACAGAGTAAACTTCCGTGGTTTGCAGGGCTTCTTCCCGGGTCATATCCGGCAGAATGGACGGCAGCCGCCGGGCCAGCATGGATTTGCCTGCCCCGGGAGAGCCGATGAGCAACACGTTGTGACCGCCGGCTGCGGCGATCTCCAGCGCCCGTTTCACGTTTTCCTGTCCCATGACTTCGGAAAAGTCCGGCCCGGAGCGGTCACTGTGGACCGGCTTCCACTTTTCCGCAGGTGAAATCGAGGCTTCCCCCCTGAGGTGGGATAGGAGCTGCCCTATATTCTCCACGCCGTAGACGGTGATACCGTCTGCCAGAGTGGCCTCAGCGGCATTGGCGGCGGGGACATATAATTCTTTGATGCCCAGTCTGGCGGCGGTCAGCGCCATGGGCAGAATGCCCACCACAGGGCGCAGTGTACCATTCAGGCTCAATTCTCCCAGAAAAGCGGCGGCCTCCGGCAGCTTTTTGATCTCGCCGGCGGCGGCCAGAATACTCAAAAGAATGGGCAGGTCGTACACCGTGCCGCCTTTTCTTACCCGCGCCGGGGCGAGATTGACGGTGATGCGGCTGACGGGGAATTTGACGCCGCAGCTCTTGGCGGCGGCTCTGGCACGTTCCCGGGCCTCCTTCACGGCGGCATCGGGCAGACCCACGATATCAAACGCGGGCAGACCGCCGGAGAGCATACATTCCACCGTTACTTCGTAACCGCTGATACCGGTCAGACCCAGCGAGCGTACCGATACGACCATATAAACACCTCACCCATGCAAATTATTTTCTACAATATACCATATCACAAAAATTCCGGATTTGGTAGCTTTTTTTAAGCGAAATGTTTGCGGGTTTCGGCTGCGGCGTGAAACATTTCACAAGTGGGCGTAAGAAATTTTGTGCAAGATGAAGAAAAAGTTTCGCCATAGTGAAAATGCCGAAAACAATCGTTTACAGCGCAAAAGGCTTGTGCTATTATATACAATGTATGAACTCGGGCACAGATGCCCGAGAAAAATGAAGGAGGCAAATTTTCATGGTAAGAAAAATGAAATCCATGGACGGTAACAACGCTGCCGCGCATGTGAGCTATGCGTTCAGCGAGGTTGCCGCAATCTATCCCATTACGCCGTCCTCTCCCATGGCCGACTTCGTTGACCAGTGGAGTGCCAACGGACAGAAAAACATTTTCGGTACCCAGGTCAAGGTTGTTGAAATGCAGTCCGAAGCCGGTGCCGCCGGCGCCGTTCACGGGTCTCTGGGCAGCGGCGCGCTGACCACCACCTATACAGCCTCTCAGGGTCTGCTGCTGATGATCCCCAATATGTATAAGATCGCAGCAGAGCAGCTGCCCTGCGTGTTCCACGTTTCCGCCCGTACCGTGTCCACCCAGTCTTTGAACATCTTCGGCGATCACTCCGATGTCATGGCCTGCCGCCAGACCGGTTTCGCCATGCTGTGCGAGGGCAACGTGCAGGAGGTCATGGACCTCTCTCCCGTGGCACATCTTGCCGCTCTGACCGGCAAAGTGCCGTTCATCAACTTCTTTGACGGTTTCCGCACCTCCCACGAGATCCAGAAGA
>CALCRH010000303.1 GCA_937894515.1 uncultured Clostridia bacterium | reverse complement strand
TATTGTATATTATTTGAGCGCGATGAAGCGCAGAAAAAATGGCCCGGTAGTTCAGTTGGTTAGAACGCTAGCCTGTCACGCTAGAGGTCGTGAGTTCGAGCCTCATCCGGGTCGCTTCAGTGCGGATTTAGCTCATCTGGTAGAGCGCCACCTTGCCAAGGTGGAGGTAGCGAGTTCGAGCCTCGTCAGCCGCTCCAAAAAAAGAGGCAGTGTCGGCACCGCCTCTTTTACTATGGCGACATAGCCAAGTGGTAAGGCAAGGGTCTGCAAAATCCTGATGCCCCAGTTCAAATCTGGGTGTCGCCTCCATCGAAAACAACCCTCACATTTGAACCATTCGTGTTCAATTGAGGGTTGTTTTTCTTTCATAAATTCAGTATTTAAGCGGCTTTAAGCCGCTTTTTCCGTTTTCGGTTAATTGAACACCAAAACGAAAACAGTCCAAATCACGAAACGAATTAGAAAATTATTCTCAAATTCGAACCATAGGTGTATCATTCTTATTCTACTAAAACCCTTTGTTAGATAAATTCCGAACACATTGACTTTTTGACGATTTTTTGCTATAATCACCTTTGAAATATAATGGTCTAAACGGGAGGAGAAAGAGGTGGTCGGTATGGCAAACGCAAAAAGCGGTGCGGTAAAAACGCAAGGGTTCATTGCCCGCCATCACAAACAGATCCATATTGCCGTTATCGGGGCAATGTGCCTGCTCATGGTTTTGAGCATCAAACTGAGTGTTGATTATAAAATCTTCCGGGATGTTTTTGCCACCGCCAACACATTGACGGACATTGTGCTGATGGCTTTCCTTGTGATGCTCTTCGGTTTCTCCGTTTCCGACAAATATGCGGAGAGCAAACAAAACCTGACTTTTTCTCTGCTGATCGCCGTGGATTTTCTGATGCTGTTCTGTTCCACGCTCGGATATGCGGCGTACGGTCTTGCCGAAATGGCGGAATTTATCCGGATCACCGGTTCGCTCAGTTATATGCTGTGCTGTATTTCCTTTGCGGTGCTGTGGAAATATCAGATGTTCTTTTACAAAAAGACCCGTGCGGTACGGGTCAGCACCTACATCATCTATTCAGCCGTAACACTCTATACGGTTTTGTCTTTGATCAACAGTTTCACCCCCGTGCTGTTCAACATCGACGAAGCCGGGCAGTACGATATGGCATTTCTTGATTATGTCACGGTCATCGTCGGGATATTGATCGTCGTCGTTATGTATATCAATGTGTTGCTTTCCGACTGCGAACTGAAAAAGAAGATCGCCCTTGCCAGTTACGAAGTGGCGCCTGCCCTTATGATCGTTCTGAACATCGTGTTCGGTATCATCCGTACGGATATCTACCTGCCGGCTACCGCCGACGTGGCGATCTTATTCCCGCTGTACATCATTTTTTACAGCATCTACACGGAACAAAAGAATGAGATCGAGCGCAAGAAAGCAGAACAGATACAGATGGAAGCCTCTTTGATGCTCTCGCAGATCCAGCCGCATTTTCTGTATAACTGTCTGTCTACCATTGCGGAACTTTGTGAAGAAGACGCCGTTCTGGCGGAAAAGGCGACCACCACCTTTGCCGATTATCTGCGGGAAAATATGGACTGTATCGGCTCCGAGACGCCCATATCGTTTGCCAAAGAGATCAAGCATATCGAAAAATACGTCTGGCTTGAAAAGATCCGTTTCGGTGATCGGGTGAATGTCGAATATGCGTTGTCCCGTACCGATTTTTTGATCCCGGCGCTGACGGTCCAGCCCCTCGTTGAAAACGCGATCAAGCACGGCATCTGCAAGAAAAAAGGCGGCGGCACCGTCACGGTCGCGTCTTATGAAGACGGCAGATCGTATATCATAACCGTTGCGGATGACGGCGTCGGGTTCGATCCCGCCGCAAAGTTTAACGATGACAGACAGCATATCGGTATGGAAAATGTGAAAAAACGGCTGGAAAGTACGGTCGGCGGCAGTATGAAGGTCGAGACCGCACCGGGAAAAGGTACGACCGCCACCATCACCATCCCGAAAAACGGAGGCTGAAAATGAGAATTTTTGCCGTGGACGACGAGCAGCTTTTGCTCAACCGATTGGTCAAGACCATCACCAAATGTTTGCCCGATGCAGAGATCTGCGCGTTTTCGTCATCCGATGAGGTCATCAACGCACTCGACGGAGAGACGGTGGATATCGCCTTTCTGGACATCGAGCTCGGCGACATCAGCGGGATCGAACTCGCTCAAAAGATCAAGGCGGTGTACCCTTTCTGCAATATCGTGTTCTGCACCGGGTACAGAACACACGCCATTGAGGCGTTCGAACTCGGTGCCTGCGATTATCTGGTCAAGCCGATCAACGAAGAAAAACTCCGTCATTCGCTTTCACAGTTGCGCTATATCAGCGAGATCGAAGCGCCCGCGGGTAAACTGTTTGTTCGCTGTTTCGGGGAATTTGAGGTCTTCTTTGACGGGATACCGCTGAAATCGCTCACCAAAAAAGCCAAAGAACTGTTTGCGTTTTTGATCGACAAAGCGGGGGCGTTCTGCAGTACCGCGGATATCACCCGCGCATTGTTTTTTGACAAAGCGGAGTCGTATTACCGTGTGGCAAAGGTCGATCTGGAGAAAGCACTCGGCGAGATCGGCGCGGGCGATGTGCTGATCAAAGAGTGGAACAAACTGGGCGTTGACAGAAGCAAGGTCTCCTGCGACTATTACGAATATCTTTCGGGCAATCCGGCAACGGTCAATCTGTACAAAGGCGTTTATATGAGCCAATACGACTGGGCGAAAGGAACGCTGAAATAACGCAAAAAGCCCCGACCGTCAAAAGCACAACAGATAAGGAGCAAAGGGCGCGCTCACTTAGGGACTATTTTTCCCTAAGTGAACGCGCCCAAGAGACGGCACTTTTTAAGGAAGTGAGCGCGCCCAAGTACGCCGCCTTTAACTTGTAAGCGCTTGCTGCGCAAGGCTTTTGACTTACTGCGTCAACCGCACCCTACCGTATCTGTATACGCCGACGGGCGCGGTTTCCTTGTCTCGGGACTTTTTCGGCAATCTGAAAATCCGCTTTCGGGCGGATTTTTCTTTTTGTATAATTTTTGAAATTTTAGCGGACTTTTAGCACTTTAATGAATATAGTATAAATTATAAAATATCGCATTATGTCTTTTGTTGCAAGGTCAGGTGATAAAAATCAGATGAAGACAATCAAAAAATCGTTTGTGTTTATTCCGCTTTTGGTTACCGTTTTATTCATCGTTATCGGTATAACGGTATTGACCGCGGGACAGCCAAACGAAATAAGGATCTATACCGGCGGTGAGTTTGCCCGTTTTCTTGAAACCGGCGCCGGTGAGACCGCCAAAAAGGCGGTCCTTTGTGCCGACATCACGTTGACGAAAGCGATCCCGCCGCCAAAGCTCGCCTGCGAACTTGACGGGAACGGGCACACCCTCACCGTGAAAGATGCCGATATCCCGTATTTGTTTGAGACGGTGACCGAAACCGGTGCGGTGAGAAATCTTCTGCTTGCCGGCAAGATCGGCGACACCGACGGTATGGTGACGGCGGGTATCGCATTACAAAACCGCGGTACCGTCGAAAACTGTGCCGTCAAAGCCGAGTTCTCCGGCGGCGGGTTCGTAAGCGGCATCTGCCACACCAATAACGGAAAGGTGACAAACTGCTTCGTGCGATCCGACGGAACGGACGATAAAGCACGCGAATACGTTTGGAATCCGATATGCGCCGAAAATGACGGCTCGGTGAAGCGGTGCTATTTTTCGACCGGCGAAGACGGTACGGTCGGTGCCTACATAAAAGGGGAAGAAATAAAAGCCGAAAACCTGCCCGGCACGTTGAATGCGTATGCCGAAAGCGATCCCGCTCTTATCGGCTGGCAGACCGACGAAAACGGTTTTCCGACGTTTACGACGGAGGACAGCAGTCAGTCGGCATCGGTGTTTTCGGGCGGCATCGGCGTTTTCCTGGTTTGTATCATCATTCTGATCATTGCCGTGCCGATCTTCACGATCGTCTACGCCGACAAACAAAAAAAGAAAACGGTTTACAACAAAGAATGAAAGGGTGAGTGAGTTGAACGAAATAGGGCTGTACGAATACATTATGTTCGGCATTATTATTCTTTCCGCCATCATCGGAATGCTCCAGATGTTCAAGAAAAAAGTGCCGATGTATTTTATGCTGTACATCTGCGGCGTTTGGTGCTTTGCCATACGGCTCGTTTACATCGGTCTGATCGATCTTTGCGGTCAGGTATATGACGAGGCGAGCAGTCTCGGCTTTCTGGGGATCGGCGGTATGTTTGCGTTTTTTACCTCCGCCAATTACGGCACCTTCAATTCTTTGATCGACAACAGGGGCAAAAAGATGCATTTTGTCCGTTCGATCGCGCTTCTGAACGGATTGTTTATCATCGGTCTTATTGCATTTGAAATGACACATGCCGATGATCTGACGCTGTTCAACATCATCACCCTTGTCGTTTCGCTGTTCCCGGTGCCGTTCTGTGTCTACTTTTGCACCAAATTCCTTTTGATGAAAAGCAAAGACGACAGTTTTTTGATCGGTATCAAACCGCTTCTTGTTTCCACACTTCTCATCTGCTTCGGCATACTGTTTTACAATTATTTCAGTATAACCGAAAATAAACTCGGTATGGATATCGCGTTCGGCGTGTATTCGGTCTGCATTGCCGCCGAAGTATTCCTTGCGGATTGGGGGAGAAAAAGATGGCAGAGCTGATCCTGATTTTATTTGTTTGCTTTTTCATCCCGATGGTCATGTCGCTGTTTCTTATCAAAGGCGAATCGAAGGTAACGCTGCTGTTTATGATCATCGGCCTCTTTGTCTGTCTGTTTGCGTCTTACGTCAACGGCTTCGCCGAAAGCATCAGTGTCAATCTTTCGCGGATGCAGTTGACCTACATCGTAACACCGGTGGTCGAGGAAGTCTTAAAAGCCATTCCCATTTTGATTTTTGTGTTCATGTTTGAGCCGAAGAAGGAACACCTCTTAAGCTGTGCCATGATGCTCGGCATCGGTTTCTCGATTTTGGAGAACGCCTACATATTGGCATCCAACATCGAAACGGTCACCCTGTCCTGGGCGATCATCCGCGGCTTCGGCGCGGGACTGATGCACGGCACCAGTACGCTGATGGTCGGTTACGGGCTCAGTTACGTGCGTTTTCGCAAAAAAATGGCTCTTACCGGCACCTACGGACTGTTGATCCTTGCCACCATGTACCACGCCTGCTTCAACCTGCTGATCCAATCCGAATACCGCTTCTACGGTATTCTGATGCCGACCGTGACCTTCTTGCCCATTATCCTCATCTTCACCAGAAAGAAACGGCGTCTTGCCAAAAAATCGGAGGCACAAAAAAATGAAGATTAAATGCAGAACCGCTCTGGCGGTCGTTCTGGCGGTCCTGATGGCCGCCATTGCGCCGATGCAGGCGTTCGCCGCTTCTGAAGCGGAGAATCATCTCAAAAACACGTCGGCGGAAAAGCTCGAAGAAGAAGTGAGCAACAAAACCATCGGCAGTTATACCGGCAACGCGAAACTCTATGTCTGCGATATAAAGATCGAAACCGGAGCGAACGCGGCGGATGTCAAAAAATCACTCAATGACGCGGGGTATCTGGTATACGAATACGACCTGAACGACGGGACGGAACCCCCGAAGCGCAACAACAGTTTCTACGGGGATATCAAGACCTGGACGGATTATAAGGTCCCCAAGAGATACACCTATATTGGTTACAAACTCACCACCGACCGCCGGAAAGCCATCACCAATCTGCACATTATGGACGAAGACGGCGGTTTTGAGGCTTTTTCCTACAAAAGTTTTGCCGAAAACAAAATGCCGGGATTGCAAAATATCATCCACGGCATGAAGGCGAGCTGCGCCGAAATGAAGCGTCAGCTGGATGCGGGAAGCTATGCCGCCAAGGTGGCGAAAAAATACCTCGATATGTTCTGCGTTCCCGAGAAATCCTACAAAACAGAAGGTCCCAAACTCGGAGACTGGTTGCTGAATACGGAACATACGGATGAAGAGATCGAGGATATGCTGCTCGCGCTGAATACCCTCATGATCAACGTCATCAACTCCATGCTCGCCCTCGGTATCAGCGATTCCGAGATCGTCCCCAAAACGGCGGTCGGCGGTCAGGACAACTACGGTAATGTACTTGCGACCTATACTTCCTATAACGGCATCACCGGCTATACGATGCTGACCCCAAACAACGATTGGTTGAAAAACGCCGTCATCGCCATGGAGCAAAAAGACGAATTCAGGGTCGTGGAAAGCAACAAAAATGATCGGTTTTTCGCGGAGCAAATGTCGACGTACGGCGCACAGATCGCGGCGATCAAGCGTGCGTTTGCGGAAAACACCCTTTCCGACGCCGCCGTAAACTATCTCAAAAGCGAAGTGCTCGAACCGTTCCAGGGGAACCTCAGTTTCAGACTCGGCACGGAAAGCACCACCGCCTACGATCTGCTGACAAAAGGTTCCGACAGAATGCTGTGCCTGTTTTTGGCTGAACTTCCCGACATTTGCAAAGCCAACCGCTTTATCGATGTGCTGGAGATCGCCGCCACCGATTTTCAGCACCGTCTGCCCGTAAAATTCACCTACGATAAACAGTATGACATCGATTGGGCACCGGACGTTGTGGCTGCCATTGACGAAGAACTGATGAAACCCGCCGGCAAGGCGGCTTACGACACGTATAACGTCGAGATCGAGAGCTTTGTCAATCTTTTCCAACAGTTTATACCGGATTACGAAAAGGCGATCGCCGATTACGAAAAAGATCCCGATAAACCCATTCTGGACAGCAAGGTCAATACGCTGGAAAAAGCGCAAAAAGCCGTCCGAGAGACCATCGAAAATCAGGAGGAGGTCGATCCCGCCTCGTATATCTATTACGTCGCTTTGCGGGATTATTTCGCCCGCTATACGGTGTATGACGGCGCGGGGGAGGAACGCCTTCCGTTGCTTGATTATCTGATCGACGCCGTCAAAGACGCCAAGCCGACCGACGCGCGGGTCAAATCCCTGATCTACCCCGTTGTCAAGACGCTCGGCGTCGCCCGTAACTATTCGGTCCAATCCATGGGCATCTTTACGTTTCTCGTGTATTCCGTCCTCGGTACGGATGAAATGGCGGGCATTGAGGCAAAACTCACCGTAAACCGCATGGATCTGGAAGAGGTCTTCGAATCCAAGACGTTCAGTATCTGGGTCAACAGTAACAAAGACCTTTCCGAGAGTGAAAACGCTTCCGGCATCGCGATGACCAGCCGCCGCGTGATGGACCGACTCAACGCGGACGCGTACAAAACGGCTTTCCCCAAAGAACCGTCGCTGCTCGAAAAATACGAAGAACATTTGACCAACATCGCGTTCGTCGCCATGGGGGTCGCCGCCTCGGCACTGATCCTCTACGCGGTGGTCGAGACCGCCGTGTGGATAGGCGGCTTTGCGGCTTTGGAGGGACTCGCTCTGCTCACCGCCTTGTTCACGACGGCGTGCGGCATCGTGACGTTCATCAGCTCCGCTTTGCTGTTTTTCGGCTTGGCGACGCTGGTCGTTGTTGCCCTCGTTGCCATCGTGTTTGCCATTCTGTATCTGATCGAACTGCTGACACCGGAACCGCCGCCGGATTATGCGCCGATCCCGGAGATCATGCTCGATTGCGTCGAGGACGGTAACGGCCTCGTGACGTCCGTTTGCCGGTATGACGTTGTTACGGATACCAAAGGCAAAGCCGCCGATATCAACGCTTTTGTGGCGAGAAAGTGGAACGCCCTGTATTATACGAAGGATCCGACGGCGGGCTCTCCGTTGACTGCCGGACCGGACGGGAACTTTTTCTCGGGAACCAAAGGCACCAACGCCATCCCCACTCTGGCGGCGCCTTTGTCAAAATTCCTCGGTTCGACGGGCTACAATCTGAATTTCCACTGCTATTACGACCATTGCTCCGGTATATTTATGAATTATTATACCGAGGATTCTCTGGCGGGCATAACGAGGACCTCTACCGGTTGCGGGAAGTACATCGACGCCATTGCCATCGGACATTCCACGGATGATGAGGGGACGCAGGCGTACGTTTTGAGGGACGCAGGCTATCAGGTGCTCGGTCAGGACCTTTCTCCCAACTGCGAGTACAACACCTATATCGCCTTCCACACGACCAACGACCCCTCAAACGCCATCACCGATATCCGCGCCGCGTATGCCACTACGGAGAAAACCATCCGTTACGGCGACAATGAGTATAACAACATCATCATGGATGAGAATATGCGCAAGGTGCCGCAACTCACCTGCGAGGACGCGGAATCGAAGCGAAAGACGACCGGTTTCTCCTACGGGCTGTACTGTTCCAAATCGCCTGCGGTGGGAGATCCTGTGCTGGCATCCGGGCTCAATTATACCATGAGTCTCGGTGATGTGCCGGAGGACGCGGAGGTCATCTGCTATTTCGGCGGTGTGGCGCTGGATTTCAACAGCTGGGACCGTCAGGAAAACGTTGCCACGACCGACAAAAAACACAGTTTTGATAAGCACTGCTACGTTTATTTCAAATCCGAGCGGGACAGCACGGTCGATTACAGCAGCAATACCTATCTTGCGGGAATGGCGTTCTTCTCCGGCTCGGAGGATCTGTTCAGTTCATCCGAAACGAGTGAGTACTGTATGGCGACTTACGCCAAAAACGCCTACGGTTGTAACCTGTTCGGCGAAAACCTCACGCCCGGTCTTTTCAACGACAATGCGGATGTGACACGCATAGGGTATATCGGCACACACAATCCGAAGCGGGCGCTGACCGACCTTGCCGTATTCACCGGCGAGGAAAAGAGCGACTCCCTGCCGCAAAACCTCTTTTTAACGAGCGACGGCTACTGTTCCTGCGAAGTCTTCACGCAGGGCGACGGCAGCTACTACGGCAGCGGCGGAGGCTCGGATCAACGCCTGATCCGTTTCAGCCACACCTATTTCACCGCCCAAGCATCCGAATACGGGTCATTTACCTGGCCGTATCCCGTTCGTCTTCTGCCGCGGGCGCTGTATGCCTGCGGTCCGCAGTCGGATGCCGGACCCATCAAGCTTGAGGACGTGGTTTTCAGCACGACCTCGGCTCTTCCGCCCACGAATTCCCGTGCAAAAGGCTGTGATAACTTAAAACGGCTCACGGCGGAAGGCGAATCCGAGCTGCTTACGAACGAGTATCTCGGCTACAACTGGCACAGCGTCCACGACCTCTGCCAGTACTATTACGATACCTACGACGATAAGGGCGAATTGCAGACATCCTATGATATCGGGCTCGGGATGAATAAGGATACCGAATGCGTCTCCGGCACCGAATATTACGGGAGCGGTTCGCTGTACATCTACTACCGCAACGGCACGGGACCCCGCACGCGGGGAGCCTATGTTTCCAACGTGGCGCTTTGCGGAAGCATGACGGGAAAAACCTCCTATAATGAGGCGCGTTACAGTGCGCTTTCCAACGGCGTGGAGATCGTCAATCTCGACGAACCGATCACGACCTTGGGCAACGTCTACAGAGACCTGGCAAACAACCGTTCGATGATCTATTTTGATACCTACCAACAGGACGCGAAATACAAGAAATACGATGACCGCTGTTATCTGGTGTCGGTGACCTATACCGACGACGTGGCACAGGCACTGGGAGGCGTGCGCATAGTCAAGCAGGAATATCAAAGGCGGGAATTGGGAAAATCCCTCAAATTGCCGCTTTACGATCCGACTCTCAAAACGACGATATTCAGACAGTCGGCTGTTGCCGTTACCTACGGGAAAAAAGGTATGGCGTCCACAGATGTGTTTGACAATACCGGCGCGTATGCGGAGACGATCATCGGCACAACCTACCGCGGTCTTGCCACCTACACGACGCACAGCGGCACACCGATCAATCGGGTGGAAGTTCGTTTGGCACGAACGACGGCAAGCTCGCAGACGGCGGATGAATCGGCTCTTGCCGGAAACGGCGCGGCGGAATATTACGCCCAATTGGACGATACGATGGAACCCTTCTTCATACGCAATGACTGGCTCGGCGTATCGGCGTATCTGTGCCTGCAACGCGATCTCGATGAAACCGGCAAAAACAACGAAAGTTACATCATGGACCTCGAAGTTGCCGAAGGCGTTTCGTATGACGGCGATATGTTGTTGACCGCCGCGAAACTCGGTGCCAAGGGATGCCCCTATATGATCGATTTCGACCTTGCGGAAGGCAACCTTTCCAAAAACCGCAACACGGTCGTCACGCTCGGCGCCAAGCGCACCTCCGATCCGCGGCTTGCCCTCAAAGACATCCGCCTGTCCGCCGACGATCTGGGCGCCACCTATGTTTTCAACAATATGAAATATGAGCGCGTCAACGATAAACCGCTCCTGCTGGAAGGGGCGGGCAAAGACGGCGTGTACATCTACACCACCGACGGAAGCGATCCCGAGATGATCCTATGGAGTGAGATCGAGGATAAGGAACACGTCGATTGGGAACATTTTGATTGGGAACATCTGGACATCAAAAAATCCCAAAACGAGGATAAAACGTTCAAGGAGCAGGTCTTTGCCGTCCTTGCCGGTTGTTCAGCCGAACTGAACGAATACGTAACGATGCTCTGCACGGATGAGTATACCAATGCAAACGACACGGCGAAACTGAATTGGTCCAAGGAATACGCCATCACCAACGTCGGTTTTGAGCCGAGAAGCGACAGTTGGATGCAACAGTTCCGCGTGGATTACGGCTTAAAAACAAAGGATATCTACTGGGCGGGATGCAGTTTCGGCTGTGACGACAATCTGCCCGTTCCGGTGACGGATTCCACGAAGATTTTCGCGGTCTCCACGTTCGGCAATGCCGAAAGCCTTTGCGGATTGCGGATGACCAATGCGGGCAACATTCCGTTCGTGCGGTATGAAACGCCCGCGGAACGCGCCGAGGCGGAACTGAGCGGCTCGGTGTTCACCGAAAGCAACGTGGTCGTAATAGCGACCTTATCCGGCATCTTTGTGATCGGGCTCGCCGCAGTTTTTATCCTATATCGCAAAAAGAAAAAACCCGGCAAAGTCGGTAAAGAGGGGTAATCAACATGGAAGAAAGAAAAACGTTCAGTCGGTACAGTTTGATCTTTAAAGCCATTGCCGTCATGCTCGTCATGACGCTTATGGCAAACTTCACCTTGACGGCTTACGCCGCCGAGGGAGAAAAGAAGTACGTCCGTGAGGTCATCGTCGTCACGGCGGACACCCTCAAAGCGGCGCAGGATAAGGCGGACGAAGCCACCGCCGCGACGGTCGATGAGAATGATCCCGGAAAGTACAGAAAGTACACCGTGTTCGAAACGCCCATCTATTCGAGCACGAAGGTGAAAACGTGGCTCTGCTACGCGACCACGACCAACCCGAATCTCGCGGTCACCTCCATCAAAGCGATGAATATGCGCGGCGGCTGGTCCTACGAGGAATACGATAAGTTTCTCGATGAGGTGCGCGAAAAGGCGGAACTTTTGGTGGATGATATGCTCACCGCCGTGCGGGAATATAACGAGAACCTTGCGGCAAACACCGAACGCGCCGTCTATGCCAAAGGCATATTCGATATGCTGTATGAAGACGATTCAAAAAAGACGGTGTCGGAGTTTTTCAAGGATATGGGCACCGAATCCTATGGCGAAAACTCAAAAGAAGAAGCCGCGTGTCGGGAAAAGATGACGAATTTCCTCATGCAAGCCAACGTCGACCTGGTTTGTTCCATCCAAAACGCCCTGATGCTGGCGTGCGCGGACACCTATGCCAGAAAGAAGAACATCGGTCCCGGCAACAATTACTTCGAAGGGTTGGAGCATCCCGTTTTCTTGAAAATGATCGACGAATCCGACGACTATCACGAGTTCGACAACTACGTCGACGACCTCCTCAATTCGCTTCCCGAAATGCAGGAAGACCTCCGGTTCTACACAAAAAACCAATTCAAGTTCACCGAAACAATGGAAGCCATGATGGATGATCTGAGCGATTTAGCCACCATGCTCGCGGAAGATGAAGGGAAAACCGAAGAGGAGATCCAAGCAACGCATACGGAAGACGTCAAACAACTTGCTAAGGATCTTGCAGAAGGCAAGATCGATATAGACCTCTCGGCTGCCGATCTCAAAACGGTGAAGGCGATCAATGACTATAATACGTATTTCGACGGTCTCGAGGTGGAAGATAAGGAACGCTACACCACCGGACGGACGCTTTACGCGGCGTTTACCGAGTGCGAATACACGGGATACAAGATTAAAAACAGTACCGAGCGTCAATATCAAAACCTTTATGAACTGATGACCTATCACAACCTCAATCACGTGAACACCGAGAAGGACAGCTATAAAAGATCCGATATATATCCGCTCATCCTTCTGATGTCCCCCGGACAGCGCGCCATGCTGAAGACGGGCTTTACCCAGTTTGTCACCTCCGTTGCGACCAGCACGGAAATTTTGAATTTCAATAAAGAACTGACTCTTAAACGGCTCAACGCTACGCGCGAGGACGGCGAAGAAGAGATCAAACTCACCGACACCGTTTCGGTCTATTATAACGTTGACCGTTCTCTGTACGAAAAAGACAGCGGCATCGCTTTGACGGATGACGCGGTCTTGAAGACCAAGCAGTTCCCTCTGTCTCCGGAACAGGCAGCCCACCAAAAAGCGTACAAGATCGCCAAATGTGTGGCGATCGCCTCCGGTGCCACCGCGGCAATTCTGACCGGCGCAGTGCTCGGTATGGCGCTCAAAATGCATCTGGCTTTTCAAGCGGCAAACCTCTCCGGGGGACCGATAACCATGTTCGGCGTTTCGCTGAACAATATAATTATGGAGGGATCAGTGACGCAGTTACTCAGAAGTACGGTCCTCCAAAGAACACTTGCCAATCTCGGAACTGAGAGCATAGAGACTTACACCGGTTGTTTCGGCAGATCTCTCGGAGCGTTCATCTGTGCCGGCAGTATCGGTACCATTCTCACCGTGCTGAACGTCATTACGATCGCCGCGTTCATCATTTCCATGATCATCACCTTTTCGAATTTGAGAGACGCCGAAAGAGCGAATGCGCCGTATATCGACATTCCGCGTGTCATGTGTAACCATGAACAGTTGTTCGACGAGAAAGCCGACGGCGGCAAAAGCGAAGAGTGGGATTATATTTACTACTACGGTGTGAAAAATCCGCTCCTGACACAGCAGGATCAGGCAAGGGCTTCCGAAACAAAGGACGTTGACGGCAACACGACGACCGATATCCTCAAATACGGTATCGGCGACATTGCCAACTGGACGCTGACCGGCGCCAGCCGTGAATGGGTGGCGCTGTATGCCGCGAACGATCCGCGTGCGGGGAACCCCATTCCCGAAGGAGCGTTCATGGTGACCTCCGACGCGGGCGAGATCGGACGCAACGGTTCGGATGGCGAAGGGTTCACCGCGGTCAAGAAATTCAACGAAGGTGCTCCGTACGACCTGCAGTACTACTACGGTCTCACCGAGGAAGACGATTCCATCGGAGAAGTCTACCTCGGGTATAAGATGGAAAAAAGCACCGTTCCCTCGCAGGGGGCGAGCGTGTTCTCGGATATTTCTCCGGTGGGTATGCTGGTCGTCGGCGCCGTGGCGGGCGGCGGGTTTGGCACGCTGATCACCTGGTTTATTACCAAAAAGCGTAAAAAAGCCATAGACGCAGAGGGATGATGAAAGCGGTATGAAAAAGAACGGTTTGCCTTTTGCCCTTGCCGTTTCCACTGCCAAGGGCTTTAAAACAAACAAGAAAGGAGTGAGCGGGATGAAACGTTGTTTGGCGGTATTGCTTGCCGTTATCGTGCTTTTCGTGTGTTTCCCCGTCATTCCCGGTTTGGCGGAAAAAGAAGAGTCGCTCGGCTATTATACCATGCTCTTCAACATCGGTTCCAAAATGGACCTCGATTGGGGCCACAAGGTATCGGGCTATCTGACGAAAGAGGAGATCGAGGAAAACGACTTGTTCAATGATGACGGTGATTTCAGTGGCTCTCTCTCTGTTATTCGAATCGAACTCTACAAGGATATCACCACAAACGATTTTCCGCATTACCAGTCCGCCGACGTTGAGATCAATCTCAATGGCCACACATGGACGGTGACGGATATGGCGTATACCCGTTGGCTGCCGCAAAGCAACATCAGCATTTCCGGCGGCACGCTGACCTTCAAAAACAAGATCTCCCATCCGATCCATTCCTACGAGGGCGGTGTCAACATCCGCAACGTCACCTTTAAGGATTGCGAGTGCGGCAGTTACGGTATCATCTATGTGCACGGTGATCCGTACGGGGCATATGTCGAACAGGACGACGTCTTCGCTCCCTGCTCGATACATCTCGACAACGTCACCTTCGAGAACTGCTCCGCCACCTCATACGGCGCGTGCGTGACGACCGAGTCTTTTGGCAGAGAAGGCACGGACTCTCAGTTCAACAACTGTAAATTCATCAATTGTCATTCCGCAGACGGCGGTGCCCTCCATTTTGAACGTGACATTCACGGTAAAAAAGGCAAGTATCATTTCGTCAACTGCGAATTCACCGATTGCTATGCCTCCTCGGACGGCGGCGCGATCTACAGCAAAGGCGATTACATCGAGATGACTTTCAGAAAATGTGACGCCTATCACTGCAACGCCGGCGGAGACGGCGGTTTCATATTCATCGCGGGTGCCAATACCGTCTGCAACGGCAACGGCAACGCCTCCGCCAGCACCATGGGGGACCGCAGTAACATCGTCGGCTGTTATGCGCTCGACGACGGCGGCGCCATCTATTCCTCCGAAGCCTCGGGCAATTCCAACTACAGCGAGATCAAAAATTTCAATATGATCTCCAACACCGCGGGGGCATCTCGGCACAATTACAATACGGTAACAGGAAACGATGAGGACACCGGAGGCGGCGCCGTGTTTATGGGCGGGCACCACATGAAGGTGAGCTACTGCGACTTTTACGACAACTACGCCGATGAGGAGGGCGGTGCGATCTATTGCGGGTGGAACAACTCGACCATCGAGAACTGTTCCTTCGCCGAGAACCGCTGTGAAGAGGGCAACGACATCTATGTGGACTCTTCCAACAATATCACCGTCAAGAACTGCATCATCAAGAACGGCTCGACGATCAACGCCTGGGCGGCCGGAGGCGGCAACGTGGCGCTTTTCAACGGCGTGGTGCGCAACTGCACGCTCGTCGGCGGCGCCTGCAGCGTGGATACCACGAACATATGGGTGAACTGCGGCGGAAGCCTGCTGCTCTTCCAGAAGGCCGCCACCGCGGCGATTGTCGTCGAGAACTGCCTGATCACGGGCTGCAATACGGCGAATCGATCCGGCAGTGCGCCGATCGGGCTCTACGGCGGCGTCAAGCTCGTGAACTGCACGGTGGCGGGCAATGACTCCAACATCTCGGGCGGCACGATGCTCTACGAGCGCAACGACCAGCTGCCGCAGATCGTCAATTGCGCGTTCTTCGACAACACGATGCGCGCCACGCCCGCGTCGGACAGCCAGCTCGTCTTCTGCCGTCTGCTGAATTACCGCAACGTCGACAATGCGGCGACGGACGCCGAACTCGCCGCCTGTTTCGTGAATTGCGCCGCCCCGGTCGCGCTCAACGACACCTGTCTCACGACGGATGCGCCGCTCTTCGCCGACGCGGAGAACGGCGACTACCGCCTGACGGCCGAGTCCCCGCTGCTCAACGCCGGCTACAATACGTCGTCGGTCGAGGGCATCGGACTCTTTGACCTGATCGGTTCGCCGCGCTTCGTCAGGCGCGTGGACATCGGCTGCTTCGAGTACCGCGAGCCGAAGTTCGAACGCAAGGGGTCTCTCTGGCTCGTCAGGTAAGGCCGGTCCGCTGGCGGATGTCAATCGGCCGAACGGAAACCTGACGGGGAACGTCCGGTCATGCGTTTGAAGGCGCGCGAGAAGTCACTGGCGGAATGGTAGCCGCATTGATCGGCGATTTCGGACAAACGGAGCCGCCGGGATGCAAGCAACGCCTTGGCCCGGCTGATCCGCTGGTCGTGGATTTCTTCAAGAACGGTTCGCTGGACGAGATTCTGGAAAAGGACGTCCAGTTGACGGCGCGAGCAGCCGGCCTCGCGGGCCACGGCGCCGACGGTGATATCCGGCGAGCAGGCCTGGCGGCGGATGAATTCGAATGCGCACGTCAGCCGCTTGTCCTTTCGCCTGAAGATTCGCGTGGACGCGCGGTGGACTGTCGGCAAGGCGCCAAACGGCAGGGCCAGGGTCCTTGGGAGGCGATGGCGCATCGCCTTGTCAAGCAACTCGCCGGCCCTGAATCCGGCGCGGAGACAGTCCTGCGGGATGCTGCTCAGCGAAACGGCCGCGTTTTCGCAGAGTTCCTCGTCGTTGTCCACGCCCAGGACGGCAAAGTCATCGGGAATGCCGAATTCCATTTCGTTCGCCGCGAAGACGAATCGCGATGCGACCAGGTCGTTTGCCGAGAAGATCCCGCAGGGACGGGGAAGGCTCTTGATCCACTGTTGCAAGGAGAGGTTCGGTATGGCGTCGTCGTCGGCAAGGTCGAAGCGGTCGCAGTCGTAGCCGCTGTCGGCGAGCGCTTTCGCAAACACCCTGCCGCGCGTTTCGCTCCAGAAACGTTTTACCCACCAGCCGATGAAGGCGAAATGACTGAGCCCGAGCGTCATCAGCTCGCGGGCCGCGCGACGTCCGATGTCATCCCCGTCGCTGTAGATGGTGCGGTATCCGTATCCCTTCGGACGGTCCAGGAAAACGACGGGGATCCGTCCGAAGTTCGCGGGCATCGGCGCATCGTCAAGCCCCTCGCCGCCTTCGACGATGCAGCCGTCAGGCCTCCAGAAGTCCAAGAGCGGAGCAACGTCTTCCGAACGGGTGATGTGCGCCTGCGGACGGCGCGTCTTGGCGGCTAATCCGTATTGGATGCTTTGAATCCGCCAGCCGCACTGTTGGGCGTACAGGTAGACGCCGTCAAACTTGCTTCGGTTGGCTTGACTGAGGGAAGATTGGAAGAGCAAGACGGTTTTCATGGAAATAAGTATAGAACATCCATGCTTGAATTGTCAAATCAATACTGCTTGAATTGTCAAGGATTGGTTGACTGATGGCGAAGTCGAATGTTATGATAGCGAAAAACAATGGAGGGGCAAAGGAATGAAGAAGAGCGCGTTCTTGGCTTTGGGTCTGTTGGCGGGTGCGTCAACGTGGGCGGACGGAACGGTCACGACCAATGGCACGGAGGTCATCGTCGAGGCCATAGGCAAATA
>CALCRH010000302.1 GCA_937894515.1 uncultured Clostridia bacterium | reverse complement strand
TCAGAATGGAAAAATCACACCTGTAGTAGCAGACCCTGCAGGTGTTCTTTGGACCTATAAAAATGATTTGGGAATCTACTATTATACTTTTGCCGCAACTGGTTATGTAATCAAAATGAAGCCTGCTTCTGAATGGGGAATTGTACCGTCTAATTTAAAGACACCTTTCCAGTCTTCTGACGAAGTCTTTTTTCCGCAAGAAGTTAGTAAAACACATAGTGTCACTAATATAATCTTTTGCAATGCCTTTGAAAATCTTTTTCGATTTTCTTTTCTCATTTGTCATTCCTCTTTTGTTAACCATAAAAAAATTGTACCCGTCCGGGCTTTTCCTGATATTCAACAAAAGACTGGCAGGGCTTTCCTGATAGTTTTTGTTATTCAACGACAGTAATCATTTTTCCATCGGGTCCCATAACAATCTTAATTGTTGCTGGCTTTGTTCCAGGAACATGTCCTGGCTGGGTCAGACTTTGACCACCACACACCTGCTCAAGTTCCTCAGGAGTAAGTTCTTTTAACTCTTCCTGCAGATTAGCTACCTTTTCTTTAAGTTCATTTAATTTCTCTTCTGACATAATCAATTCCCCAATTATTTTACTGTGAAGTCTGGTATTCTTTTATTAATTTGTTAACGGCATCAACATAATCATCTCTTGAAGGCCAATTTTGCTGGTTTAACTGCATGAGCTTACTATTGTATTCTTCAAATGACATGCCTCCTCCCGTTACCTGATCCAAATCATCAAGTGAAAGCTCTATAGGCTGGTACGACTTATCTTCCGGCAGATTCTTTTTATTATTAAATAACATACAATCACCTTCTCCTTCTTTCCGGGACGCGTCCCGATCATTTCGTTTTGCGAGGGGAAGATCTCCCCTGCAATTATAGTATAACATACGCCGGCGCATCGTTCATTATCAATTCCCGCGAATGGACGGTGGCTATTTCGCGAAAACTGCGGAATAGCTGTCCTCCAACCGGCATAACGATGATCACCAGAGTGCATCATTCATCATCGCCGCCATCGTCCTTGTTGTCATCAAGAAAGTCGAACAGACTCATCTGTCTGACTGTATTGATAATATAACGCCCCTATAGGGGGACTGTCGGGCTTGAAGGCCCGACTTTTTTGTGGTATATTTTTCCCAAGTTACCTATTGATAATATAACGCCCCTATAGGAGGGGTGGAGGGGAACCAATGGGGTTCCCCCCGCGCTCTCTCGTTACTCTCTCTTTTTTTTACTTTTGGAGGATTCATGGAGACGGCAATCGACAAATGGCTGGATCAGTATTACGAAGAAGTGGAGCCCCGGGACTTTGTCCGGGATCTCTTTCCGGTGGGATCCCTGGAGCATACGGGGTTTGTGGGGGAGACTCACGATTATACGGGGATCATCGTTTCGATGAGTAGCACGGAAAAGCAGCAGAAGTGCAAAAGGAGGGCCCTGGAGGACGGGACGATAAAGTGGGAGCCGGTCTTTGAGGCGGACGGGACGCCAAAGATGGTGCCGGTTGTCCGGCGGCACTATCTTACGGAGGAGATGGAGATCCTGGAGCCGCTTTTTGCTGGTAGCGACTTTTGTTTGATGTCGCCGATCACCTATGCCGGCAGGGAGCGGAGCGCCAAAAACGCAAGGTTTGCGTACGCCCTGGCTTTTGATGTGGATCACATCCGGATGAAGGGAGATCTGCCGATCGGTCTCGCCAATTTGTTTGGGGGGCATATCGAGCGGGCCGAAAGGATTCCGAAGCCGACTTATGTGGTGTCCTCCGGATCCGGTGTGCATCTGTACTATGTCTTTGAGAGGCCGGTGCCGCTTTTTAAGAACATCGTGGATCAGTTGCAGGCCATGAAGCACGAGCTGACCTGGATGATCTGGAACGAGGGCATCGTTGACATCGGTTCAGAGCGTGATATCCAGTTTGAGGGGATCTATCAGGGCTTCCGGCTTCCAGGAACCGTCACAAAGGACGGTCGGCGGGCGCGTGTCTTTTCCTACGGATCCAAAGTCACGATTGAGTATCTGAATCAGTTTGTAGATCACCAGGTCACCGACTTTTCCTACAAGAGCAAGGTCACAAAAAAGGACGCCGCGATACTTTATCCGGAGTGGTATCAAAAGCGCGTCGTAGAGGGCGTTAAAGGCGTTTTACACCCCTGGGCGGTGAATCGTAGTCTTTACGATTGGTGGCGGCGGGAAATCCTTAAAAAGGCCACTGTAGGGCATCGGTACTACTGCCTGATGCTTTTGGCGACCTACGCGATGAAGTGCAGCTTTTACGATGCCAAAAAAAATCCGCAGCCGGTCACCAGGGAGGAGTTGGAAAGCGACGCCTATGAGGTCATGGATTACTTTGAGACGCTGACCAACAAGGAGGACAACCACTTTACATCGTCCGACGTTTTGGACGCCCTGGACGCCTTTGACGGCGAGATGATCACCTATCCGCGGAACAGCGTAGAGTATCGGGCCGGCTTTGAGCTGCCAACCAACAAGAGAAACAAGTTGAAGCAACAACAGCATCTGTATTTGGCAAGACGAAGAAAAGAGGATATGAAGGTCATTTCATTACCGATGAAAAACAAAGAAGGGCATCCAGCTGGATCCAGCTCGCAGCGGGATGCGGTGCTCAAGTATCGGCGGGAGCATCCGACGGCGGCCCCGAAGGATTGCATAGCCGACACGGGGATCTCTAAAAACACTGTTTACAGATGGTGGGCCGACGGTTATAATAAGGGCGTTTAAACCGTTTAGTAACATTTAGTAAGAGTAGTTTAAAGACATGGACGAAATGACGGCTATAAAAGACTATGCGCAGAGTCACGGTGTGACGATCCAGGCGGTCTATCAGCAGCTCAAAAGGAAGAAGAACAAGGAAGCCCTGGCGGGCCATATCCACAAGATCGACGGCGTGAAGTATCTCGACAAGGAGGCGGTAGCCTACCTTGAGCAGCAGCACGTCAATACGCCGGCGGTCATCTTGCAGGACGGCAAGGATGATCGGATCCGGTTGCTGGAGGAAGAGAACCGGCGGCAGCTGCAGCAGATCGCCGTGCTTCAGGATGAGCTTCTGAAGGAGCGGAACCTGGTAAAGGAGCTCCAGGAGGAGAAAATCAAGCTCCTGGAAGAGAAAAAAGAACCGGAGAGGAAGGGTTTCCTCGCCCGGCTCTTCGGAAAATAGATCTCAAAAGTAAAAAAACATCCTTTCCGCTGCTTTTTTACTTTTTGGGTTCTTCTGGCGCTTTTTGGCTCGCTTTTTTTGCCCCATCGATGATAAGTTCTGCGACGGTAAAAGTTCTTTTGTCTGAGTTTACGTGTTTTTTTAACGCATAGGCGAGCAGCCCCTGGCGGAACTCCTCGGTGTTGTTTTCCGGTCCGATGATCTTTTCCATGACGCCGCCGAGCTGGCAAAGGCGGTGAGTTCTTTCGGCCCTCTCTTTTTCTTTGGCTTTGGCTTCTAGCTGCTTCAGCCTGTTCTTTTGCTGCTCTACACGTTCTTTCTGTTTCTGGATCCTCTCGTCAATAGTGCTCATTTTTTCTCTCCTTTTTCGGACGCTTTTCCTTTTTTATATCACGAAATTGCGGGCTTGACAATAGCCAAAGAATACCTTATGATTCTCATAAGGGCGCACTTACGCGCAACCTAAAGGTTGCACATTGCGCGCGCTCTCCGAGGGGCAAGGGCTTCGCCCTCTGCACACCTTTTCAAAAAAGAGGTTTCAATATGGCAATATACAGCTGCTCAATTTCGAATTGTTCCCGTGGAAAAGGAAGCTCGTCCGTGGCATCCGCAGCATACGACCTGCGGACAAAGATGCGGGACGAGCGCACCGGCGAGCTTTACAACTACCAGGCGCAGGAGGATCTGATCTGCGCGGATGTTCTTCTGCCGGCCGGTGCTCCGGAGATCTACAAAGATCCCGAAAAGCTTTTTAATGCTATCGAGCAGCATGAAAAGGCAGATAACGCCAGGACAGCAAAAAAGCTGATCGTGGCGCTGCCCAGGGAGCTTGACTACAAGACGGACAAGACGGTGCTCGAGCGCTTTATCAAGGACAACTTCACGGATCACGGCTTTGCCGCCACCTACGCGATCCACGACAAGGGTGACGGCAACCCGCACGCGCACATCCTGGTACCGAACCGTGCGATCAACGAGCGCGGGGAGTGGGAGGCAAAGCGGAAAATGGAGTATGTTCTGGACAAGGATGGTCAGCGCATCCCCAGGATCGACAAGGAGACTGGGCTGCAAAAGACGGACGCCCATGGTCGCAAGCAGTGGGAGCGGGCAAACATAGAGCGGAATCCGCTGGACTCAAAAGAAAAATTAAAAGAAATCCGGAAAGACTGGGCGGATCAGCTGAACCGTGTCCTTGATAAAGAGCACCAGGTCGACCACAGGAGCCTGGAGGAACAGGGCATCGAGCGTGTCCCGACGATCCACGAGGGGTACGCTGCACGCGAGATCGAGCGCGCCGGCGGGATCTCTGACCGGTGCCAGGAAAACAGGGAGATCAGAGAGCACAACAAGCTGATTGAGCTGGCGCTTGAAAAGATCCGCGAGCTGCAGCAGGAGCTGAGGAATCTATTTGCGTTTAAATCACGGGAAGACAAGCAAAGAGAAAAAGAAAGGGAGCGTGAAAGAGCACAGAGGGCCGCAGAGCGGGCAGAGTACGAAAAGAACGCAGCCTACGTTAAAGCTGATATACAGCGGGATCCGTTAGACCGCCTTTTGGAGCGGATGCAAAAGCCGAAAAATTCTGCCATCGAGAAGCTGCGGGACGAGCTGAATGACATTATTATCAATTATTCGTTCGAAGGGCTTCCTGTGCCGGATCGTTATTACGATCTCAAGAAGATAATCAACGACTACGACGAACGACAGAATTTGCAGATCGAGGCTATAGAGGAAGGCATGGAAAAAGGACTTTCCGGTGAAGATCTGTATGAATATACTATGCAGCGGATGCCAGAAATACAGCAGGAAAACGCTCTGCGCCTGGCTGAAAGAGAGCTCGAACGGGACGAGGAAGAATGGGAAAGATAAGAGAAAAAAAAGAGCTTACGGGTTACTTTCGTAACTCGTAAGCTCCTATCGACAGATAAACACAGTATAAATTGGCAATTGACGTAGCGAACTATTATTTAACTCTACAAAGCGGGACGCTCACTCATTGATATCCGCCCCCCCCCGGCCACCCTATGTAGCCCCCTCCGGGCATAATGCGGTACTTATTGGCTTGGAGGTCGCCGGCGCCGCCGGAGACCTGGGCAATCTCTTCCGGCGTCAGCTCAGCGAGTTTCTCGTTTATAGCTTCAACTTCTTCTTTCAGTTTGTTCAGTTCTTCTTTTGTTTTTGACATATCGTGTCCTCCTTGTTCTTTGCGGGACGCGTCCCGATCGTTTCGTTTTGCGAGGGGAAGACCTCCCCTGCGATTATAGTATAACATACACCTGCACATCGTTCATCATCAATTAATGCAGGTTAAGGGCGCCTATTTGGCGAAAAGTGCAAAATAGGGACCGTAATGCATTTTAGAACAATTCGTTCATTTCAAATACATAGGACAGTTCCGGATATTTACGCCACTTCAACGGGTCCTTCAGCTCCTCTTTTATGTCCCGCGCAGCGGAAAAATAAAAGCCAATGGCCGCTTCCACCTTTGACAGTATCGATCTAAGATGCTCGACCTGCATACTTGCTGTTTTTGCAGCATGCGCCCACTCTTCTATCTTGCCAAGAAGGATCATACGGTCACGATCCATGACTCGTTTTGGTTCCAGAAGCCTCCGCTCCTCTCTTCTTTTTGCTGCAGCAGCTTTTCGTTTGGCGGCCTCCTCATCAGCGAATTCCTTTCTGATCTCAACCACTTTCTCTATGCCCATCATTTCTTTTGCCGATACGCCAAAGTAGCTGTCGAGGGGGTAGATCCCTGTCGTTGCGTATAGATAGAATTCATGAGGTGTCAGCCCGGCCAGTGAATACTGGTAGAATTTCTCATTATAATCAGAAATATATCAATCGATCACTCGTTTGGCGGTCGAGAAATCGGAACAGCGTGCAACGAGGTCAAGAATATCCCGTTTTAAATGACCAAAGAAGCTTTCCATTGGTAAGTTCTATATCATACCCGAGAGCT
>CALCRH010000301.1 GCA_937894515.1 uncultured Clostridia bacterium | reverse complement strand
GCTGACCTTTATTAACATGAAATAATATGACCTACGACATCATTCGCTCCCGCCGCCAGACCATGGCAGCACAAATCAAAGACGGACATCTCATAACACAATAAAGGAGGACACCCATTCATGTTTTCTGCCATGCCCCGCCGATTTGCTATCCCCTTCGGCGCACTCTTTCTCATCGTCGGTCTGCTGACGCTCTTCACCTTTAACCCCAAGGAGTACAACGGCACCACCACCGCCACCATCGTGGATTTTGAACAGCAGACCGGTGTCGGCGATGATAATAACGACATCATCACCTACGTGGACTATTCCGTGGACGGTGTGCGCTATACCCACGTCCCCTACAACAGCTATAACTTCACCATGGACGTCGGCGATGAGGTGAAGATCTATTTCAAGACCTCCGATCCCAGCCAGATCGCCGCCCCCGGTAAGAATATTATCCCCTTTGTCAGCATAGGCGCCGCTGTCCTCGGTGCGGCGGTACTGATCAGCAGTCTGCGAATCGGGCGAAAAAAATGAAGTCCGCCAATCTTATCACCCTGTCCCGCGTTCTTCTTTCCCTTGCCCTTCTCTTCCTGCCGACCCTGTCCGTGGCCTTTGGCGTACTGTATCTTCTCAGCGGCGTCTCGGACATGGCGGACGGCTTCGTGGCAAGGAAAACTCACACAGAGAATGAAGTGGGAGCAAAGCTGGACAGCGCCGCCGATTTGTTATTCGTCACCGTCAGCGTGGTGAAGCTTCTGCCCCTCGTGCGGCTCAATACGTGGCTCTGGATATGGGTCGCGGCAATCGCCCTTATCAAAATCGCCGCTATGGTCTTACGTTTTGCCCGCGTCCATACGGTCACTCTGCCCCACTCCATCTCTAATAAGCTGACGGGCGTTTTGCTCTTTCTCCTGCCCCTGACGCTTCCGCTGATGGACGTACGTTATCCCGCCGCCCTCATCTGCGCCGTTGCCACCTTTGCCGCGATACAGGATATCTTATCTTTTCAACGGAGTAAACCATCATGATACAAACCAAACGACTCACTATCCACCCCGCGTCTGACGCGGAAATGCGCGACCTGATCACCCATACAGATGACGAAGGTCTGAAACTGGCGTACACCGAAATGCTCACCATGGCATTGGAGAATCCGCAGTATCGCCCATGGTACGCGGCATGGTTTATCGAAACGCCGGACGGTCAGCGGATCGGAGAACTCTGCTTCAAGGGCTTATCCGCCGACGGCACCGCCGAGATCGGCTACGGCATCCTGCCGAACTTCCAAAACCGCGGCTACGCCACCGAAGCGGTCAAGGCCGTCACCGCCTGGGCGCTGTCTCAGCCCAATGTCAACACTATCACCGCCGAAACGGAAGCGGACAACCTCGCGTCCCAAAAAGTCCTGCTTAACTGCGGCTTCCTCGCCACCGGCGAGCAGGGCGAAGAGGGTCCTCTCTTTGTCCTTTCCCGAAAACAATATTGCCCGCCCATTTCTGCCCGATGAAATATTGACACGCTGTTAACATTTACAAAAAATTTACGCTCCGTTCATGCGGAGCGTATTTTTATGGGTATAATTTTCCATGAGGTGAGTTTCCGTGCCGCAGAATATCTGCCTATTGAATGACTCCTTTCCGCCGCTGATAGACGGCGTCGCCAACACAGTGGTCAACTATGCCACCCACCTGACCAAAAGCGGCAGCACCGCCGTGGTCATGACGCCCTATTATCCCCACACGGACGACAGCAGCTTCCCCTTTCCCGTAATCCGCTACCCCAGCATCGACACCACCAAACTGGTGGGTTATCGCGCCGGTGCGCCGTTTTCCACGGATGTTGCCCGCTATCTTAAGAATAACCGCGTTGACCTGCTGCACACCCACTGCCCCGTGGCGTCCACCTTTCTGGCGCGCAGTATCCGCAATGCAGCCGATGCGCCGGTGGTCTTCACCTATCACACCAAGTTCGATATCGACATCAAAAAGGCGCTCCATGGCAAGCTGCTGCAGGAGAGTGCCATTCGCGCCCTGGTGCAGAATGTCAGCGCCTGTGACGAGATCTGGGTCGTCAGCCGCGGTGCAGGGGAAAATCTCCGCTCTTTGGGCTATCACGGGGACACTATCGTCATGTCCAACGGTGTGGATATGCCCCTTGGCAGGGTCGATGACGCGAAAATTGAAGCCGTCTGTGACGAATATGACCTTCCCCACGATGTCCCTGTCTTTCTCTTTGTGGGTCGTCTCATGTGGTATAAGGGGATCCGCATTATCTTAGATGCTCTCGCCGCCCTCAAATCCAACGGTATGACCTTCCGCATGGTATTCATCGGTGACGGCGCAGACCGTGCCGCCATTGAAGCCTATACCCACGAATTGCAGCTGGATAGCGTCTGTTTCTTCACCGGTGCTCTACACGACCGGGAAATTCTCCGCGCCTGGTACTGCCGTGCCGATCTGTTTCTGTTCCCCTCCACCTTTGATACCAACGGTCTTGTGGTGCGGGAAGCCGCTGCCTGCGGCCTTGGCAGTATCCTGATCCGCGGCAGCTGTGCCGCCGAAGATGTCACCGAGAATGAAGACGCGTTCCTGATTGCCGAAAATGCCGCCGCCATGGCGTCGAAGCTGACGGAGCTGCTTCTCCGTCCCCAGCAGATGAAGCGCATCGGGGAAAATGCCATGTCCCGCCTCTATCTCTCCTGGGAAGATGCCGTAGCCCATGCCAACGAACGCTATCAGGTGGTCATCGACCGCTACCGCAGCGGCGCCTATCGCCGCCGCAAGCAGCCCATAGACGATCTCTTTGCCCAAAGCGGCGAGCTGATGGAGGTCCTCTCCGCTCTGGAGCAGCGGGAACAGCAGTTCCGTCAGGAGGCACAGCGCCGCCTGAAAGGCCAGCGCAAGGACGCCGAAAAATATATTCAGGACGCCTACGACAACTTCTGGGACCGCTACCGCTGATAAAAGCATATTTACGAAACCGTTTTTTGCCACTATAATGGGTAAATCCAGAAGTAAGAGAGGGTTACGCAGCTATGGGCGCAGTCGCACGCTATCATCTCCCCGGACTATTCGAGTTCTATGACCTGTACCGAGCCTTTCTTCCCCTTTGGCGGGAGCATCGGGAGTATTTTTACGACTGGTGCGACATCGGCTCCATCTACGGCGCACCGGCAGATTGCAGATCTTCCCGATACACTCCATAGTGGCCGATTGGTTCTTCCTCATTTTTGCAAGCGCAGGCAGCCGTGTGGAACTATATGTCCTGCACAGCTCTTATAAAAGGCGCAGAGCTTTCGCATCCAGATTCCCAATTTCTTTCCCCGATTCCCGTCCTTCTTCTTTCCCGTCAGCTTGACTTTTCCCCGGGAATTGGGTAAAATAGCAAGGTTCGTAATTCCCCGCGCATCTGCGCGTGATTCCTATTACCAAGGAGGTCTCCCCCTATGGCTACCTTACAGCAAGAGATCCAGCGCCGCCGCACCTTTGCCATCATCTCCCATCCAGACGCCGGTAAAACCACTCTGACCGAAAAGTTTCTGCTCTACGGCGGGGCGATCGCTCAGGCCGGTGAGGTCAAGGGCAAGCGCGCCCGCGCCGCCACGTCCGACTGGATGGAAATTGAAAAGCAGCGCGGTATCTCCGTCACCTCTTCCGTTATGCAGTTCTCCCATGACGGCTACTGCATCAACATTCTGGACACCCCGGGCCATCAGGACTTCTCCGAGGACACCTACCGCACCTTGATGGCAGCCGACAGCGCCGTCATGGTCATTGACGGTGCCAAGGGTGTGGAACCCCAGACCCGCAAGCTCTTCAAGGTCTGCGCCCTGCGCCATATCCCCATCTTCACTTTCATCAACAAGATGGACCGGGAAACCCGGGATCCTCTGGAGCTTTGCGAGGAGGTGGAGCGTGAGCTAGGCATCTCCACCTATCCCATGAACTGGCCCATCGGCTGCGGCAAGGAATTTCAGGGTGTCTATGACCGCGAGAAGAAGTGCATTCTCCACTTTACAGACGCCGGTCACGCCAGCAAGGCCGCCATCACCGAGATGGACTTGGACGACCCCCTGCTGCCCGATATGATCGGCGAAAAGCTGTGCAATACCCTGCGGGACGATGTGGAACTGCTGGGTGCCGGCGAGAGCTTCGACCTCAAGGCAGTCCGCAACGGCACTCTCTCCCCTGTGTTCTTCGGCTCCGCCCTCACCAACTTCGGCGTGGAGCCGTTCCTGGAATATTTCCTCAAAATGACCACCGCTCCCCTGTCCCGGGAAAGTGACGAGGGCGAGGTGGACACCTTCTCCCCTGATTTCTCCGCATTCGTGTTCAAAATTCAGGCGAACATGAATAAGGCGCACCGGGACCGTCTGGCGTTCATGCGGATCTGCTCCGGCAAGTTTGAGCGTGACGCGGAATACTACCACGTCCAGTCCGGCAAAAAAATGCGTCTGAGCCAGCCGCAGGCGATGATGGCAGCGGAGCGCGAAATCGTGGATGAGGCCTATGCCGGCGACATCATCGGCGTGTTCGACCCCGGCATCTTCTCCATCGGCGACACCATCACCGTCCCCGGCAAGAAGTTCCGTTACTCCGGCATCCCCACCTTTGAGCCGGAACTGTTCCGCATGGTCTCCCCTGTGGACACCATGAAGCGCAAGCAGTTTGTCAAGGGCATCCAGCAGATTGCCCAGGAGGGTGCCATTCAGATCTTCCGCATTCCCGACAGCGGTTTTGAAGACGTGGTAGTGGGTGTTGTCGGCACGCTGCAATTCGATGTGTTCGAGTACCGTATGAAGAGCGAGTACAACGTAGACCTCCGCATGAGCGGCCTGCCCTATGATCACCTGTGCCATATCAAGTCCTACGACGGCGATCTGAACGACCTGACCCTCTGCTCCGGCTCCCGTGTCGTGCAGGACTTCAAGGACAACTACTATATCGCCTACACCGGCGAATGGGCGCTGAGCTTCTTCACCAAGCACAACCCCACCTTGGAGCTGGTGGACCACTTAAGCGTATAAAGAGCATAAAAAATGACGCCCGCAGGCGTCATTTTTTTATCCTGTTTTTTTACTTCTTTCCCTCTTTCACCGCGGCTACGACCATACCGGTCAGAGCAAACAGCGCAATGACGTTGGGCAGCACGATCAGGTTGTTGAACATATCCGTCATCTCCCACACCAGATCGTTGCTGGCGAGAGTCCCCACGAACACGAACGCCAGCGCGATCAGCGTGTAGATGGTGGTGCACAGCTTGGGGTTCTTCTTACCGAACAGGTACTGGGCGTTGATCTTGCCGAACAGGTTCCAGCTCAGCACGGTGGAGAACGCGAAGAAGAACAGACACACGGCCACGAACTTGGCGCCGAAGCTCTCGCCCATCACCGTACCAAACGCCGTCTGTGCCAGATTGGCCTTGCCCAGCCCACTGGCCGCCACAGCACCGCATTCATAGAGGGGGCCGCCCTTGGTGTACAGGGTGCAGATAATGACCAGAGCGTTGAGGGTCAGCACCACAAAGGTATCGATGAACACACCGATCATAGCCACCACGCCCTGATCGTGGGGCTTCGCCACGTTGGCCTGTGCGTGTGCATGGGGGGTAGAGCCCATACCGGCCTCATTGGAGAACAATCCGCGCTTTGCGCCCTGAGAAATAGCAGTCTTGAGGGCGTAGCCAATACCGCCGCCGATGATGGCGTTGGGCTGGAACGCATACTTGAAGATCATGCCGAAGGTCGCGGGAACATCCTTGATGCGTGCGCCAAGGATCACCAGACCGCCAACGAGGAACAGACCGGCCATAACGGGTACGATCTTCTCGGTGACGGAGGCCAGACGCTGCACACCGCCCAAAAAGATGATGGCGCAGATGATGACGAGGACAACACCCATCACCCAACTGGGGATACCGAACGCAGTCTCCATGGTGGAGCCGATGGAGTTGGACTGCACCATGCAGCCCATGAAGCCCAGTGCCAGAATGATGGACACGGCGAAGAAACCGGCCAGGAACTTGCCGAAACCGCCCTTGAACGCGGTGGTGATGTAGTACACAGGGCCACCCTTGATCTCACCGTCCGCACCGACAATACGGGTCTTCTGGGCCAGCACCGCCTCGGCGTAGATGGTCGCCATGCCGAAGAACGCGATGATCCACATCCAGAAGATGGCGCCGGGGCCACCGGTCAGAATCGCGCCGGACGCACCGATGATGTTGCCGGTACCCACCTGCGCCGCGATAGCGGTTGCGAGCGCCTGGAAGGAGCTCATACCGGTGTCCTGCTTACCGCCGCGCAGCTTGATGTTGCCGAAGGTCTTTTTCATTCCCTCGCCGAAGCAGCGCACCTGCACAAAGCGGGTCTTGATGGAGTACCACAAACCCACACCCACCAGCATAAAGATGAGGATATAGTTGGACAGGTACTCGTTGATTTTACAAACGATGTTGTACAGTGTTTCTTGGAACATTTCTTTCTTTCCTCCTAAAAAATACAAGAGTCGCATTTCTGCGGCTCCGGAGAACGGGCAAACAAGGTAAACTTGTTTTCTCTGTCCTTTTGCCTGAGAGATTCAGCTTTCGCCTTACACCTTCGGCACCCAATCAAATGGGATTCTCCAGAGTCCCCTCCCCCACCAGTCTCTTGTCGATTCTGATCGGTTCATCGGGATATTCGGTTGATGGGCATATGTTAGCACAACTTTATTGTAAATGCAATACTTTTTTCTCATTTTATGAATTTTTCTCCACCTGTGTTCCGCTTTTACTTTTTATTCATAAAAAATAAGGCGGCTTTCGCCGCCTTATTTTTTACTTCTCAAACGCAAACACCATTTCCACCGGGTTGTGGTCGGAATAGGCAAAACCGGTATCCAGCACCTTGGCGCTGCTCACCTTCACGTTGGCGCTGACCATAAAGCCGTCCACCGTCAGCACGTACTGCCCGGCGTGATAGGGGCCATCGGCATTGCGGCAGCTTGGCACGGGAACTGCTTCATCAAACGGCGCCACCAGCACCACATCGTAGCCGTCAAACATACCGTCCGGAATAGGCTGTGCCCAGGAGTATTCCTTGTCCGCCTTGCCGAAGATCGCCTCGCTGCCTCCCAGCAGATCCTTGTTGAAGTCGCCGCCGGCGACGCAGTAGTTGCCCTTGTCGTACTCCGCCTGCATATCGTCCAGAATGATCTTCAGCTGCTCGTTGGCAATGGTGCCGTCCGAGGTGTACGCCGACAGGTGGAAGTTATACAGCACCAGCTCTTTCCCGTTCTCCATGGGAATACGGTTCTTGCAGTAGCACCGGTCGAGGTCGAGGAACTTCATCAGCGTATTCTCGATGGGCAGCTCCACCCGATCCGACTGCGTGATGGCAAAGGGGCTCATGGTCAAAAGACCGCTGACCGACTTGCCGTGGGGTTGGGTAAAGGGATAGAACAAAAACGGCGAGTCGTAGTTCTGCGCCCAGGTGTGCGCCATATCGTTGCCCACCGCGGAAACGATAGGCACCAGCTCGTCCCTGTGATACGAGCGTGTGGAATCCCTATCCACCTCCTGCAAAATATACAGGTCAGCATTCTGCTTCTTCAAAAATTCCGCGATATTCCCGATGTTCGCATCCAGCCGCTCCTTGCTCCACGCCCAGCTCTCGGTGCCGCCGTCCATGAAAAAGCCGTAGTCGGATTCATAGGCGCCGAAGCCGATGTTGTAGGACACGATCTTCCTTTCTCCCTCCACCGGCATGGCCTTTTCCGGCTTTCCGCTGATGGATACATAGCCGCTGCCGATGCGGTGATAGTCAATCAGCACATACGCCAGATAGCACAGCGCCGCCAGCACAATAACGCACAAAACCGCGATGATGATTTTTAACGCCTTCTTCATTTCGCCAACCTCCGGTTTACAAATATTAGCAAATATATTATAATGACTTCAGTTGTATTTGAAAAGAGGTATTTGCTTGAAAAATCGCAGAATCATTATACGTTTTAACGCTCCTGTGGTCCTGACCTTTGCCCTGCTGGCCCTGTTGGCCACTTTTCTCGGCATCTGGACGGACGGCAGCATCACTTCCCGCTTTTTCAGTATCTATCGCGCTTCCCTTTCCGATGCCCTGACCTATCTTCGCTTTTTTACCCATGTTCTGGGGCATTCCGATTACGCCCACTATATGGGGAATATGCTCCTGCTTCTTCTGGTCGGTCCCAATGTGGAGGAAAAATACGGCCATAAGCGCACCTTTTGGTTCATTCTCATTACCGCGCTGATCACCGGACTGGTACAGTTTCTCTTCTTCCCCGGCACCATGCTGCTGGGTGCCAGCGGTGTGGTGTTTATGATGATCGTCCTGTCCTCTTTTACCGAGTCGAAGCGTGACGGCATCCCCATCACCCTCATTCTGGTGGTCATCTTCTATCTGGGCGGTGAAATCGTTGACGGACTGTTCACTGCAGACAATATCTCCCAGCTCACCCATATCATCGGCGGTGTGTTGGGTCTCATCTTCGGCTTCACCGTTAAGAGAAATCGGAGGTAAACGGCATGTGGGCTCTCTTCTCTGCCGCCGCCTTGGCGCTGGATCGTACCTTGAAGTACAAAGCCCGGAAGCAGGACCTGCCCGACCTGTTGGTACAGGGTGGCAGCGTGGAACTGCACACCGTTGAGAATACCGGTCTTGCCGGCGGTACGTTCCGAAACCATCCCAAGCTCTGCCGGTATCTGCCCGGCATTGCCTTCGCTCTCACAGCTCCTGCCCTCCTCCGTCACTTCAAGTCTCAGCGCCCCGCCGCAAAATGCGGGATCTCCCTTCTGCTTGCCGGTGCCGCCAGCAATATAGGGGATCGCCTGTTCCGTGGGTCGGTAACGGATATGCTCTGTTTCCCCAAAGCACCGGGCCGCCTTAAAAAACTGGTATACAATGTAGCAGACTTTATGATCCTGTTCGGCGGCCTGCTGACCCTGCTTTTTTCTTGCAGATCCAAGGGCAAAGATCCATCATCATTTCGGCAAAATTGAGTTTTCTCCATTCTATCGATAAAAAAAGACCGCAAAGCGGTCTTTTTTTATTCTATTGCTGCGTCCGAATCAAATGCCGCAATCGTCTCTGCGGAGATACAGTTTACGGGAAGCTCGATCTGCGTCAGGCCTACATCCTCGAACCAGACAGTATCCTCGTAAACCTGTTCTGCGCCGTTTTCTGTCACCGAATAGGCCTCTGTGAATGAACTGACTCGGTTGTTCTCCAGATAAATAGCCACGGACAAAACCTGATGAGCCTGCCCCTCGCAGGCATAGACACCGGATAAGTTTTCGCCGAAATAGGAGCGTGTGTTCCTGTCATAACGGATCTCGCCCAGATCGATCCAACCACCCAGCTTTTGCAGGCGTTCCATTACCGAATAGGCATAGAAGTAATTCTCGCTGTCATCGATCTGCTGTTGGATCCAAATACTGTGCTCTTCGTCCCAGCCGTAAATATAGCAGGTGTCGTCTTCCCGGGCATAATAAACCTCCTGCGCGGTTCCCGTCTCCTCTGTAACGATCATGTGGGAGGAATCACCGTCAAAATAGGCTGTGGTCTCTTTGCAGGGCGAAAACTCACCCTGCCGGGAAGTCCGGATATGCACGGTATAGCTGCTCTGCCGCATCAGCGGCGACAACTGGTCATGCCAATCCAGATTTTGTGTATTTACCGTCCATTGGGTACAGCCGGTCAGACACAGCAGAAGCGCAGCGATCAGGAGAGCGCATAAAAACCTTTCTTTTTTCATTATTCTTTTTCCTTTATGTTCTCTACGATATCCCACTTACGGATATTCCGCATGGCGGAATAGTGGCTGACCAGAATGTAGGCAAACACCAGGCAGGCTGTTATCACATACTGTATGGGAGCATTGACAAAGGGGTATTCCCTGCCTTCCATTCCCATTTGGGCCAGAGCATATCTCCCCATCACCACGCCCAGTGGCAGGCCGATGGCACAGGCGAAAAGGAACTGTACAGCAGTTTGGATAAACCAAATGCCGGAGATCTCCCGGATCTGGAATCCCAACGACCGGAGAACGGAAAGTTCCCGCTTTTGTTCAAACAGATTGGTCTGGGTCGTATTGTAGATGATCAGCAGACCCAGGCACACGGAAAATGCGACCAGAATATAAACGCCCAGACTGTACAGGGCAAAGGTGTCCGCATTTGCCCGCTGCATCACATCTGTAAAGTTGGTGTAGAGATAGCCGTCCATATCGCTGAGATAGCGCAGCAGTCTCTCTTCATCGGCGGCATGGCAAATGATGGTATACTGGTCTGCTCCCAACCGCGCCATGGTATCCTGAGAAATGTATTGCAGCTGATTGGCACTTTGGTCGGAAATGGCGGTAATTTCCAGACGGTTCCCCTTGACAGTAACACTGTCTCCGATGCCAACCCCCAGTTCTTCTGCCAGATGCCGCTCCAAAATGATCCCGCGGTTCGGGATCTCCAGAGGTCGCTCATCGCTGTCATAAACCGTCAGAAGCTCCGTCCCCCCGGCAGGTGCCGAGAAAAACGCATTGGCGGTTTTCCCCTTTGCCGAAATGGATGTACTCATCAGCGACAGCACCTCCACATCGCTTACGCCGTCCTGCGCCGCAATATTGGCCAGCATTTCAGCGGAGGGCTCCTCTTTCACGAAGATCTGTGCATCGTAGTGGATTCGCAAATCATAGAGCTGATGGATCAGATAGTTCTTGGACACGTGAAAGATTATCGACACCAGGATCAGCGCCATCGAAATCGCGGCGCAGACGATGGAAAAGGCGAATCGTTTTCCGCTGCGGAAGATAGAGGCCACACCGTACTTGGTTGCTGTAGACCTGTTTTTCAGCAGTCTTTTCAGGAAGCGCGGTGTCTTCCGGGTGCGGGAGGGTACCTCTCGGGACATGGCCTCAGAGGGCATAATGGCCGACAGCTGCACGGTGCTCAGCACCGCGGCAAACTGCCCAATCAGTATCGTTGCAATAATGGCAATGATCATGTGCCTGCGGCTGAAGATGTAGTACATCTGTGGCAGGGGGAAGAAATTGCCAAATGTTCTCGCCGTAAAGTGCAGCAGGAGATAGCCGATGCCAATACCAAGCAAGCAGGCCACAATGGTAATCAACAGGGTCAGCAGGCAGTAAAGGAGTCGGATCTGTTTCTTTTTAAAACCAAGCGCCCGCAAAATACCGATCTCTTTGCGGCACTGTCCGATAATTTGGGAGAGGAACAGCCACATCACGGCCGCCATAGTCGCAAAAAACAGCGTAGGCACCAGAACGGACAGCGTATGCAGCGTGTTCAGATTGGAATCAATGCAGCCCTTCACCGGGGAATCCTCATAGGAAAAGCTGGAGTTGATATCTACGCCGATGGCTTCCAAACGGTTTCGTGCCGTTGCCAGAACAGTCTCCTCATTGGCCCAGTCCTCTGTACGGATCACAAACTGGTTGCACTTGCCGTACAATTCCGTTCCGAAGGCATAGTTCTCGGGAATGAAAAGATAGCCGAAGTCGGAGTTTTCTTCCCAGGCATAGTTACCCCGGCGTGCCCAAAGCAGCTCCGGTCGGGTGACGATGGAGCCCACACACACCGTTTCATAGGTATCCACCGTCTTGATTTCGATCAGGTCGCCAGCATGAATGTGATTTTGCTCGGCAAACTTATACTCCATCGCAATATTGGGATATTCCGCACTCTCGTTCAATTCCCAAACGAAGAACTCCTGGAAGTCCCGGATACCGTAGGAAACCGCCCGGAGGGACAGCAGCCGCCCGCCGGACAGCCGCACAGGCACATCGATGATCAAGCGGGCATCCACCTGATAAACATCGGCGATGTCCGAAAGGCTGTTCCGGGCAGAATTCTCTGTTAAGTCGGTAGTCAGAACCACATCTGCATAGTGATAGTCCTGCACATAGCGGTTCATGGAACTCTCCAGCGACATATAGGCGCCGCTCAGTCCGATCAGCAGGGAGATACCCAGCAGTGACACACCGATCATGGAGAATATCAGCTTCCTGAATTTTTTGGCGATGGGAAACAGAAGATATTTTACCATAGCTGTTACCACTCCACGTCCGCGGCAGATGCAGGTACTTCGTTGATGATCTCCTCAATGATATGGCCGCTGCGCATCCGCAGAACGCGGTCGGCAATGGTGCCGATCTCCTGGGTATGGGTCACGAAAACCACCGTTTTCCCATACTTGCGGACCAGTGCTTCCAATTCGATCAAAACCTGTTTGCCGGTCTCATAGTCCAAAGCGCCGGTGGGCTCATCGCACAGCAAAAAGTCAGACTTTTTTGCCAGTGCCCGGGCAATGGAAACACGCTGCTGTTCGCCGCCGGACAACTGCGAGGGGTATTTTTTCTTTTTATCCGCCAGCCCGACGATGGAAAAAACACGGTCAATATCGGTGGATTTGTTTGCCGTCAACGCGACATTTTCCTTTGCCGTCAATTCCTGGATGAGATTAAAGGACTGGAATACAAATCCCACCTTGCTCTTGCGGTATTCCGTCAGCTTGCGGTCGTTGTAGCCGGTAATATCCCGACCGTTGATCAAAATCTTGCCGGAGGTGGGCTTATCCATACCGCCGATCATATTCAGCAGGGTGCTTTTGCCACTGCCGCTACTACCGACGATAACCAGCAGCTCCCCCTCGTATATTTTGAGTGATACCCCTTTGAGCGCGGTCGTCATACCCATACCGCTACCGTATTGCTTAACGATGTCTTGCCCTTCCAACAATACCTTTTGTTCCATATCGTTACATCCTCCGCACGGTGTTTATTCTTTCTCTTTGATATTTTCCACGAGATCCCATTTTCTGACCTGCCGCATAGCCATCAGGTGACTGATGATGACATACAGCAGAACAATGACGACGGTGAGAATATACTGATCTGGGTCGTGGATGAACGGATAGACCCGCTCCTTACCGGCAAGCGTGATCAGCGTGAACTTTGCCAATAACGTGCCTGCCGTCAAGCCGATAACGGTCGCCAAAACAAATTGCAAAGCCGTCTGCACAAACCAGATACGCGAAACATCCCGCACCTGGAAGCCGAGCGTCCGCAGGACAGATAAGCTCTTTTTCTGCTCGAACAGGTTCATTTCCGTGGTATTATACACGATCAGCAACCCCATCACCACAGCAAAGGCGATCAGCGTGTACACAACCGTGTCATATTGCAGGAACTGACGCTCATTGCTTGACCGGCTGGTGGCTTTGATGTTGGTATATTGGTAGTCCTCCCATTCGCTGACGTGGCGGATGAGGGATGTCTCATCGGTGGCCTTGCAGAAAATGCTGTACTGATCCACCTCACCGATGGTCGCCGCCGTTGCCTCGGAAACATAATTCATCCAGTTGAGACATTGATCGGACAAGCCCTCAACGGTCAGCGAAACGCCGTTCACGGTGACGGTATCGCCCACGTTGATGCCGAGGTCATCCGCGAGATGCGTCACCAGCAGGATGCCGGTTTGCGGCACGTCGATCACATTCCGGTCACGGTCAAAAATCGTGACATTTTTTGCATTCTCCGGCAGACCGCAGACGGTGATCTCCTGCGAGCCGGTACCGCCCACGAGCATCACGCGCATATAGGTCATCATCTCAACATCCGATACGCCCTCAACGGTCGCCAGCTCCGCGAGCCGTTCCGCGGTGGGCTCATCCTGCGTGAAAATCTGCGCATCATCGTGGAAGCGGTATGCAAAGGTGTCCTCCAGCATAAACTCCTTGGAAACATAGAAGGAAATGGACAGCAATATCAGCGCCATCGTGACCGCGATACACAGGGTAGAGATGACAAAGCGCTTAGCATTACGCAAAAGCGATAAAAAGCTGAACTTCATCGCCGGGGACATACGGTTGAACAGGTTGGCAACGGAGAGCGGCATCTCGCCGGAGGAGGAAAGCTCGCGGGACATTGCCTCCGCCGGCTGTATCTTGGACAGCCGGACGGTGCTGTACAGCGTCGCCGCCTGACCGCACAGGACGATCGCCACCAGTGCAATACCGATGTACGCGGGGTCTATCCGCATATACACCATCGGCAATCCCATGCCCTCCGCAAACATACGGATGATGATTTCCCGGACGATATATGAAAGCCCGTAGCCCAGTGCGCACCCGATCAGCGTCAGGATCAGCGCAATGACGCAAAACAGCCCCCGAATCTTGCCCCGGCTGAAACCGCACGCGCGCAGGATACCGATGTTTTTGCGACACTGGTTGATGATCTGGGAGAAGAACAGCACAATGACCAACAGCGTGCTGACAAAGAATATCGACGGGACGATGTATAACAGCTTCTCGAGTGGCTCCTCATCAAACACGATACGCGCATGGACGGCGGAATCCTCAAACAAAATACCGCTTTTGATCTCGATGCCGTGGCCCGTCAAAAACTGCTTGACGTTTTCCAAGACCGCCTCGTCCTGCGCCCCGTCTTCCGTACAGATTAGGAACTGATCGCACTGGCGGTAAAGGTCGGAATCGTAGGTCATAGCCTCCGGCACGAACAGAAAGCTGAAATCGGAGTTTTCTCCCCAGGAATAGGCATCGCGGACGGCGCCTAAACATTCGGGAGAGGATACGATGCTCCCGATGCAGACCTTCTCGAACTTTCCGTCAATTTTTCCCTCGATGATGTCGCCGACATGGATGTTGTTATATTTCGCGAAGCGCATTTCCACCGCGACATTCGGATATTCACTGCTTTCATTTCTTTCCCATACATAGTAGTTCATAAAGTCGCGCGGTGAGGTGGAAAAGATCCGCATACTGATCAACCGACCATTCGGCAGGCGGATCGGCAGGTCGTACGCCAGGCGCGTATTGACAGCCTGCACGCCGTCCAGCTTTTCGATCTCCTCCTTGAGCGACATATCCGCCTTGTCGGTGGTGATCTGAATATCCGAGCAATGATAATCCTCCAGATAGCGGTCGATGGAGTAGGTCAGCGTTTTGTAGGCTCCGGTGAGTCCGATCAGCAAAGAGACCGCCAAGGCGGAAACAAATATCATAACCAGCATCAGCTTTTTGAATTTCCACATCAGCGGCAACAACAGTTTTCCGATCACAACACTCACCTCCGTATCATTTCTTTCGCACAATAATCCACAATATTTCACGATAAAGAATTATAACATCTATACTCAAAGAATTCAATATGTTTTTCTGTGAAGATTTGGTGTATTTGGCATACGCAAGCGTGAATGCGGTTTAAGCGCATTGTTTGCCCCCCAATCGAGATCACAAAAAAGGGAGATATTCGTGTTTATTTACCGTTCCATAGAAAAAGATTGATAACCTCCTTGCCTTTTTGTTCGGCAAGTCTTTTGAACTTTGCAGCACCGCCGCCGGAATAGCCAATATAGGTCACGACCGTATCCGATTGCACCGATCAATAGCAAATCTGCGCGGAACACTTTCCAGCCCATCGGGGTAGACGGAGTATGTGTAGTCAATTCTATCCGATGCATCCCGTTTTTCAGGAATATAAGCAAGCACGATGGTATAGCGAATATGAGGGTATTTTTCACTTAGTTTCTGTAATTCCTCTCTCACCATATTATCAAACCCGCCTTGATTTCCCAGATAGAACGTATCCGCGCCGTGCTTTTCTATCAAATCGGTCAGTATATCGTGCAAAAGTGGTCGGATGTCCTCCGACGTGTCTCTGTGACCAAAAAAGTACAAACCATTGCTCCACCTCTATGCTCATTTTGTAAATCAAAAATCGTATATTCAAAACAAACTGTGAATATATTATAGTAATGCTCTATAATTAATCAAGTGCTTTATATCGAGAACTGCAAGAGAAACTCTCAAAAAGTATAATAATAGCAGTTGATTATGCGAGGTGCTTACCAATGAGCAAAGATGTTGAGTTCAAAAACCGAGATAGATTTATTCAGTTGGGAATATCTATCTCTGCTTTACGAAAAATGAAAGGGATGTCTCAAGAAGCGCTTGCGGAGAAAGCGGGAATGAGCCGCTCGCATTTGAGCGCGATCGAGGCACCCAATCTTGTCAGACCTTTTTCGCTGGAAATCCTTTTTAATATTGCCGATGCTCTTGATGTCGAGCCGGGAGATTTACTGAACGCGTCGTTATTTTCGGAAAACATATTCAAAAAAAGATCAGCAAAATAAAAAAGACAGCCCGGGCTTGTGAAGCCCGGGCTGTTGCTTTATTTGTTCCTTATTCCTCTGCCTTGCGCGCCTCGATCACCTTTTGCGCGACGGGAGCGGGTGCTTCCTCATACCGCTCGAAGCGGAGTGTGAAGAAACCGCGTCCCTGCGTCGTCGAGCGAAGCATCGTTGCGTAGTCGCCCATTTCGCCCTGCGGCACCTCCGCCTCGATGCAGGTGAGGTTATCCTCCGCAGGATTCATACCCAGCACGCGACCGCGACGCTTGTTGATGTCGCCCATAATGTCGCCGGTATTATCCGACGGAACATAAACCTGCAAGCTACAGATCGGCTCCAGCAGATACGGGCCCGCCTGCTCGATACCCGCCTTATACGCAAGCGAAGCCGCCGTCTTGAACGCCATTTCGGACGAATCGACCGGGTGATAGGAGCCGTCCACCAGCGTCGCCTTGACGCCGACGAGCGGATACCGTGCCAGCACGCCCTCCTTGGAGCAATCCTGCAGGCCCTTTTCGACCGCCGGGAAATAGTTCTTCGGCACCGAGCCGCCGAACACATTTTCCTCGAACACCAGCCCCTCGCAGTCAAACGGCTCAAACTCGACCCACACATCGCCGTACTGCCCGTGACCGCCGGACTGCTTCTTGTGCTTGCCCTGCACCTTGACCTTCTTGCGTATGGTCTCGCGATAGGCGATCAGCGGCGTTTCCAGCGTGACCTCGGCACCAAACTTCGATTTAAGCCGGGACACGATCACATCGAGATGCTGTTCGCCCATACCGGTCAGCACCAATTCCTTGGTCTCCTTATCCTGCTCGACGCGGATGGTCGGGTCTTCCTCCTTCAGTCGATTGAGACCGGTCGTGACCTTTTCCTCCTCGCCCTTTTTGACGGTCTTGACCGCCATCGGCAGGCAAGGCTCGTCAAACGGCACGCCCGCCAGCGTGATGGCGCACCCGGGATCGCACAGCGTATCGCCGGTGCCGGTGACTGCCAGCTTGGCGACTGCGCCGATGTCGCCCGCGACCACGCAGGGGACTTCCTCCTGCTTTTTGCCCCGCACGGAATAGAGCTTGCCCAGCCGCTCGGTGGTACCGGTACGCGGATTGAGCAGGGTCATATCCGGTGTGACCTTGCCGCGGATGACCTTGAAGAACAACAGCTTACCCACAAACGGGTCAACGGTGGTCTTGAACACCGTCGCCACGACCGGCGCGTCCTCGCGCACCTCCAGATGCACCGCCTCGCCGTTGTAGTCGATGCCATCCTCGCCGGCGACCGATTCCGCCCACGGTGCAAGCCACAGCAGTCCGTTCAGCAGTTGGTCGATCGCTTCCAGCTCGGTCGCCGCGCCGCAGAATACCGGCGCGATCTCGCCCTTGCGCACGCCGGAGGCGATGCCGCGAATGATCTCCTCGGGAGTGAACTCCTCGCCGGAGAAATACTTATCCATCAGCTCCTCGCTGGTCTCGGCAACCGCCTCATACATCGCGGTGCGCAAGCCATCCAGCCGGTCGCCCATATCCGGCATCGCTACCTTGGTCGCTTTGCCGTCCGCGTAGCTATACGCCTGATTTTCCAACAGGTTCACATAGCAAACGACCTTGTGATCGACCACATACGGCACGACCATCGGGCAGACCATCGGGCCGAACTGCGTCTTGAGCTGTTCGAAAACGCGGTAGAAATCGGCGCTCTCGCGGTCGAGCTTGTTAACAAAGAAAATGGACGCAATGCCCTTTTTCTGCGCGGCGGTAAAGGCTTTTTCCGCGCCGACGCTGACACCGCTCTTACCGGAAATCACAATGACGGTACTGCCCGCCGCGCGAATGCCCTCCCGCACGCCGCCGACAAAGTCGAACAGTCCGGGGGTATCCAGCAGGTTCATTTTGGTCTCTTTCCATTCGATCGGGACGATCGACGTGGATACGGACACCTGGCGCTTGGTCTCCTCGGGGTCGAAATCGCTGACGGTATTGCCGTCCGCCACCTTGCCCAGCCGATCG
>CALCRH010000300.1 GCA_937894515.1 uncultured Clostridia bacterium | reverse complement strand
ATGCGTTTCTCTATCAGGACGATGCACGTGTGCGTCTGGTAGGCGATAAGATATGGGCTGTAGGCACTGATTCCGTAGAATTCTCATTTGTAAGTCAGCCAAACGATCTTCTCAGTTACGGCATCAGCGTAGACGCCATCATTATGGGTCTGCCGGCGGATCACGACCGCACAGTCGGCCTCGAAGTCGTGTCGGCAAAGACCACCGCTCCAGACAATCTGTATTCAGTACCTGCAACGGTAGTCGTTCCAGCCGGTCAGAATCACGGAACATTTACAGTCACTTTGAAGAAAGACGACATCCTTGCCTCAAAGGCCGTGCGGCTTTACATTCAGACTGTTGAAACAGAAGATTTCAAAGTGGGCGTGAACGAAGAGAATCATATCAGCTTCATTTGGAGCAACATGATCAAGAAACCTTCGTTCTGGGCTTCAATTGAGGAACATTTCGGCAGCTACAGCAACACCAAATACCGTTTCATGCTTGACTGCATGATTGCCTATGGTAACGGTTCGACCGATCTGGATCCCGCCAACAACAACTGGAGTGACCTTCACAACTACAAGACTGTATTCGTTCGCGAACTGAAAGCGTATAACGCTTCACATCCAGGTGCAGCACTTACCGATGAGAACGGCGTTCTGGTTTCCTTCCCGGAATAAGCGCTAACAGTCAAAGTATCAAATGAAAAAGTAACTTCATTATGAAAAAGATATTCAGTTTAATAGCGGCTGCTGTCATCACGACCGGCACAATCACCAGTTGCCTGAAAGATGAGGGTAACTACAGCTATAAGACCGATAAGGAGGTCGGCAACATCGTTTTTGACACTACAGGCGTAAGCAACAAAATGTACACCGTTTTCGGCAGACACTATCAGACAGGTGATACCATCAGTTTTGATATGAAGATCAAATATGATTATCCCGAGAACCTGAAAGTATGCTGGCTCTGTCTGCCGCTTTCAGACTACAGCTATCGCCCACATGAGGAAGGAAATGCCATGGTATATGACGATGCCGACACGGTCAGCAACAGCAACCTTCTCAATTATGTTTTCACACAGTCAGCCGGACAGGTACGTTTCTACTGCTGTGCTGAAGACGTTGAAACCGGTCTGAAAGCATATTTCCAGCCCATGTCTTACGTTGTTATCGAGAGTGCTGGAGAACAGAGCGGTCTCTGCCTGCTTTCTGAAATCGACGGACAGACAGACTTGGAGTTCTATTGTTCACCTCTTCAGCTTATCTACAGCGGGGAATTGGAACAGTATCCCAAATACTTCAGCAGCGTTCATGGAACCAGCCTGCCCGGCAAGCCCAGGTTCATAGCAGGCACCAACACCGGTAAGACTTCAAGAAACGGATACATGGTTTGTACAGATAACAACATGTACCGCATCGCATCGGACGGTCTTACTGTCATGGATGAGTGGGAGGACATGTTCTATAGTGTACCGGAGACATTCAATCCTGAGTCATTTATCTTTACCAACAATGCAGATTTTCTCATCAATGACGGCAAGCTCTATACCATGTATACAGACCGTGCCAACAGCAGGAAATTCGCAGAGTATGTATGCAGTCCCGATGAAAATGCAGTTGATGTGTATCCGTATCTGATGTTCATGACCAAGACGAGCTGGAGACCGGCTGAAAATGCCATCAATGCCGACCAGGTTGTTTTTGATGCCTCATCAGGACGTTTCCTGCCATATTATGCCAGTTATTCGTCATATGCCAACTTCAAGGCAACTGACGGTCAGGCTTATGCCGATGCCAGAAAAGTCCCTGGTAATATCAAGAAGATATTGAATGCCGGAGACAATGAAACATACGTCATTACAGAAATTGACGGGAATCTCTGGCTCTATCGCTTCATGTTCTATAATGTAGCCGACAATGGAGATTTCAGCGCAGAGGGTGAGCGTTCCATCATTGATCTTTCCGGTTGTGAACATCTTAAGGATGCAAGTTGCTTTGCCTCATGTACCGGCGGACCGGCATTCTACTGGGCCTATGAAGGAACAGTGTATTCGTTTACGCCAAGTAGCGGTCAGACAACAAGTGAGATTGTTCATCAAGGCGATGCAGGTGAAATTGTCAGCAGCATGTATGCTGGTGGCAGCATAGGAGGCGGTTTCCCGACGAGCAACGTCATACTAAACATCGGTTACTGGAATGAAAGCACTTCGACCGGAACCCTTGTTGAATATGAGATGGATCATTATGCCGGTTTGCCAAGCTCAATGTTCGGCCCCATGTTCGGTTGCGAGGACAATCCCACAATCTCTACCGGTTGGGGAAAGATTGTAGATATGGTCTGGCTTGATGCAGAATAAGGTATCCTGTCATTTGCACATTGTACGTATAAGTTTTACAGTATGAAAAGAATAACTGTATTTTTGTCATCTGCAGCTGTTTTGTGCGGTTTGGCAGCATGTACTCCCAAGGTAGATGCCAACCGGTTCAGAATTGAAGGCGACATTCAGGGATTGTCAGACGGTGATTCCGTTGTTGCAATACCTGTAGAATATTCCGGCTTTGATGCTGAATCAATAGCAGCGGCAGCTGTCAGTGACGGTCATTTCGTTCTGGAGGGCGAGACCCCGGAACCGCGTCTTCTTGTCGTTAAGGTAAAAGGCTGTTATGGATACACTCCGGTCATGGTAGAACCAGGTCAGGAGTGTTCCATCAGCGGAACTGCCCAAACGCCGAATTCAACGCAAAGGACAAAGCACTCGAAAGCGCCGCACCGTAATTTCCGCCCTTCGCATCGGCTTCGCCCTCGCCCTTCGCGTACAAGGTCTTCCCGTCATTCGCAACCAGCCGAACGCAAACCGAAGCCACCGCCTTCCTCTCACCTTTTTTGCGGCAATCAAGCGCCAGACGGGAGACGAGGACCTCCGCCAGCGCCTGGGAGTTTACGGATGAACTCGGATTCACCACGGCCCCGAAAAGCCCCGAAGCATCCATCGCATCGAAGACGAAACCCTTCAGCATCGCCGTCGGATTCACCGCATATTCGTTATAAGGATCGAATGCTATCGAGTCATCGGCCCTCAGGACGGCTATGCCCATCTCGTTGTAGGGCGAACGGAGCAGCACCTGCGAGACCCGACCGACCTCGTACTTCGCCGGCTGCGCCGCACGGACAGACCCCTGCCCCTTGTACTCCAAAAGCCACTGCTTCACCCTCGGCGAACTGGCTGACAGGCAGCCGGAAAGGACGGGAACCAATGCCAGTGCAATTATTTTTTTCATAGTGACTCCCATTATATCAAATCCTGCTGCCGCAAAAGTGCCTTAATTTCAGGATTTCTGTCCCTGAACTCGCGGAAGACTTCCAACGCCGATTTCGATCCGCCGAGCGCCAGCACGGTCTCGCGGTACTTCGCCCCGAGCCGCCGCATCGCCCCGTCGTCAGCAAGCCCCGCCTCTTCGAACGCCCCGAAACAATCCGCGCTCATCACCTCGGCCCACTTGTAGCCGTAATACCCCGCAGCGTAGCCACCCGCGAAAATATGCGTGAACGAACAGAGAAAACGGTCCTCAGGGATCAGCGGAAGGTTGAAATGGTCAAAAATTTCGTTTTTGACCAAGTCGAAGTCGGAAGTCGAACAGTGGAGGGTCAAGTCCAGTTTCGCGAAAGCGAGCTGGCGGCGGCAGACCGTCGCCGCGCGGAAATTCTTCGCCGCCCGCACCTTTTCCTTCAGGTCCGCCGGAACGGAAATCCCCGTCCGATCATCGAGACACCAGTTCTCCATGAACTGGCTTGCGACCTCAACGGCGTCCCACTCGACGAGGTTGATGCCCGCCGCGTCCTCCTCGTCGACCCGCGTCAGCATGCACTGAAGCGCGTGCCCGAACTCATGGAACAGCGTCTCCACCTCGCGGAACGGCAAATAGCACTTTCCGTTCCCGTCTTTCTTCGGGAAATTCGTCACCACCACGGCGAGAGGCGTTACATCCCTTTCTGCACCTACGCCTCTCCGCCTACACCTGTTTCGAAACTCGTTCATCCACGCCCCGCCGGACTTGAGTCCCGGTCGAACGAACGGATCGAAGTAGAAATTGGCGATGATCTCGCCCTTCTCCTTCACGGCAAAGAACCGCACGTCCTTATGCCACACGGACGGCTTGTCCTTCACTTCCTCGACCTCCACATCGAACAGGAACTTCACCATCCGGAAGAGGCCCCTCACGACATCCTCCAGCTCAAAGTGCTTCTTCAGCTCTTCCTCGGAATAGGCGTATTTCTTTTCCCTCAGTCGCTCGGCCTCATACGCCAAATCCCACGGTTCGCCTGCCAGCTTCTCCTCTTGCGCCTTCCTCGCCGTCGCCGCGTCGAGATCGTCGATCATCTTCATGACCGCGGCGACGGACGGCGCGCACTTCGTCGCGAGCGACTTCTCGGCGTAGTTCTTGAAGCCGAGGATCTCCGCCTCCTCCTGCCGGAGCTTCAGGATCTCC
>CALCRH010000299.1 GCA_937894515.1 uncultured Clostridia bacterium | reverse complement strand
AGAGAAGGCAGAAACCCCTTCGGCCGATCCGTATCTCTCCGCATCCGATAGCGGCGGCGGACGTGTGATATCCGATGGCAAACAAACAGGGCAGGATGCATATTTGACAGACCCGGTTCCCGCAGGAAAACCTATGCCGGTAGAGCCGGAAAATCAAAAGGTTGACGAGAAGAAAGCCTATACCTGTACCTTTTCCATAGAATGCTCCACCGTTTTGAATAATTTGGACGATTTGAATTCGGATAAGCTTGATGCTGTCCCCAGTAATGGTGTGATCCTTTCAAAACAGACGGTAACGTTTTATGAGGGAGAATCCGTATACGATGTACTTCAACGTGTCTGCAAAGAAAACGGCATCCATATGGAGGCGTCCTGGACGCCGATCTATAACAGTGCCTATGTAGAAGGGATCCACAATCTCTATGAATTTGATTGCGGTACCGGTTCCGGCTGGATGTATCGGGTCAACGGATGGTATCCGAACTATGGCTGTTCTCGTTATCAACTGGCACAGGGAGATAATGTAGAGTGGCGGTATACCTGTGATCTGGGCGCAGATATCGGCGGCGGGTATGCCATCGGCGGATGAAAGGAAATCCAATGCAGAATCAGGACGTCTTCAGCAGCTATCATCCGCTTGTGAACTTTCTTTATTTCGGGATATTGCTGACTTTTTCCATGCTATCCATGCAGCCGGTATGTTTGCTGATCTCCGCTGTATGTGCGGCAGTTTATTACATTTCACTGAAAGGAGCAAAAGCCGGACGACTTTTGCTCCGCGGTGTTCTGCCTGTCTTCTTGCTGACAGTAATTATCAATCCTGCTTTTTCCCATGAAGGAGAAACGATCCTGCGGTATCTTCCCACCGGCAACCCGCTGACCCTGGAAAGTATCATCTACGGTATCGCGGCGGGGATCATGATGACCGGCATACTGCTCTGGTTTGCCTGTTTTTCTGAAACTGTGACGTCAGATAAGTTTGTCTATTTGTTCGGCAGGATCATCCCTGCGCTTTCTCTGGTGCTTTCCATGACTCTGCGTTTTGTGCCTCGCTTTCTATCACAATTTGATACGGTGCGCGATGTTCAGCGAATGATGGGCAGGGATACGGAAAACGGGAGACTGTCTGCACGGATCAAAAACGCGATCGTGTGCTTTTCCATCGTGGTTACCTGGAGCATGGAAAATGCGATCGAAACGTCAGACAGCATGAAAGCCAGGGGCTACGGTACAGGAAAGAGAACTGCTTATTCTATCTATCAATGGGATGACAGAGACCGTTCGGCGCTGGTCTTTCTGTGTTTTTGCGGCCTGTTCCTCTTTTCCGGAGGATTGGCCGGGAAGTTGTTCTGGAGATATTTCCCGAGCGTTCGCGGGATCCTCACAGACCCTGTTACGATCTTGCTGGAAATCACATTTTTCATGCTTTGCGCGATGCCTGTTTATCTGGAAAGGAGGGAAAAGAAAAAATGGAATTATTTGCGATCAATGATTTGAGCTTTTCCTATCCGGGACAGACGGAGCGGGCGCTTTGCGATGTGAATTTAGTCATACAAAAAGGAGATTTTTTTGTCCTTTGCGGTCACTCCGGCTGCGGAAAGTCCACCCTGCTGCGGCAGTTGAAACATTCTGTCCGGCCGCACGGAAATCTGTCCGGAGAGATCCATTTCAACGGCCGGCCTTTGCGGAGCCTGGACCCCGTATCCGCCGCATCAAAAATCGGATTCGTCATGCAGTCCCCGGAATCGCAGACCGTTACGGATAAGGTCTGGCATGAACTGGCGTTCGGAATGGAAAGCCTTGGCTATGACACGCCGGCGATCCGCCGCCGGTGTGCGGAGATGGCGGCTTTTTTCGGGATCGAAAACTGGTATTATAAAAACGTGTCCGAACTGTCAGGCGGACAGAAACAGCTTTTATGCCTTGCCTCTGTGATGACATTGCAGCCGGAGGTACTGATACTCGACGAACCGACGGCACAGCTTGACCCCATAGCCGCATCGGAATTCCTCGGTACACTGGGAAAAATCAACCGCGAGCTTGGCACAACGATCGTTCTTTCCGAACACCGGCTGGAGGAGGCTCTGGCGCTGGCCAATCGAGCCGTTGTTATGGAGCAAGGTCAAATCCTGTGCTCCGGCTCCGTAAACGAGATCGGAGCCTATTTGAAAACGCATGAGAACACGATGTTTTCAGCCATGCCCTGCGCCATGCGGGTTTGGGGCAGTGTGGACTGCGACGCGGCTTGTCCTGTCACGGTCAATGAGGGACGCGAATTTCTTCAAACCTACTTACATAATCATCCCGCCAAGCCGCTGCGTAAAGAGGCACATATCTCCGCTGTGGGAGAAGAACGGATCAACGCATCGGAAGTGTGGTTCCGTTATGAAAAGGAACTTCCGGACGTCGTGAAAGGACTGTCCCTACAGGTACACGCCGGGGAGCTTTTCTGTATTCTGGGCGGAAACGGCAGCGGAAAATCCACCACGCTGAAGCTGTTTGGCGGACTGAAAAAGCCCTGCCGCGGAGAGATTCGTACCACGGGCAGGATCGGACTTCTGCCGCAGGATCCGCAGACGGTATTCTTAAAAAATACGGTCCGGGGAGATCTGGAAGATATATTGAAATTGCAGGGATTTCCGGAAAAGCAGCGGGAGACGGAGATCCGCAAGGTCGCCGGGCTGTGCGAAATTTCACAGCTGCTGGAACGGCATCCCTATGATCTTTCCGGTGGGGAACAGCAGAGGGCGGCTTTGGCAAAGCTG
>CALCRH010000298.1 GCA_937894515.1 uncultured Clostridia bacterium | reverse complement strand
GAAATGCTTTTCAGAAGGTTCGGGTATTTAGGGAGGTTTTGAAAAAAAGATTCATTTTGGCCTATTTGAGCCAGAGCATGCCTTTCGACAGAAGTCTGATTTAAGTTTGCAAATGGCGGAAAGCGCTTCAAAAACAAAAAAGAGTCGGCAGGCCGAGCATGCGGCTTGCTGACTCTCTTGTTATATTCATCGCTACTATATTCGTTCCGTATAACAGAATTGCCTCGCCTTAAATCATGAATCTCCATAGCTATCTTTTCTATATCGCTGCACTTAAGATGGGAATGACTACCCATATGCAGAATACAACACATCTCATTATTCTTTTGTAAGATAAAACTCAATAAACCTTGATTTAATTATGGTGTCTTTACTATCCGTACGCAACAAGAAGCTCCTGCATTGTTTTTCCCGTAGCTTTGCTTCGGTTCATCAGGCGGGCTTTGACAGATGCAGCACTTTGCTTATTCATATCAGCACCTCCAGATACGTATTCAGTATGGTTTCTGATCCAAGTTCCTTGGCGTATCGATAGAGTTTGTTCAGATTCCGGTCCTTTCTTCCGAGGTACGAATGAAGGACTTCTTTGGTTATCTCCGCTCCCAGTTTGTTCCGATACCCAAGAATGTCAACCACTGTTTTTTCAACATCATAAATCCGGAAATCTGTAGTACCGTCATTGGCTGTTGTTACTCCGGTTTCATATCTTTCTTTTGAAAAGTAGTAAATATGATACGTGGGCCACTCCGGAAGCGTTGTGATCTTCATGGAATTTTCTATTGCTATATCCACCGCGTCGGGAAGATATGTTGTCAGATTGTAAAAACGAGCTGCAGACATAAGGCAAACGACGGCATTGGGGGCGATGGCACTCAGATACGAAAAATCCGAGGTTTCCCCTTTAAACGTCATATTCTCATAAGTGCTCTTATTGATTCTATCCAGCAGACCTTGGGAGACCATTTTATTGATATAATAATACGAAAAGCCCATCTCCTTGAGTTTGGAAGTACATATGAATTGCTCATTTGTCGGAAGAGACAGTTCTCTCATTGAAACACCTCCCTTTTTGTCGGTTGCATTATTATAGCATGTTTCATTTGAGATTTCAATATGTTTCTGTAAAATTTATAATTCACAGAATGTCATTTAAATCTCGAATCTCCAAAACTCCCATTTCATTTGGCCCCGTAGCCGTGGCCAGACCGTAAAAGCAAAAACCTCCGTCGGACGTTTTCGTGTCCAACGGAGGCATGATTCCGTATTGGGGGCCAAATGGGGGCCAAAGCCAATTCGTTATTATTCACTTTTCCTCAAAAACACCGTATTTACTGCATTTTCGGGCCATTTTTGACGGTTTTTCGGGGCCAGTCAAAAAACGAATTATTCCCACTCGCCAAATTCACATTTATTTATAGCTTGTGGCTGTTCATTTCTCCGTATTTTTAGGGGAAATGTGTGAACATCTGTTCGCAATGTATGGGTTTGTACGAATTTTAGTATCAAAATCGTATCAGGCAGTTACCGACTGAAAAAGTGGTTCTTTGATAAAGCCGTGTCCTCAATTCAACATAAACTATTATACACCGTTTTTACAATAAAAGCAAGTGGCTTTGAGGCAACGAAAAAGAATTTACAATTTTTCAAAATTTACTTTCCTTGAAGAAAGGTAAAAAATATGATAAAATGTATTAGACTTTTAGATTTTTAATTTGATTTAATGTGAGTATGCTATGCTGCTAAATATTCCCGTGAAAGGAGCATCCAAAATGCGTTTATTGCTTGCCGAAGATGAAAAAGCGTTATCCAAAGCACTTGTAAAAATATTTGAAAAGAATAATTACTCGGTTGATGCCGTTTATAACGGTGAAGATGCTCTTTTGTATATAGAATCAGGCAACTACGATGCCGCCGTGCTTGATATTATGATGCCGAAAATGGACGGCATTACCGTTTTGAAAAAAGTCCGTGCATCGGGGAGTCAGCTTCCTATTCTGATGCTGACAGCAAAATCGGAGATTGACGACCGTGTGCTCGGGCTTGACAGCGGAGCAAATGACTATCTACCGAAACCGTTTGACACGAAGGAGCTTCTTGCCCGTATTCGCTGTATAACAAGGGGAAAAGAAGAAACCGACACAAAGTTTCGTATGGGGAACATCTCACTTGATCGAGCCACCTTTGAATTGGCGTCCCCAACGGATAGTTTTCGACTTGCCAATAAAGAATTTCAAATGATGGAAATGTTCCTATCAAATCCCCGTCAGATCTTCTCATCCGAACGCATTATGGAGAAAATATGGGGTTATGACAGCGAAGCGGAAATCAATGTGGTGTGGGTATATATTTCATATCTTCGCAAAAAGCTGACGGCTCTCGGTGCAAATATTCAGATTAAAGCATCAAGAAACGCCGGTTATTCTTTGGAGGATGCCGATGATTAAGCGACTTAAAAAGAAATTTATTATTTTAGCAACGGCATCTATGCTGATTTTGATGACAATACTCGTCGGAATCATGAATATCGTCAATTATTCATCTGTTGTAACGGAAACAGATACGATTCTTGATGTCCTTTCCCAGCCGAATGCTCCTTTCGGCAATCATTCGGATATACCTGACAAACCGCCGCAGGATATAAAGGATTTTATCCCGCACGGAATGTCTCCCGAAGTGCCTTACGAATCACGGTATTTTACCGCAATGGTAACAAAAGACGGTAATATAGAAGAAACCGATTTTTCAAAAATAATATCGGTGGATAAGGAATCGGTGGACGGATTTATTCAAAAAGCCGTTGCAAGTAAATCGGAACGAGGATTTATCGGGCAGTTTCGGTATGCAAAACAAGCGGATGACCGTATGACACGGATCATTTTTCTCGACTGTGGCAGAAAACTTGATTCGTTCCGCACTTTTATGTGGATAAGTATGGCGGTCGGTTTACTCGGGTGTGTGGTCGTGTTTGTTGTATTTCTTTTCGCCGCAGGTCGTATCGTCCGTCCGATTGCCGAAAGTTATGAAAAGCAGAAACGCTTTATCACCGATGCCGGGCACGAGATCAAAACACCGCTGACAATTATCGGAGCAAATCTCGATTTGCTCGAATCGGATTTGGGCGAAAATGAGAGTTTATCCGATATACGCACCCAAACAAAACGGCTCGGCGTTTTGACCGGCGATCTTGTCTATCTTTCCAAGATGGAAGAATCGGAAAACACCTTAAAGAAAATTGCATTTCCGGTTTCCGATCTCATAGCGGAAGCAGCACAGCAATTCGGGGCGGTAGCACAAGCCAAAAATAAGGAGTATCGTATCGGAATTGAACCAAATCTTACGATGTGCGGTTCTCCGGATGCAATCCGTCATCTGACTACTATACTTTTAGACAATGCGATGAAATATTCTCCGGACGGCGGTATCGTAACGCTGGATGTTGTTTCCCGAAAAAAAGACCTGATTATTTCCGTATTCAATACGACGGTATCTCCCGTATCAAACGAAAACCTTTCTCATTTGTTTGACCGCTTTTACCGCACGGATGCTTCCCGCAATTCCGAAACCGGCGGTCACGGAATCGGACTTTCGATCGCACAGGCGATCACATCTGCTCACGGTGGAAAAATAACGGCTGAAACCGTGAACGGCTCGGATTTCAGGATCACTGTCAATATGCCCTTACAATAACAAACCATCTGATTTGCCGACAGGAACGAAAAATTCCTGTCGGTTTTTTAATTGCATTTTAGCCTGCTATAGTATCCTATCTTCAGAAGGGAGGCGAAAATATGACATTTGAAGACTACTACGGAGACGATTATGCCCGGCTTATAAATGCAGAAAACATATTGAAACAAATAGCAGAACACCTATGTGAAAACAGCGGCGATGATAAAGATGTCACACCTATCGTTTATTATTGTTCAAGAATCAAAAAGCCCGACAGTATGATAAAAAAGCTGAAAAGCCGTGACTTGCCCATATCAAAAGAATCTGCTTTGACAAATGTATATGATGCAGTCGGTCTTCGTATTATTTGTGCTTTTTCGGATGATGTTAAAAATATCATTTCGGCTCTTTGCCTTGAAAAGCAAATCGAAGTCATTGAGCAAAAAGATTATTTATCCCATCCGAAGCCAAACGGATACAGAAGTTTTCATTTATGTGTAAGAGTCAAAGAATGCGGAGTTCTTGCCGAGATTCAGGTGCGGACGATTGCAATGGATTTTTGGGCAACGCTTGAACATCAAATCAAATATAAGCAGAATATCCCACACGAAAAAACGATTCGTGAAATCATAAAAGAAAATGCTTGACTTTTAAGTACAGTTTAATTACGGGTTTTACAATAGCAAAGAAAGGAGCGAGAAAATGGCAGAATATATCCTTGAGATGAATCACATAACTAATAGAAGCGAAAATATCTTCTTTTAATATATGCTTTGGAATAAGACGATTAATGTTACGCTTAATCTTATTCTTAAACTCAGTTAATTCAACACATTTCTGCTCTAATGCTGCATACTCTGTTTTAAGAGCTTCATGCTCTTCAACTAAGAGAGAATATTTCTTCTTCTCATCTTCATCATTTTCGTCATCATCAGATTCATCTTCATTATATTCGTCATTTTCATCTTCGTCCGGTTCTTCATACTCATCTGACTCAATAATTTTCAATAAATTTTCCATAAATTTTTTATTTTGAAATTCAAAAATTTAAGATTTAAAAATTTTTACCGCTTTTTTCGCAATTTTTGAATTTTTAAATATTAAATCTTGAATTGATTGATAATTACTTACGTTGGCAATCCTTAGGTGTTACGCATGTGCC
>CALCRH010000297.1 GCA_937894515.1 uncultured Clostridia bacterium | reverse complement strand
ACAGGCCTTTGAGCGGAGGATCACATTCCGCTGTGAAATCACGCGGAATCGTATTGCCGTTTTCATCGCGATAGAGTGCGACGATCATCGGAGCGCCGTACTGGTTTTCTTCCTTGACGGCGGCAATTAGGGCGTCGGCATTATCGTATTCGACGCTTTCACCGACTTCACCGTTTGCGCCGAGAAAGTCGATACGGCCAACCGGCCTTTTCTTTTCCTTTTCAGCCTGCTTAAACGCAAGCTCTGCAAACCCGATGAGACTGTCAAAGGAAAGCTCAGAGATGTGGTTGCAGAGGTCATCCATGTTTGCACACTGAATGGAGGTCAGCGGCTCGTTGTCTGCCTGAAAAACGATCTTGTGGTCGATGAGGTCGGCGGTAATGACGAATTCATGCTCACCTTCGCCATCGGTGCTGTAGGCAAGCTGTACGGCGTGGTAATCATCAAAGTCCAGATTGACTTCTTCGCCGGGGAAGTTCTCTTCGTAGTAGCCTCTGAGGACTTCCTTCACAGCGGCGTATTCATCGTCGGTTGCTTGCTTTTCCACTCCCTGAACGATGGAAAAACGACCTTCGTCCAAATACGCTTCAAAGCGTTCTCTGAACATATCGACCGGTTCCTGTTCGGGGAGATCAGAGAAGGTGTAATATACAAAGTCGGCATCTGCACCGATGATTGTAAATTGCGTGTTGCCTCCATCTTCGGAATGACTGAAAACGGTATCGCCAAGCTGATAAACCTTTCCATTTGGAGTATGGAACGTCATAGCTGCCTGCATTGCGGAGATCTGCTGCTTCGGCTCTTTACCGACAAGACTGCTTTCCTCGATCTCACGCCCAATCTTCAAGAAGGTAACGTGATGTTCGCTCAAAAACCTGTCAATGTGGTAGCAGACCGGCGAGGCAATTACGATACGCTGCCCGTCCTGCACGTCCGGTGCATCCGGGAAATACGTTCCGATACCATAGCTCACGGGCGCATAGAAAAACAGGGTGTTATCCTGTTCTCCGAGGAAAACGGCAATATCTTCTTCCTCCAGATTTTCCTCATCGGGCTGTGCCTCCGTCTCCCGAAATACTCGTGTCCCGTCCGCACCGAATTCAGCTTCGTAGGCATCTGTTGCCTTCTGTGCCTCACGGTCAACTTCAAACGACTGAATATCCTGATGGATTTTCAGAATGTTGTCCGGCGTGAACTCGATATAATCGCAGTCCATTTCATAGTCGTTTTCCGCTTCCATGAAGAACGGCGTGTTGATATCCGCAAGGAACTGATCCGACATTTCTTCCAGATCGGCAGCGAGCTTCTCTGCGTTCTCCGGGTGGTTTGCTATGTCGTACTGCTCAATGAGCTCTTCATATACGGAAAAGCTCAGATCGCCGGAAACATATTGACCGCCTGCGTCAGCATCCGGATTGAAGTAAATCCAATGAACAAGGTCATCGCCGCTGTTCAGCGAAATCCGCATCTGTGTGTTATTCGGGGACTCCTTTTCCTCGACTACCACAAGGTACTTATCGTTCAGCGGGTTTTCCTTTACCTTGCTTTCAAACTCGGAACGGGAAAACTCTTTGGTAAACAGCGGGAAATTCGGATCGTACAGGGTGACGTTATCTCCATCCAAAGAGACAATATCGTACTCCTGTGCGCCGATATACACGATGTCACCGAGCGAAAAGCGGTACTCCTTCGGAGGTTCGGGAGGTGGGTTCAGTTCATCGTAGGTCGGTTCAAAGGGCGCTGCCAGCGGGCCGGAGAGCTGCGATAACAGCGCCTTTGCGCGATCCATGTGGTGCGTGTTTTCGGAGATAATATGATTCAGCGCATTTCGCATCAATGGGAGGACGTAGTTATTGTCCTTTTGTGTCCATGTTTTCTTTTCCCCGATGATGAAACAACCGGCACAGGTCGAGAGCACATACTGATCGACCATGGCATCCGGATTGGCGACCTGCTGCTGGTAATCGTTATAGTCTCGTATCAGACTGCGGAATTCAGCCGCAATTCCGTTACGCTTCTCCCGAAGCTCCTTTTCCCGGACATACGCAGGATATGCTTCTTTTTCCTTTGCATTGAGATACCGATCAGCGTCAATCAGCTCACCAATTCGTTTTGCGATCTTCGGCCATGTCAGAAGAACAGTGGCATCGGGATTCGTAATTGAACCGGTGCCGATTTGAATGCCCTTCGCGTCATGGCTTTCATCGAGCTCGCGTCCATTGGAATGGGCAGCGGGATAAGCGCCGCCGACACCATACTCATCCTTGAGCATTTTGATGTTGTCTGCGGAGCTTTCCTTTTTGAGGTACTGTTCATAGATTCGGAACTTGCCGTGACTGACGCCGCTGCCGCGTGTCAGAACAGCATCAATATCTTCCTGAGAGATAGCAAAAGCGGAGGACTTATCGACCTCCGCTTCTTCAATCCTATTCTGCTGTTCTTCTACCGTGGGGAGAGGTTCATGAGGAGCTTCCTCGTTTAGCTGTAAATCAGCTCCGTCAGAACCGTTTCCTCCGCTGCGTTCCGGATGTTGTTCATCCTCTGCACCCAGAGCATCTGATCCGATGCTTTCAGGCTCTCCGTCACGCCCTGCGTCTTCGCCATTTCCGATGTCAGCCGGTGCATCATCGCTTCGGCCTGACGGTCGATCTCTTCGAGGTGGGAGTTCAGTTTCCCGGAGAGCAGCATTCCAGAGTAGATTCCTTTCCTGTGCTCCCTCAGAAAGCTGCGCCGCATCATCCCGTACTTCCCGCAGTTCGGGCTCTCCGGAACGCTCAGATTCGGCAACTGGTAGTCGCCCTCCGTCCTGAATGTCAGTTCCATGGTCAAGGCTCCTTTCGTTTTGATTTCTGCCATCATTATGGCGATTGTTTTCTTCTTTTGCAAATGTGCGATTTTGTGTCTTCTCGCTTTTTTCGGCTGCCCGTACCGTCAGCTCCACCTGCCGCAGCATCATTTCCGAAATGTCGCTGGCGGCTTCACCAAGCACGGTGACGGTTTCGACGGTGTTGAAGTCATACACTCTGGCAAAATCCTCACGGCTGTAATATCGACCGGGCTCAATTCCGCAGCGGGCAAGGAGCATAAAGCCGACAGAGCTTTTGAGCGTGCTTTTCAGCCAGACATCCGTATTCAGTTCGTCCAGCTCTTCGAGCAAGCTCCCGTCCTTTACGGAAAGAAGCTGCTGACGGTAATCCTCGAAATTGTCATCCACGGCAATCTCGGCGATCTTTATCAGGTCATGCTCAAAGCCGCTATGCTCGTCCAAAGCTCCGAAGTTATCCTCCAGAGCGTCCAGCGTTTCGGAGCGGTATCGCTCCTTCAAGCGCCAGAGGGATACGGTGTGGCCGTAAAAGCTGTTCGTGTCGGATACATCGAACACATACCGCAGCTTATACGGCACGTTCTGCTCTGCTAAAAGTGCAATTCCTTTTGTACCCTTGTTTACCCATCTGCCGAGCTTGTTCCATGTTTCCACATCGGCACAGGCAGTGGCAGAGGGCTTTTGCGCGTGAATTAAGAGCTGTTCCCAAAAGGAATATTTGTAGTTGTTCGCAGCCGTTCTGAGGAAAGACATATATTTCGCCGCATTTGCAGTAATATCCTCGGCTGTATGCGCAGCCAGAGAGGATATGAACTCATGTTTACTCGGCATGGTATTCTCCTCAATCGAATTTGATGTGAACTTCAATTACAGTTGGTTTCTTTGCCTGAACGGATGCAAAGAGCATTCCGTTCCTTGCGTTGGAAAAGGCTGTCGCGCAGCAGTTCAGCTTGCTGACCATTGCATTGATCTCGTACTGATCCTTTGCGTAGTAGTAGCCGGTCTCACCACTGCAAATGGGAAAACCGTCTTTTCTTAACCTGCTGATTTTCCGTTGCAGACCTCTCCGGTCAATTAAAAAGAGCCGTTCCAGTTCCTTGCTGTGAACGGCATTCTCCAGACCGGTATGATGCTGCTTCAGATACTCGCAAATTGCGGTTTGCTTATCCATTCCTTCTCCTCTCATCGTTCATGCTGTTTTTCGGCTTTCTGTTCGGGCGGGAACTCCCATCCATACACCTTGCCGATCTCATCTCCAAGGCGGCGGGTAATGCGCTCAATATCATCATGTGAGGCAGTACCAAGATAGATTTTGTCTTCCAGATCGTGCATCTGATCTTCGGATACGCCGTCCCGGAAGGCTCGATACAGATAATGGTTCGTGCCGTCGTGGTGAACGTCATCACAGCGAAAATCGCCGTCTTTATCCACATACCATGTGGTGTAGTCATAATTGGAATAGAGGCAGTCCTTGATGTTGCCGCTGGCAATTTCGCGGTAGCCGGAGAACCGACCGTTCCAAAGTCCGAGATCGCCGATGACAAGGATCGGGCTGCCAACCTGAATATTGAGGTTCATCCGCTCATCACCCAGATAGTCGCCGTTGATTTCGTACATCTTTTCCATACGCTC
>CALCRH010000296.1 GCA_937894515.1 uncultured Clostridia bacterium | reverse complement strand
TGACATTATATTTTCAGATCTCCTGTCTGATTTTATGATCGAGTTCAGTGATGTCACTGACATTCATGCATAATTCCGAAGAATACTTTGCCAGACAATCCTCAATGAAAACAGGAATATCTGTAAATCCGATTTCGCCGGAAAGGAATCTGTCGTATATCCTTTTGACGATTTCCGCTTGTTCGGTGACGATTACTATCTGTCCGGTTTCGCTTCGGGTGTATCCGAGAAGGCGTTTGCAGTGGAATGCCGCCTTGCCGTCTTTGTGACTCTGTGTCTGTCCGATGATGATGTTGCTGCTCATATTTTCGGATTCGCTTTGTGCGATGCAACCGTAGATGGTGATATAAAACTCGGCACCGTTATCAAGACTGTGGATGCCTTGTTCCTCGAAGTACACATCGACATTCATTTTTTTGAGCATTCGGATGTATTTCAGACAGTCCACCGTGTTTCGTGCGAATCGGCTGACCGACTTGGTGATGATCATATCAATCTTGCCTTGCTTACAGTAGCGTATCATTCGGTTGAAGTCATCACGCTTTTTTGTGCTTGTACCCGTGATGCCTTTGTCGGCGAAGATTTCCACCAATGTCCAATTCGGTTCGGAGTTGATGCGGTCGGTATAGATCTTTTTCTGATTCTCATAGCTGTTGATCTGCTCATCCTGTTTGGTGGATACTCGGCAGTAGGCAGCCACACGCAGTTGACGGTAGGTGCTTCTGATCATCTCTCGGACATTAATTGTCGCAGGGATATACCGTACCGTTCTGTTAGGCGGATTCAGTATCGTTGTGTTCTGCATGACCTGTCGACTCCTTTCTTATGATTTGACCGTTCAGCAGTTCTACGCTGACCGTCATATCTTCGTTCAGTGTAATGCTCTTGACGGTTCTGCTTACAAGGTCTGCCGAAAAATCCGAAAGCAGACCTGATTTCTCAAAGTCTGCTTTCATTCTTCGTATGACATAGACCTCGTTGCCTATGTTTTTGTATTTCAAGGAAGCACATTCAACCATCTTGGCTTTCAGTTCTTCCTTATCATATCCGGTCGTACCGAGTGTCCTTGATATTTCGTTTCTCAATTTCAGCAATGCGATATCCGGTTCCGCTTTCTGCTCTGTGGGTTCGGTTATCTGATTGAGGCCTACGATTACCGTATTCAGTGTTTCGGTGATTTCTCCCAGCAGGACATCATCGGCTATGCTGATGACCGTTCTGCATTCTTCGTTATCGCATCGCCAATAGCTCGCGGCACCTTTTCGGCGGCAGTCGGTTCGGCGGTGAATCTCGCACCCGCATTTCGGGCATTTTACGGGGGCTGTCAGCTTGAAGATGTCAGCACCTCTGTCTGTATCCTTTTGCGTGTTTCTCGCCGTTTTCGTGGCTTTTACGGTGGTGTACACGGTCTGTTCGATGATTGCGGGGTAAGTATCTGTCCCGATATACCGTTCATCCTCTATGAGCCGCATAAGCCGTGCCTTGTTCCATCCGATTATGCCGGGGAGATATTCGGTTTGGCTCTCATTCAGAGCGTTTGCAATGTTCCGCAGGGACTGACCGTCAAGGTATGCCGTGAAGATGGCTTTTACCGATTCGGCTTCAATGGGGTGCAGGACGATGATGCCGTTCTCGTACATATATCCGTATGGTACGGTTCTGTTTTTCATGCGGTTTTGCACCGTCCTCTCATATTGATTTCTTCGGTCAGCCGAATACCGCCTATAAGGTTGAAGGTGATTTCGGCATTGCTTTCTACCGTGATGCTTTTTACAATGCTGCCGAACAGTTCTTCGTCCATATTAAGTGTCGGTTCGTATTCAGTCATCAGACCGTTCAGTTCATAGAGCCGTTCAAGCATTTCATCGCTTTCGTCCTCAGCGAGCTTTTTATTTCTTTCGGAGCGAAGGGCTTTTATCTTGTTATTGATTTCGGTTGACTGTGCCGTGAAGTCCGCCGGATTCAGTATACCGCTGTTGTGCATCCTTGTGATGATCAGATTCCGTGCGGCAAGGTCGGCAATCTCTTTGTCTATCTCGGCGATTCGTCCGTGGTTTTCGCTTGTTAGGTTCTGCATTTCTTCAAGGTCTTTTATCATCGTTTCGATGAGTTCTTCTTGGTAGTCCTTGAGCTTGCAGAGCATAAGCAGGAAGGTTTCGTATACCATATCCTCTCTGACTCTGCGGCGGTTACAGTCGGTCGCCCCTGAAGACTGACCGGAGCATATCCAATAAGGTATGCCGTGTATAATTTGTCTTCGGAAGGTTCTGCCGCAGTCGGGACACCGCATTATGCCGTTCAGCAAGTGAAGTGCGTTTCTTTTCGGTCTGTTTGTTTCCCGTTCTCTTTGCAGGCGTTGTACCGCTTCGTAGGTTTCCCGACTGACGATAGCGGGGTTGGTGTTTTCTACATAGTATTTTGGAAGCTCGCCGTTGTTCTTCATCTTTTTATGTGGCAGGGTTTCGGTCACATAGGATTTCTGCAGGAGTGCATCGCCCATATATCGTTCATTGTTCAGAACATAATTGATTGTGAAGCAGTACCATTTTTTCTGTTTGTATCGGCGTGGTACCGCCTCATCGTTGAGTATCTGTGCGATTGCCTGTTTCCCGTAGCCCTTGAGGTACAGGTCGAAGATTCTGCGTATGACTTCGGCTTCGGGTTCGTTGATCTCAAGCTGTCCTTTGACGAGGTTGAAGCCGTAAGCAGGGGCGGTACAGTTGAATTCGCCCGACTGCATTCTCTTTTTGTAGCTCCACCTCACATTGTCCGAGATGGATGTGGATTCTTGCTGTGCCGCCATGCCGGGAAAGGTGACAATCATTTCGCCGTTGAGTTTGGCGGTGTCGATGCCTTGTTCCTCGAAGTATACGCTGACTCCTATTGATTTGAGCATTCGGATGGTTTCAAGCAGTTCCATTGTGTTTCGTGCGAATCGGCTGACCGACTTGGTGATGATGCGGTCGATGAGACCTTTTTTGCAGTCCCGTATCAGTCGGTTCAGTTCTTCTCGCTTTTCGAGGTCGGTTCCGGTAAGTCCTTCATCCGCATAGATATCAACCAACTTGTATTCGGGATGGCTTTTTTCGTAATCCTTGTAATGCCTGATTTGTGCGACAAGGGAGTGAAGCTGATCTTCCGATTTGCTTGATACTCTGCAGTAACCTGCCAGACGGAGAACTGTTTCTTCGGGCTGCTTTTCACGGGTAATGTCTGTTACTTGCATTTTTCTTTTTCCTTTCGTCTTTATTTGCCTTTCGGCAACACAAACAGTATCACGGGAGTACGGAAATATCCAGCGAAAATCGGAAGATTTTTTTTAGATATTTTTTCAAGTGCAAAGGATATCCGTTTGGTAGTATTCTGCGCTGATAATAACGATTTTATCATATTCCTCTTTGGTGATGAGGTTCATGACGAGCAGGGTGCGGAGCAGATTCACGCTGTACGCAAAGGAAGCGTTGTTGATATCGGTTTTGTTTTCCGTCATAACAGATCCTCCATATATTTGATGCCAAAGCTCACGATCAGTGCGTGATCCACTTTTCCCATATCGTCCTTGCTGATTTTTCCGATCCGTTCATAAAGCCGTGCTTTATCAATGGTGCGGATGTGTTCGAGCAGAACGACCGATTCGGTTTTCAGTCCGTCCGTATGGATTTCCACATGAGTCGGCAGGTAGGTCTTTTTCTTTTTGCTTGTGATGGCGGCGACAATAGTCGTTCCGCTGTATCTGTTGCCGGTGTCGTTTTGCAGAACAAGCACGGGACGCATTCCGTCCTGTTCGCTCCCGACAGCAGGCGATAAATCGGCGTAATAGATTTCGCCTCGTTTTACCTGTTCCATTTTGGTTCCTCCGTTTAAGTAAAAGCGACCGCCTGTAAAAGTACAAACGGTCGCCTGATAGTATCAATCGTTTTTCGTTTCACCGATATTTGTCCACGACACCCTCGGTTGACGGGAACATATCCTCCGGCAGTGCATTCTGCCTCATGGGAATTTCACCCCTCCCAGGTTCTCTGCGAGGCGCCCTCGTGTGTTGCGACGGATCACGGATGCTCTTAGGTTCCGCTTCAACGCTCGACTTTCGACCGGACGCAAGTATCATTAGTGCTTCTGCCTGTCATCGCCTTCGTTACGGATTGCGCCGTACCGTCTGAATCCTGAAGTCCGCAGAAGCGTTTTTATTACGCATCCGGGGAGTTCGTTCATGTGGCTTGTCGGTTCTGCCGACAGCAGAAGGAAAGTAAAAGATATGCTGTACTATTCAGTTGTCAAAGAGCAACGCCTGTCTTCCGTCACAAGTGAGGAAACAGGCATGGGATTTTTGATCCCTTCACCTGATACCTCACTTGTGAGCGTTTTTTAGCCCCTGTTTTGAAAAATTTTTTTAATTTTTTCTTTTGCCCGGTCTATTGACCGTTTGATCGGCATGACGGTGCATTTTTCTTTTTGTGCGATTTCCTCGTAACTCATGCCTTCAAAATAGTACAGGAGCAGTCTTCGGCGCTGCACTTCGGGCAGACCTGCAATAGCTTTTCGCAGAGCTTCGTTTCTCATTTCGGTTATGACGGCATCCTCAACGCTTTCGGATTCATCGGCACACCGTTCTTCAAAGCTCTCGTCATTATCCGAGCGTAAGTAGTAGTGCCTGTCCTGTTCATTGAGAAACGAAAGGTCTTCAAGTTCATACTTGTCGAAAAGCTCGTACAGCTTCTTTTCGATTTCCATGCATACCTTGACACCTTGTCCATCCGTGAATGAGATGTAGAAGTGCGGGTTATCGGTTTCGATGCCGACCGTGAATATTTCATAAGGGTTGTCCTTGTCCTTACGCCGTTTCGGGCGTGGATCGATATTGTTCGGATACTTTGTATCCATGATATTTTCCTCCGTTCAATCGAATTTTTTTGAAAAACGATTGAACGCAGGCGGACTGCGGCAGTGGTATCCGAAAAATGGGCGTGAAAAAGAAAAACCGCCAAACTCAAAAACCGTCAGAATACGGTGTATAAGTTTGGCGATTAAATTGGGGTTAACTCCGATTACTCGGAATTTTGTCGATGTGATGAGTAAAAAAAATATGTACGCTTTGCTTTGTCCCCAATATCGGATTTTATCCATCGCCACTTTTGATTATCCTTTGTGTTGGTTTGGTGCGATGATATGGTGGGGAGTGTTTGTCGAAAGCGTACAGGTACAATCTGTCAATATTTGTTACGGAGTAGCGATTGACAAGATTTTTAACAGATTTATGTCGAATGGGTAAATAGGAAGCCCCCGAATTGATTTTGCTTTCAATTCGGGGGCTGCTTCGTCGATCCGGTGGGTTGGGCGGATCGCATATTCTGTTGTTTGCGGCGAACATACGACCTCACCTCCTTGACATCGTTTGTTTTGTTCGTCCTGTTTTATTTGTCTTCTCTTTCATTTTACATCTGCACTACGGATATTCTTTATATACCCGAAAAACATTTTTATTCTTCCCGGCTTAAACAGGATGCGGATTGCCCGATGAAGCCAAGCCAAGGCATACGGATAATGATGCTCTTTGCAAAATGGATATGCCTTATATATACTTTCTTTTTTCGGAAACACAAGCGAGAGGAAATAGCGAAGCTTTACGAAGTGTTTGCCTTCATCTTTCATTGCTTTGAATTTGTTGCTGTAATAGAGCTGCATATTGCCGTGTGTACCGGCAGATTTGATTACTGCAACAGCATCGCTGATATTTCTATCCGTTTCTTTACCGTCAAAGAAATATTCAGTAATTGCCAAAAGGTCTTTTACATCCTCTGCGAGTCCGTTTTTTGAGAGCAGTTCATTTACATATTCCGTATCTGCCGTTTCAGCCATTTTCGGTGCCAAGAAATACAAGTCAAGCAAACGGCGCAAACCGATGCCTTTGCCCGTATAATGCTTGAGACAGTGGAGCAGGTGATAAGACCAAAACACCGTATCGGAAATAGCGGCGGTGTAATCATCGTTTACCGTTGCAAATTTGAACGGTTTGTTTATAATCTCGGCATATTTATGGCTTTCCGGGAAGAAATCGGTATGGATTTCGATATAAATATCTTTCTTATGCCCGTCAACCTCAAAATCACCTTGACGGGTGGTTCTATAGCCAAGTGCTTTCAAAATCTTTTCTGCAGTTGGAATATGTTCTTTTTCGATGATGATATCAATATCACTCATCATCCGCAAATCGGGCGAAGGATAATATTGTTTAACTTTTGTGCCTTGCACTTCAAATGTTGCGATGCCTTGTGCGTGAAGCTCGGCAAGAAGATTATTTCTTGCTTCTTCCTGTTCGGAATTACGGTTAATGCCGAGCAGATAGCGTTGTTTCCATTTATCAAGTATTGCCGCATCCGGTTTTGCTTTTGCTCTTATTACGCCGAGATAAGCAAAGCCGGCAACATCATGACGGACAGCGCAGGACAATACCTGTGCATAGTCGATACCGTCCGGCGGTGGCTGCGGTGTTTCCTTATGTATTGCACAAGCGATGAGGTGTATTAAATAGTCGTAAGCGTCGTTTATCTTCATCTGAAAATTCTTTTGATTCTTCCCTTTGCTCTTTGTATTGTAATTTTCAACGGATGATAGAACACCGAAAACCGTGAATAGATCCGATAGGAAATATCTGTAGCGGTATACCGTTTACCGTTGCGGGTGAAAGAGAACAGCACACCGATGATGTCTTCGGGATTGACGGCATCCTTTTCAATGGCATTATCTCCACGGATGACATAAGCGTCATGCA
>CALCRH010000295.1 GCA_937894515.1 uncultured Clostridia bacterium | reverse complement strand
CGCAGCAAAGATACTCATTTTTTATTTACATTGCGCAAAACACCTTTCCGAAAGTGCATTTTTTGAGCGAAAAAAACCTTGGTTTAATCCACAACCCAAAGATTAACAATAAAAAACACATTTTGTGAAAGTATCTCAAATCTGCATCTTTCGAAATAAACGCTTCCCAATCCTTCCCGTCCTATAGACAGAAAGCAGGAAGATATACCGGTTATCCCCTGCTGAGAGTTTAACAAAAAGATGTAAAATCCATAAAACCGCAAGATTATGAAGAAGACAATGTTCGCAGTTCTCTGCCTCGCTATGACCACCCTCACCTGTGTCGCTAACAACCACCATAAGCCAGCTAAAGGCCACGACAGCCATCCACGTCAGGAGCGCGTCGATCCTATCATCAACATGGACGTCGTCTCTCAGATGGGACTTTCGGACAAGCAGGTAAAGCAGATCAAAGCCCAGCTCCCGGAGGGCGAACACCTCGACCGGATGTACAGCGCCTACGAAGGCGGCATCCGGGTCATCAGCAAAGACCGCAGCGGCCACGAATACCGCTACCGGGCAATCTTCGACGCCGACGATAACGTCAGCATCGAGCGGATGTGAGGGAGGGACGGACATGATCAAGGTCAAGAAGTTCTACGATGTCCTGAACCGAAACGCGGAGCTGGAGATCGACACCACGACCGGCACCACCCTCTACTGCGGAACCGTCCGCAGCATCCCGGACGAATACGATGAAAGACTGGTGGCCGACTTCCACTGGAACCACAACGGGCGGATACAGATCGTCATCGAAGATCAGAAATAAGAAAGACAGCAGCGACGCGGGCACGAAGCCCGGCGTCGTTTTTTCGTGATCACCCCTCTGTGCAATATGGTTGGTTTTGCACAGTTTTACCCGCCGCGCTTCTGTGGTTATTCCGTCTGGCTATTCTGTGCATTGTCTGGCTTAATAGCCTTACAATAAATAAAGGAGGCCACAAGCCATGACAATCAAAACCATCCTCAACGGAACCACCCGCAAGAACCTCGCCGCCCTGATCGCAGAGCAGCTCGACAGCACCGCAAAATACGCCGGAGCCCCCAGCTTCGCCTACACCGCAGGCCCCGCCACCATCGACAAGGACGGGACGGTAACCTTCACCGAGGATACCGCCGTCGACACGATCCGCAAGGTGCTGGACGCCCTCGATGCAGCAGGCATCGAATACGACCGGCCCGCCGAGCTGGACGATCCTGCCCCGGCAGAACCTCACCTGACAGTGAGCTACCCGCTGGAAAAGCTGGAGCACACCGGCCTGCGGAACCTGAAGATGATCCTCACCGCAAAGAAGCCCCTCATCTGCAAGGCCCTCGGCGTCGAGGACATCCCCCTGAAGGTGACCGAGATATCGGTGGACTTCCCATGGTTCAGAACCGACCTGACCCCGGCTGCCACTCACGCCTACGAAACCTTCGTCCGAAAGCTATGCGAGATGGCTGCAACCCAGCAGCGCGTCACGGCCAAAGAGAAGCCGGTGGACAATGAGAAATACGCCTTTCGGTGCTTCCTCCTGCGCCTCGGCCTGATCGGAGACGAATACAAGACCGACCGCAAAATCCTCCTCCAGAACCTGACCGGCTCCGGCAGCTTCAAGAGCGGAGCCAAAAAGCAGTACGCCCCCGGCCTCGACCCGATCCCCACCCCGGAGAATACGGTGAAGTTCGATGTAGCGGAGGCCATGCGCCGCCTGCAGGATCCGCAGGTGCGGGAGGAAATCCGCGCCATCATGAACGGAGAGGATGGTGATCAGGCATGACAGGCTTCCCGAAAAGAGAGATCGTCGAAATGCTCCGGGCCCAATACAAGCCCGGAGCCCGCGTGGAGCTCCTACAGATGAACGATGTGCAGGCCCCGCCTGTCGGGACAAAGGGCACGGTCATCGGCGTGGACGATATCGGCAGCGTCATGGTGAGCTGGGACAACGGCTCCGGCCTATCCGTGGCATACGGAGAAGACGCCTGCTGGGTGATCGAATAATCCCCAGCCCAATGCGGAAAACGGTGGGACACCCCACCGCTTTTTTCTGTCAATTTCGCACGGTTTCAGCGCGGAAAGACTGTTACGTTTTACCCGCCGTTTTGCGTTTCTTTCTCTGGCTTTTCTGTGCTTTGTCTGGCTTAATATGCTTACCACGAAGGCCAAGGAGGACACAGAAATGACCAGATTCGAGAAGGACATGCAGGAAGCCCTGAACGGCAACGCCACCATGGTGCTCAAGAGCCGCAAGGCAGAGATCGAGCGCCTGACCAAGGAAGGCAAAGCCTGCAAGAACAGCTTCCGCAGACAGTGCCTCGCACAGGAAGTCGCAAGACTGACCCGCGAATACGACGCAATCGACGAAACGATCTGAGGGAGGGACAGACGATGGCAAGCAAAAAGATGCAGCACGAAGGTGCGCTGAATGTCTACGGGATCCACTACCGCTACTCCATGACGGTCGCCGCAGACAAGACCAAGAACGGGATCGAGGGCGGCAAGGTCACCATGCTGCGCATGAGTGTAGACGGTGAGACCGTGTGCGAATACGACCGGCGCTGGATCAAGGAGCCGGACAACGCCAACACCGAGCTGGCCGCCGAAATCCTCCTCCATGAGTACAACTGGTGAGGGAGGGACGGACGATGGCAAAAGAATATCGGTACTATGTAACAGCGGGCATCAACGCTGCTATCGAGCGGGACGCCCACTTTGCAAAAGAAGTGTTCCTCGCTACGAGCCGGTACGCCGCCCACGACTGGGGCGACCTGTGCGAGAGCGATAAAGCTCTGAATGAACAGGCCCTGCAGCACGGCGGACGAATCCTCGCCGCCTATCCCACAAGCCAAGGCCGCATGTACATCATCACCGAGGATGCAGCAGCAAGGCTGCTCATGACCACGGTGCTCTTCGCGGACGAATACTAAAGGAGGCACGACCATGGAGAAGCCCACCATCACCTACGACCGCAGCGGGCCCAGCGGCAACATCTACGCGATCCTCGGCGCGGTCAGTCAGGCCCTGCGAAAGCAGCGCCGGTACACCGAGTTCAACAACCTGCGAGATCGGGTGTTCGAAGCGCAAAGCTACGAGGAAGCCCTGCAGATCATCGGAGAAACGGTCAATCTCGTAGAAATACACAAGTAAACAACAGCCTGACGGCAGCGGAAACGCTGTCGTTTTTTGTTGCAAGGAGGGACAGAGCGAGTGGCTGACAGCAAAATCATACTCCCCGAAAAGAAGCTCATTACCAACCCCTCCCTCGCGGATAGAGCCGTGGCCTTCATCAATGCCTTAAAACACACCAAGGGCGAATGGCACGGCCAGCCATTCAATTTGCTGCCGTGGCAGGAAACCGTCATCCGCGATGTGTTTGGCACGGTCAAAGAGAACGGGTACCGGCAGTACAACACCGCGTATATCGAGATACCCAAAAAGCAAGGCAAGAGTGAGCTGGCCGCAGCCGTCGCCCTTTACCTGCTGGCCGGAGACGGAGAATGGGGAGCCGAGGTTTATGGCTGCGCTGCCGACCGGCAGCAGGCGTCCATTGTTTTCGATGTGGCCTGCCAGATGGTGGATCAGTGCCCTGCCCTCAAAAAGCGGATCAAGCCAGTGTTATCCCAGAAGCGTTTGGTGTATACGCCCTTGAACAGCTTCTATCAGGTACTATCAGCGGAAAGCTACACCAAGCACGGCCTGAACGTCCATGGCGTCGTGTTCGACGAATTGCACGCGCAGCCGAACCGGCTCTTGTACGACGTCATGACGCACGGATCCGGAGACGCCCG
>CALCRH010000294.1 GCA_937894515.1 uncultured Clostridia bacterium | reverse complement strand
GCGATACCTGCCCCAACGGCGCTATCAACCCCGCTGACTAATCATTTACATAGTCAAAAAGATTCCCGCCGCATTTGCGGCGGGAATTTCTTTTATCCAAACCACCAATTCACACACCAGCTTGCCGCAAGGAATCCCATCAGATCTGCCGTCAGCGCCGCAAATACCGTATAGCGCGTGCGTTTGATCCCCGCCGCGCCGAAATACACCGCGATGGTATAAAACGTGGTTTCCGTACAGCCCAGCATCACTGCCGCCGTCCGCCCCACCCGACTATCCACGCCGTAGGTCTTCATCAACTCGCCGGCTACTGCCAGCGCCCCCGATCCGCTCAAAGGTCGGACCAGCAAAATTGCCGCTGTCTCCGGCGGTACACCCAGCGCAATCAAAAGCGGCGACAGCCACCGTGTCAGCAAGTCCAATGCTCCCGAGGCACGGAACATGGCCACTACGCTCAAAAGTGCCACCAAAGACGGGGCGATCCGCCACACCACCGTCAGACCGTCTGCCGCCCCCACCCGCAGAGCGTCAAATACGTCTTCTTTGCGGAAAAGTGCGTAGCACGCCGTGCCGGCAAGCAGCACCGGCACTACCCAATCGCTGAAATTCACTGCCGCCACACCTTCCCCAACGCCCAGGCCATCAGCAGGCCCGCCGACACCGAGCAGACCGAGCTGATCCATACACAGGGCAGAATGTCAAAGGGGGCGGTGCAGCCACAGCTCATCCGCAGAGCTGCCACCGTGGTGGGCAAAAGCTGAATGGAAGCGGTATTCAGCACCACCAGTCGGCACAGCTCATCGCTTGCCGTTCCATTCAACCCCTGTGCCATGCGCTGTGCCGCCCGAATTCCCAATGGGGTGGCCGCGTTTCCCAGCCCCAGCAGATTGGCGCTGACATTTCCGCTCAGCGCCGCCAATGTTTCTGCGTCCCGGCTGGCTCGCGGCAAAATCAGGCGCAAAACCGGATGAAACCCCTTTGCCAGCACCTTGTCCAGCTCACAGCGCTTCATGACCTCCATCACACCGGACCACAGGCACATAGCCCCCGCCATGGTCAGGCAGAGTTCGATTGCCCTGCCTGCGCCTTCCAGTGCCGCTGTGCTGACCGCCGCAAGATTCCCGTTTATCGCGCCCACAATTACGGCACAAGCCGCCATTCCCGCCCAGATCCACGACATTGCCATAAAAATCCCCTCCGTGTCTATTTATATGCACAGAGGGGATTGTCCTATTTCTTTTTATGCGTGCAGAGCCGCCTGATAGAGCTCGTTGCGGTTGAGTCCGGTATCGTCTGCCACCTGCCGGACGGCATCTTTCATTTTCATGCCCTCTGCCCTTTTTTTCAGCACCAAGGCCACGCCCTGTTCCAGCGTCAATTCTGTCTTTTCTGCCTTTTCCCGACCGGCAACTACCAAAACATACTCGCCCCGCGGCTCGTTTTCCTGGTAGTATTGCACGGCTTCAGGCAGCGTGGTACGCACGGTGTCCTCGTGTAGCTTGGTCAGCTCCCGGCACAGCGCGACCCGTCTGTTTCCAAGGATTTCCGCCATATCGGCAAGGGTGGCTTTCAGCTTATGGGGTGCCTCATGGAACACCACGGTGCGCTCCTCGCCGGACAGCTCCTGCAATCTCTCACGGCGCTCCTTTTTGTTGGCGGAAAGAAAGCCCTCAAAGCAGAAACGTCTTGTGTCGAAGCCGCTTACCGCCAGCGCGCAGATGGCGGCGCAGGGGCCGGGAACGGCAAAAACCGGGACGCCGTTCTCCGCGCAGAGCCGGGCGAGATCCTCGCCGGGGTCGGAGATGGCGGGCATACCGGCATCTGTCACCAGCCCACAGGTCTCACCGGATAGAATACGCTCCAAAATCGCCTGACCGGCAGCGGCCTTGTTATGCTCATGGTAGCTGACCAGCGGCTTTTTGATGCCGAAATGATTCAGCAGCTTTACGCTGACGCGGGTATCCTCCGCAGCGATAAAGTCAGCATTCATAAGGGTCTCCACGGCACGGGGCGAGAAGTCGCCCAGATTGCCGATGGGGGTCCCCACCAGATACAAAACACCTGCCATTTATCCGTTCTCCTTATCTCTGAAATAGGCTTTTTGCACGTCCTGTGTCTCTCTGCCGTGGACATCCTCCAGCAACAATACCGGGTCGACCTGTAAGCCGGGATTGCCGTTTTTCCGGCATTCCAGCAGGAAAAACCGGGGAAACAGGTGGGAATTTTTTTGGACAAAGCGAAGTTTTTTGGGAATTAAACCGGAACTTTTCGCGGTCTCCAGCAGCTCCGGCAGCCGCTCGGCACGGTACACCAGGGCAAATCTGCCGCCGGTGGGCAGCAGCCACGCCGCCGCCGTGCAGATGTCGGACAGGGTGGCGGTCAGTTCGCTGCGAGCCTGTCCCCGATTTCCCTCTGCGATGAAACCGCTGCCGGGAGTAAAGTAGGGCGGGTTGCAGATGACCAGATCATAACTCCCCGCCTTGGGCAGTTGGGTGCGGTCCCGGAGGTCGGCTTGCAGCACCGTGCCGCCGATACCGTTATCGGCATAATTCCGGCGGCAGAGTTCGCAGGCATCCGGCTGGATCTCCACGGCGGTCAGCTTGACGGAGGGTTCCCGCGCCCAGAGAAGCAGCCCCAGAAGCCCCATACCCGCACCGAGGTCGCAGACCCGGTCGTTTTTGCGGAGCTTGGGGAAGCTGCCCAGCAGGAGCGAGTCGGTGGAGGGCGGAAAGGCTTTTTCGGAAAAGGTGAACACGGGACCGTTCGGCCAAAGGTGATCCTGTTTTTCCATGTGCGTCCCTCCCCTGTCGTTTTTTTGATTGTAGCACAGTTTGGGCGCGGGTGCAATAAGCAGAAAGGGCGGCCGCAAGGGCCGCCCCTACTGGATAATGGGTTAATTTACATCTTCTCCGGGGCGGTGCAGCCGATGAGGGTCATGGCGTTTTTCAGCACCGCGCGGGTGGTATCCGCCAGCTTCAGACGGGCAAGCAGGACATTCTGCTCCTCGCCCTTGATGCGGCAGGCGTTATAGAACTTGTGGAACGCCGCCGCCAGCTCGGTGAGATAGCGGTTGATATGGCTGGGATCGTAGGCGCGGGCGGCAAGGGTCACCACCTCGCTGTAACGGCTCAATGCCTTAATGAGCTCCAGCTCGGTTTCATCGGTCAGCACGGCAAAGTCCACGTCAGCGGCTTTCGGCACGGCGTACCCCTCGGCGGCAAGTGCCTTGATCAGGGTGCAGATACGGGCGTGGGCGTACTGGACGTAATAGACGGGGTTTTCGCTGTCCTCGCGGACGGCAAGTCCCAGATCGAACTCCATCTGCGTCTCGGGCTTGGCATTGAAGAAGTAGCGGCAGGCATCCACCGGCACCATATCCAAAAGATCGGTCAGGCTGACCGCCTTGCCAGTGCGCTTGGACATACGAACCACCTCGCCGTTTTCCACCAGCTTCACAAGCTGCATGAGGACGATGTCCAGACGGTTTTCGCCGTCCAGTCCCAAGGCATCCATGGAGCCTTTCAGACGCGCCACATGGCCGTGGTGATCGGCACCCCAGATGTTGATGACCTTGTCGAAGCCGCGAACTTCAAATTTGTTGCGGTGGTAGGCGATATCGGCGGCAAAGTAGGTATAGAAGCCGTTGGCACGGCGCAGAACATCGTCTTTCAGCTCCAGCTTTTCGATGTCGGCATCGGACTTGCCCGCCTTTTTCAGGTTTTCGCTGAGGATGCGGCTGGTGGCCAGCCACACGGCGCCGTCCTTTTCGTAGGTGTATCCCCTGTCGGTCAGCGCCTTGACGCTGTCGGCCACAAAGCCGCTGTCGTGGAGGGAGGACTCAAAGAACCACTCATCATAGCGGATACCATAGCGCTCCAGATCAGCTTTCATCTTGGGGATATTGGTCTTGAGACCGAACTGGGCAAGTGCTTCATGGCGCTCTGTCTCGTCGCAGTCCAGATATTTGTCGCCGTGGAGGTCGTAGAACGCCTTGGCTAAATCCTTGATGTCCTCGCCGTGGTAACCGTCCTCGGGGAACTCCACCGCGTCCTCGCCCTTGATGATCTGGAAGTAGCGGGCCTCGATGCTCTTGGCGAACTTCTCGATCTGATTACCGGCGTCGTTGACGTAAAATTCACGCCACACGTCCGCGCCGGATTTTTGAAGAACGGAGGCAAGGGTATCACCCAGCACGCCGCCCCGGGCGTTGCCCATGTGCATGGGGCCGGTGGGGTTGGCGGAGACGAACTCCACCATGTATTTCTTGCCCTTGAGGGCTTCGTTCTCGCCGTAGTGTTCGCTCTCAGCTTCAATGGTCTTGACGGTGTCGGCAAACCACTTGCCGCCCAGCGTAAAGTTCAGAAAGCCGGGGCCGGCGATCTCCACGGCGGTGAAATAGCTGTTCTGGAGTGCCATGTGGTCGCGGAGAATAGCCGCCACCTCGCGGGGATTCTTGTGCATGGCCTTGGCGGCTGCCAGACAGAATGTGGTGGTATAGTCGCCGTTGCGGGTATCCTTGGGGATTTCCACGCTGGGGATCATGGTACAACCCTCGGGCAGCAGGCCCTCCGCCACCGCGGCGGCGTAGGCGTTTTGGGTCAGGTGCAGCACCTGCTGTTTTGCTTCGTAAATCATGTTCATATCTCTACCTCTTTATCCCTGTTGTAAGTCAAGCCGCAAATGCAGCACAGACATGGGCTGCACACCTTGCAGCAGTGTATAATCCAGAATGATATTGCCCTGTTTTTTGCCCAGATCCCAACTGACCTCCCGAGTCACCACGTTCAGCACCAGCGATCCGCCGCCGGCTTCGATTTTGGTGGCGGTGGTGGCCTTGGGGTCAAGGAGCAATCCATAGCCGTACTGGCCGTTTTCGTTGATGACCACGGCACGGTGAGTCGCCTGCTCCAGCTTCACATCGGAGTCCACCACGCTGCCGTCAATGTCATTGGCGGCGGTATAACGCAGGTGGTAGCCGTAGTCCGTTTTTTCCAGCGTCCCGGTGCCGGTAAAGTTCAGCACGTCCTTCATGCCGGCAAAGGATGAGGCGCTCTCCACTTTTATCGTTACATTCCCTTGCATCGTTCTTTTCCTCAATAGCGGTCGATATCCACCGGCCGCACCGGGGGTACGTCCTCTTGCAGGAAGCACCCGGCCAGTTCCTTAAAATCGCCGCTCAGATCGCTGGCATAGAGCTCCGTTTCGCCCTGACGGTCTTGCGCCAGCAGGTCCTGTGCAGTCAGGGTGCGTTTGAGCTCCCACGCGGCTTCGGCTCCGGCGTTGATGAGGGTGACCCCATCGCCCATCACGTCCGCGATCACGTCTGTCAGAAGCGGATAGTGAGTACAGCCCAAGATCAGCGTGTCGATACCTGCGGCTTTCAGAGGTTCTAAATACTCCCGCGCCACGGTTTCGATGACGGTATCGCCGCGATGGAAGCGGCCGTTCTCCACCAGCGGGACAAACAGCGGGCAGGCACGGGAAAAAACCTGTATGTCCGCATCTAATTCATGGATCACCGCCTCATAAGTGCCGGAGCGAACAGACGCCGCTGTGGCGATCATGCCGATCCTCTTGCTTTTTGTCAGCTTTACCGCACGGCGGCAGGCCGGCTCTACCACGCCAAGAAGCGGCAGGTCGTTCTCCGCGCGCAGGGTGGGAAGGGCGGTGGTGGACACCGTGCCGCAGGCCACCACGATAGCCTTGATAGCAAAGCTGCGGAGAAATGCCACGTCCTGATGGGCATACTTCAAAAGAATTTCTTTGGATCTGCCGCCATAAGGAACACGGGACGTGTCTCCAAAGTATATAATATTCTCAGAGGGCAAAATCTTTCGGATCTCTGCCACAGCGGTGAGGCCGCCCAGGCCGGAGTCAAAGACCCCGATAGGTCGATTGTCCATAGTCATACTCCTTGCGCTGTCATTAACCATGATATTATACTATGAAACCCACCTGTTCACAAGCTAAATTTTGGGGCATTTGGCTGTTTTTTTCGGTAGAAAAGGGTTGACGAAGGTGCTATAATAAGAAAAACTATGAATTCCTGTCGGAGGTATCACATGGAAATCAAACTGACGGAAAAACAGTTCCGGCGTCTTCTGGATCTGGTCTATATCGGCAACTGGGTACTGAACTCCACCCGGGGAGATGACCGTATTCGCCAATACGACGAGGTGGAGAGCCTGATCTTTTCCCACTGTCTGGAGCACGGTATGTCCAAACTGACGGAGCTGTATCAGGGGGAGCTGATCCCCAGCCGTGCCTTTGCAGACGGCGGCATCCACGAGGCCATCATGGCCTATGAGGACACCACGTTCTTTGAGATACTGGCCCAGGAATTGGCCCTGCGGGATATGGACGATCCCCCTATCACGCCGGAAAACTATGACGAGATCATGGGACGCATGGAGGAGTATCTGTGCGAGTTTGAGCGCCACGGCACCGACAACATTACAGTGGATATGGAATAAGAAAAGCGGGGCTTGCGCCCTGCTTTTTTACATGGTACAATAGGCAAAACAGAACGTGGAGGAACTCACCATGAGCAGAGCCGATGAAATTTTCAAGCAGAATTGCCTTACCATTCTCAATGACGGGGTGTGGGATACCGATTTGAATGTGCGTCCCCATTGGGACGATGGGACTCCCGCCCACACCGTCAAGCATTTCGGCATCGTCAACCGCTACAATTTGCAAGAGGAGTTTCCTATTCTCACCCTCCGGCGCACCTATTTTAAGACCTGCATCGATGAGCTTTTGTGGATCTGGCAGGCAAAGTCCAACAACATCAAAGATCTCCGGGGACACATCTGGGATCAGTGGGCAGACGAGAACGGCTCCATCGGCAAGGCCTACGGCTATCAGCTTGGAGTCAAGCACCAGTATCCCGAGGGGGAGATGGATCAGGTGGATCGGGTGATCTATGATCTGAAGCACAACCCCGCCAGCCGCCGTATTCTGACCAATATCTACAATTTCCAGGATCTGCACGAGATGGCGCTTTACCCGTGTGCGTACAGCATGACCTTCAACGTCAGCGGGAACACCCTCAACGCCATTCTCAACCAGCGCTCCCAGGATATGCTGGCCGCCAACAACTGGAACGTGGTGCAGTATGCCGTGTTGGTACACATGATGGCGCAGGTGGCGGGCTTGCAGGCCGGTGAGCTGGTGCATGTCATCGCCGACGCCCACATCTACGACCGGCATGTGCCCATCATCGAAAAGATGATCCAGAACGAGCCGAAAGAGGCGCCTAAGTTCCACATTGACGAGAACATCAAGGACTTTTATCAGTTCACCCGGGACAGCTTCACGCTGGAGGGCTACGATCCCCACCCGTTTGAGGATAAGATCCCGGTAGCAATATGATTTTGTAGGGCGGCGTGACCTCACGCCGCCGCGGCGGGCTGATGTCAGCCCGCCCTACGGAGAATAGGGGGTACGCGGTATGCAGGCGATTGTATGTGTTGATCAAAATTGGGGCATCGGTAAGGACGGTCAGCTGCTCTTTCACATTCACGCGGATATGAAGCGTTTTCGGGAGCTTACCACCGGTCACACCGTGGTCATGGGGCGCAAAACGCTGGAGAGTCTGCCCGGCAAAAAGGGGCTTCCCGACCGTCACAATCTGGTGCTGACCCATGATTTGAGCTATGCCGCCGAGGGGTGCGAGGTCATCCACAATGCCATGCAGGCCATCTTCTCCACCGGTCTGGAGGACTTCTGCATCGGCGGTGAGAGCGTATACCGTCTGCTGCTGCCCAACTGCGACCGGATATTTGTCACCAAAGTGCTGACAGAAGCGGACGCCGATGCCCATTTTCCCGATCTGGATGCCACTGATGAGTGGATCATTGAGAGCGAAAGCGAGATCATGGAGGAGGACGGCTTGCGATTTCAGTATGTGGAATACGTCAAGGACATGGATTTTGATCTGGTACGGATCGACATGGTGGACGATGACGTCCCCGTGACATTGGAATAAGCGCAAAAACACGGCTCAATGAGCCGTGTTTTTCGTTTTATAGCACTCCGCAAAAGCCGCGCCGCCCAGGATGCAGACCGCACCCAGAAGCTGGAGAGGCGTCATGGCTTCATGAAGGAAGATCATGGCGAATACCACCGCCGACAGGGGCTCCAGATAGCCAAGCACCGACACACTCTGCACCGGCAGACGGCCGATGGAGGAGAAGTAGAGGTAGCAGCCGAAGCCCGTATTGATCGCGCCCAGAATCAGCACCCACGGCCAGGCAGCGCCTATGACGGAGACAAAGCTATAACCCTGTTTGATGCCCACGAACACCGCCACCGTCAAAAAAGCAAAGGTCATCTCCCACGCCGTATTTTCAAGCCCTGTGATATGGGGCGCTTTCTTGTTCAGAATTACCAGTGCCGCCAGCGTGATTGCCGCCAAAGCGCCGCAGGCAAGTCCCCAAAGGGAATGCCCCGCCGCCACGATTTTGCCATTGCACAGCACCATACCCACCACCGCCGCGGAAAATCCCAGCAGCTTCGGCCAGGTCAGCTTTTCCCGGAACAGCAGGGGCGACAGTACCATCACCAGCACCGGGCCGAAATAACAGGCTACGGTACCCAGTCCCACGCCGATGGTGCGGTAAGATTCAAACAGGAACAGCCAGTTCAGTCCCATCATCACACCGCTGAGCGCCAGGAAGACAAACTCCTTGCGATAGGCTCTGATGGTCGATCTCTGCCGGGTCAGCAGGAAAAATATCCACAGAACCACCGCGCCAATGGCGGTACGGGTCAGTACGATCTCGTGGCTGCTCAGGGGGATATGGCTGGCGATGACGCCGTTGGAGCCGAAAATCAGCAGGGCGATAATATATTTGAGATAAGACTTTTTCATCATTCGTCTCTTTTCCTCGAAATTTGGCTATATGATAGCACGAAAGTTGCGGCGTTGCAACGGGAGAAAAAGTATGATATATTAAATTTATTGTGAGAGGGGGCGACAGTATGGCGGATCTGAATACCGATGTGCGGTACATCAAGGGCATCGGTGAGGTGCGGGGGAAAAGCCTGCAAAAGCTGGGCATCAACACCCTGCAGCAGCTGATTTCCTACTTTCCCCGGGCGTATGAGGATCGGAGCAAATTCTACCCCATCCGGGAGCTGCCGTTGAACGAAAATGCCTGCTGCCGGGCCATGATCGCCGCCGAACCTGTCTCGCAGCGCATCAGCGGCGGGCGCAGCATCGTGAAGGTGCGGGCGGTGGACGAAAGCGGCATACTGGACATTACCTTTTTCAATCAGGACTACCGCAAATCCTCTATCCACACCGGGGAAACCTACTGCATCTACGGCAAGGCGGAGGGCAATCTCCTGCGGCGGCAAATGGTGAATCCGCTGATGGAAAAAGAGGAGAATCAGCAGATCACCGGGCGCATCATGCCCGTATATCCGCTGACAAAGGGCATCAGCCAGTTACAGCTCAGCCGCGCCGTGCGGCAGGGTCTGGACGAGTGCCGGGAGTTGCTGGACGATGTACTGCCCGATGAAGTGCGGCGGGAAAACGAGCTGTGCTACACCAACTTTGCCTATGAGAATATCCACTTCCCCGCCTCGTTTGAGGAGCTGGCGGTGGCTCGGCGGCGGCTGGTGTTTGAGGAACTGTTTTTGTTGACCTGCGGCTTGCAGCGCTTGCGGGCAAGGCGAAAGGACGTGGCAGGGCCTGCGTGCCATGCGGTGGACTTGCAGCCGTTTTTGGAGAAGCTGCCATTCCCGCTGACAGGTGATCAGCGCAGGGCCATCGACGACGCCGTGGGCGATATGCTGTCCGGGCGGCCCATGAACCGATTGGTACAGGGTGACGTGGGCAGCGGCAAGACCATGGTGGCGGCGGCGTGCGCGTGGTTTGCCGCGCAAAACGGGTGGCAGTCGGCGCTGATGGCACCCACCGAGGTACTGGCGCGGCAGCATTTTGAGACCCTTTCCCCGTTGTTTGAGAAGCTGGGGCTGACCTGCGCCCTGTTGACCGGTTCAACGAAAGCCAAGGAACGGCGGGAGCTGTTGGGGCAGTTGGAGCAAGGGGAAATCGACCTGTGCATCGGCACCCACGCCCTGCTGACCGAGGATGTGCAGTACGCCCGGTTGGGGCTGGTCATCACCGATGAGCAGCACCGCTTCGGCGTCAACCAGCGGTCGGCATTGGGGCAGAAAGCGGAAAGCCCCCACATGATGGTGCTCTCCGCCACGCCCATTCCCCGGACGCTGGCTCTCATCATCTACGGCGATCTGGACGTATCCGTCATTCGGGAGCTGCCGCCGGGGCGACAGGTCGTGGACACCTTTGCGGTGGGAGAGAGCTACCGCCCCCGCATCAACGCCTTTATCCGCAAGCAGGTCAGCGAGGGGCATCAGGTGTTCATCGTGTGCCCGCTGGTGGGTGACGCAGAGACGATACCAGACGAGCGCAAGGCGGTGACCGCCTACGCAGAGAATTTACAGCAAAACGTGTTCCCGGAGCTGCGGGTCTCCGTCCTGCACGGCAAGATGAAGCCGAAAGAAAAAGAGGCTGTGATGGCTGCGTTTTCCGCCGGAGAGAGCAACATTTTAGTATCCACCACCGTCATTGAGGTGGGCGTGGATGTGCCCAATGCCACGCTGATGCTGGTGGAAAATGCGGAGCTGTTCGGTCTGTCCCAACTGCACCAGTTACGAGGTCGTGTGGGGCGTGGGAAAGCAAAATCCTACTGCATTCTGCTGAGCCAGTCCACCACCGAGGACGGAAAAGCCCGGCTTAAGGCGCTGACCGATACCAACGACGGTTTCCGCATCGCGGAGGAGGACTTGAAGCTCCGCGGTCCCGGCGATTTCTTCGGGCAGCGGCAGCACGGTCTGCCGGAACTGAAAGTGGCAGATTTAAGCTGTGATATGCGGCTTCTGGACGATGCGCAGCAGGCGGCGAAAAAACTGCTGGCAGATGATCCCCTGCTGGAGCAGCCGGAACACCGGGCGCTGAAAGAGCGCATTGCCGAGCTGTTTGCCATCAACGCCGAAGCGCTGAACTGAGAGAAGTGTGGGCGGACAGAGTCGTCCCTTGCCCTCGTTGCGCCAGACCGATTTCCGGCCTCCGCTCGGAGTTCCGAAAATCGGGGCGCTGCCTTGCGGCGGGCAAAAACGTGCCAGTGGCACGTTTTTGCCCCGCACGCCCCTACGAAGCACGGGGGAGCGTCAGGAAAAATCCGTAGGGCGGCACCTGCGTGTGCCGCCGATGTGATCAGAGGAGATGGCGGCGGGACACATAGGTCCCGCCCTACGAAAATATTCGCTAGAACCGTAGAGCGGGGTGCCCTCACCCTGCCTCGGCGGCATGGAGACATGCCGCCCTACGGATTCTGTTGAATAAATGTAGGGGCGGCCCTATGTGGCCGCCCAGGGCACCGCATAGGAATACGGATTGCCACACCAATGTGCGCACTGGTTCGCAATGACATATAAAAAAGACGGACGCAAGTCCGTCTTTTTTCTTATTCACCGTACAGGCACTTGGCCAGTTTGAGGAACATCTCGTCCCTGTATTTGATAATAGCCTCGTCCTTGCCATCGGAGTAGTCGTAGAAGCCGGCGCCGTTTTTCACGCCCAGTCTGTTCTGATCGATGCAGTCCTGCAAAACGCCGAAAGGCTCGGTGGCGTTACACAGGTCGGGGAAGGTGTATTTGGAGATGTTATAGTGAATATCCACGCCGCCGAGGTCGATGGTCTCAAAGGGGCCAAAGCAGGCGTAGCGGAAGCCCAGGGCGTACTTCATCACGTCATCCACCGCCTCGCAAGAGGCAATGCCCTCCTGCACAATGTGGAGACTCTCCCGCAGAATTGCCTGCTGCAAACGGTTCAAAACGAAGCTGGGCGCGTCCTTGAGGACCACCGGGCGTTTGCCCAGTCCTACGGCAATCTGCCGCACGACCTCGGCGGACTCCTCGCTGGTCTTTTCGCCGCGAATAACCTCGATAAGAGGAATGATGTGGGGTGGGTTCATCCAGTGCATACCCACGAAACGCTCCGGGTTCTCTACTGCTTCGGCGATGGCGGTAATGCTCAGGCCGGAGGTGTTGCTACACAAAATAGCATCTTCAGGAACGATTTTGCTGATCTGGCGATAGAATTTGTGCTTGATGTCTAAGTTTTCCAAAATGGCTTCCACCAGAAAATCGGTATCGGCCAGCTCATTGGGATCGGCGGTAAAGGAAATTCGGCCTTGCAGTGCCGCGGACTCCGCTTCCGTCAGGTTACCGGCGGCAACCTCACCCTGCTGGTTCCACGTAATCATCTGTTTTGCCTTTTCCAAGGCGGCGGGGAATACGTCGTACAGCTTTACGCCATAGCTGAATTTGGCAAAGGCCTGGGCAATAGATGCACCCATGGTGCCGGCGCCGGCAATGGCGATACGCTTGATCTCTCTCATGGCGATCCTCCTGTTTTGTTTTTAAATCTGCTCCTTTGACCCTATTATTGTAACATTTTTCTGTTGTGTAAGTCAAGATTAGGCAAGACCGTGGTGGAACTGCTCGATCATCTCAGCGGTCAGGCTGATCTCGCCGGAGCGGTCGGGGACTTCGTCCCGGCCCAGCCAGACGCCCTCGCCCAGTTCCTTGTGGTCGACCTTGACGGTGGTGTCGCCGTCCACGTCACAGTAGAAGCCCACAAGCTGGCAGTCGGTAAAACCCCAGGGCTGATTCTTGTAGTAGCGAATGTTCTTAACCTTGAGACCCACCTCCTCCATGACCTCACGGCGGACGGTATCCTCCAGCGTCTCGCCGATCTCCACGAAGCCGGCGATGAGGGCATAGCCCCGGGAGGGACGGTCACAGTAGCGGGTGAGCAAAATTTTGTCGCCGTTCTTCACCGCCACGATGACGGCGGGGCAGATTTTCGGATATTCGGTCAAACCGCAGTCGGGGCAGACCATGGCCCGCTCAATGTCGCTGGGCTTCATGCGCTGACCGCAGCGGCCGCAATATTGGCGGGTGGAATACCAGCGGTTGAGCTGGGCGCCGGTGATGGCAACGTACGCCACCTCCATAGGGCGCACGTCACGGATCTCACCAAAGGGGACGTACACGCAGTCCGTGGCCTCCTTCTGGGGTGCGGTACAGCGGAAGCAGTCCACGCCGTCAAAGGTGAAGAGATGCTGGGCGCCGTCACTCACATCTACGTCCCTGCCCACATGGGGCAAAGCGTAACCCTCTGCGGTTTTCTTGAGCAAGATGCTGCCCTTTTGGTAGCACAGGGCGATGTCGCCGTTTTTGGCTTCGATCTGCTTATAGGTTCTGTCCAGATGGTGATTGCCGATGTCCTGTATCATAAAAGTTCCCTCTTTTCTGCGAATTTTCTCCATTATACAACCTTGTCACCGCCGGGGCAAGATGCTATACTGATAAAAAAATAAGGAGAGGAGGAACTACCGTGACGAAAGCGGAATTGCTGCAAAAGGCGGACAGCCTGCCCCTGCTGCCGGGGGTCTATCTGATGATGGACAAATCCGGCGAGGTCATCTATGTGGGCAAGGCGAAAAAACTGAAAAACCGGGTCAGCCAATATTTTCAGGAGACTTCCTCCCACAACGAAAAGACCCGAAATATGGTGGCATCGGTGGATCACTTCGACACCATCGTGGTACGGTCGGAGTTCGAGGCGCTGGTGTTGGAGAACTCCCTTATCAAGCGGCATCAGCCCCGGTACAATATTCTCCTCAAGGACGACAAGGGGTATCCCTTTGTACGTCTGGACAAAAAGGCGGCCTATCCCCGCTTCACGCTGGTGAGCAAAACGGCAGAGGACGGGGCAGAGTATTTCGGCCCCTTTGGCGGGCGGCACGAGACCCGGGCCGCCATTGACGCGGTGTGCACCATTTTGAAGCTGCCCACCTGCCGCCGGCAGTTCCCCCGGGACATCGGCAAGGAACGCCCTTGCCTGAACCACCACATCGGCAAGTGCGAGGGGTGGTGTCAGGGGCAGCCCTGCGCCGAGGAATACCGCCGCCGTATCGGACAGGCCGCCGCTCTGTTTCGCGGCAAGCTGCCCCAGCTCAAGCGGGAATTGCAGCGGGAAATGGAAACTGCCGCCGAACATCTTGAATTTGAAAAGGCGGCGGCGCTGCGGGATCAGGTGCGGGCGCTGTCCGTTCTGACCAAGCAGCAGCAGGTCATCGCCGGACTCTGCGCCGACACCGATGTGTGGGGTCTATACAGCGGACAGGTGCGCTGCGGCGCAGCGGTACTGCACATGGAAGACGGCAGCTTGTCGGCGCGGGAGATGCGGGTATTCCCCGCCGCCGCGGAGGACAGCGAGGCGGACATTCTCGCCGCCGTGCTGAGCCAATACTATCTGGGCAGGAACGCCCTGCCGAAAGAAATTCTGCTGCCGGTGGAATTTGACAGTATGGACACCTTTGCCGCGCTGTTGACCGGACAGGCTAATCACGCCGTGACGCTGAAAGTTCCCCAGCGGGGAGAGCGGGCGGAGCTGGTGCGTATGGCGGCAAAGAATGCGAAAGAAGAAGTAGAACGCATCACCACTGATTTTGAGCGGGTCAACAAAACGCTTCTCAGTTTGCAGGACTTGGCACATCTGCCCCGGTTTCCGGCGCGTATGGAGGCCTACGACATCTCCAACACCGGGGCGGACGACATCGTAGCCGGTATGGTGGTATTCAAGGACGGCAAGCCGTTGAAGCGTGACTATCGCAAATTCGCCATTGAAGGCCTATCCCAGCCCGACGACTACGCCGCCATGCAGCAGACGCTGGAGCGGCGCTTACGGCGGTATCTGGACGGAGATGAGAAGTTCGCTCCCCTGCCGGATCTGCTGCTGATTGACGGCGGTCTGGGCCACGTCCACGCCGCAAAGGCGGCGCTTAAAGCGGTGGGGTTAGACATTCCCGCGCTTGGCATGGTGAAGGATGACCGCCACCGCACCCGGGCGCTGATCACACCCCGGGGAGGGGAATTGGGGATACAGTCCTCGCCGCCGCTTTTTACGCTGATCGGTCGGGTGCAGGAGGAGATCCACCACTACGCCATCAGCTATCACCGGCAGAAACACCGCAAAAGCGCCTACCGCAGCAAACTGGACGGCGTACCGGGTTTGGGCGAAACACGGAAAAAGGCGCTGCTCAAGCGATTTGGCACGGTGCGTGCCGTGGAGGATGCATCCCTTGCCGATCTGGAGAGAGTTCTGCCGAAAAATGTGGCCAAGGCGCTGTATGAAAAATTGCATCAGGCATAAAAAATCCCGAGCCTTAGCTCGGGATTTTTTATGCAGTTCTTATTCACCAAAATTGTTGTCGATCAGGGTGGCCAGGGCTTCCACAGCCTCGGTCTCATCAGCGCCATCTGCAATAATAGTAATGGTGGTACCCTTCACGATGCCCAGACTCAAAACGCCCAGCAGGCTCTTGGCATTGACACGGCGTTCTTCTTTCTCGACCCAGATACCGCTCTTGAATTCATTGGCTTTCTGAATGAAATAAGTGGCCGGTCTTGCGTGCAGACCCACTTCGTTTTTAATAGTAATTTCCTTTGCGTACATAAATCAGCTCTCCTTTATCTCCGCGTTTCATGGGAAAACCAAACTTCTTCTACTGTTATCATTATACTGAAATATAGTGGGATTGCAATAGGAAAAACGCCAAAATTTCGTAGGGTCCTCTTAAAATTGGCCGCTCAATTTGTTAAAAGCGACAAATCATTTCAGTTCCACCACGGTAACACCCGCCTCGCCCTCGCCGTATCGGCCCAGACGGAAGCTCTTGACCGCCTTGTTGCGCTTGAGCATATCCTGCACTGCCTTGCGCAGAGTACCGGTACCCTTGCCGTGGATAATGGTCACCGTGCCCAGTTTTGCCATGACAGCAGCATCGATATAGTTTTCCACCACACTCTCGGCTTCCAGCGTTTCAAGACCCCGGATATCCAGTTCGGACGCGGCTCTGGCGGCAAGACGTACCTCGGGGGATGCAGACTTGGAGATGACGCGCTGTTTGTTCTTCTTCTCGATCTCCTCGGCGGTTTCCAGCAGGCGTACCTGTGCGGCTTTGACCGTCATTTTCATCTTGCCCGCCTGCAGCAAAAGCGTGCCATCGGCGTTGACGTTCACCACGGTGGCGCCGGTGCGAACGCCGGGCAGCTCCACCGTATCGCCTACGGCGATGGGACGGCTGGGGGTAAAGCTCGGCTCGGCTTCTTCCCGAATATGGAGAGCATTGTTGGCCTCTTTCAACTGATGCTTCACCGCGGCGCGGGCATCGTTGATGGCCTGCATATCTGCCGCTTTTTGCTGTTTTTTCCGCAAATCGTCCAACTCGGCAAAAATCTCTGTGGTTTTCTGCTCCGCTTCCCGGACGATGCGCTTGGCCTCGGCCTCACCTTTTTGGCGGGCATTGTCCTTAGCCCGCTCCATCTGTTCCCGGAAGGTACGGGCTTTTCGGGCATCTTCTTCCCGCTGCTGCCACAGCCGATCGGCTTCGGTCTGGGCTTTTTCCAGGCGTTGGCGCTTTTCTTCCAACTGGGTCAGCACGTCCTCAAATCGAATGCTCTCGCTGTCCATCTGGGCTTTGGCTGCGTCAATCACCGCCGGGTCAAGTCCCAGTCGTGCCGCAATGGCAAAGGCGTTGGATTTGCCGGGAATGCCGATGAGCAGGCGATAGGTAGGCCGCAAAGTCTGCACGTCAAACTCACAGCTGGCGTTTTCCACCCCCGCCGTGGTCATGGCGTAGGTCTTCAGTTCGGCGTAGTGGGTGGTGGCGGCGGTGACAGCGCCCTTTTCCCGGGCATTCTGGATGATGGCGATGGCCAGCGCCGCACCCTCGACGGGATCGGTACCGGCGCCCAGCTCGTCGAAGAGGATCAGGCTCTCCGTGTCCGCCTGACGCAAAATCTCCACCGTGTTGGACATGTGAGCAGAGAAAGTGGACAAATTCTGCTCGATGCTCTGCTCGTCGCCCACGTCCGCCAGCACGCGGTCAAAGACGCGAACAGCAGAGCCGCTGTCGGCGGGAATATGCAGGCCGCACTGTGCCATCAGGCACAAAAGACCGAGCGTTTTCAGCGTCACGGTCTTGCCGCCGGTATTGGGGCCGGTAATGACCAGCGTGTCGTATTCCTCGCCGAGAGAAACGGTAATAGGCACCGCCTTGGCGCTGTCGAGAAGCGGGTGACGGGCACGGCGCAGGGAGATGCCGCCTTTCTTCTTCACCTCGGGGCGGCTGGCGTTCATGGCATAGCTGAGCTGTGCCTTGGCGAAGATCACGTCCAGATGCACCAGCACGTCATAGTCGTACAGAATATCCTCCTGAAAACCCGCGCAGTCGGCGCTGAGGACGTGGAGAATGCGGTCGATCTCCTTTTGCTCCCGGGCTTCCAGTTCTTTGAGCTCGTTATTCGCCTGCACCACGCCCATGGGCTCGATGAAAAGGGTGGCGCCGCTGGAGGAGATATCGTGCACCAATCCGGGCAGGCTGCCCTTGAACTCCGCCTTGACGGGAACGACAAAGCGCCCATCACGCTGGGTGATAAGGGCTTCCTGCAAGACCTTGGCATAACTGGGAGAGGAAATGATTTTCTGTAAAATCTGCCTCCCCTTACTGGCGGCAAGGCGCATCTTGCGGCGAATATCGGCAAGCTCGGCGCTGGCGGTATCCGCGATGGTCTCCTCGTCCAGAATGGCGGAGCGGATCTTCTCCTCTAAGTACTTGTTGGTGTGGAGGGCGGAAAACAGGTGGTCGATGGCGGTGGGATCACCGCTGCGGTCGGCATCGTATTCCGCTACCCGGCGGCTGGCGGTCAGCACACCGGCGATGTCCAGCAGCTCCCGGGTATTGAGCATACCGCCGTGGTCGGCCCGGGACAGGGCCGCCGCCACATCCTTGACACCGGCGAAGTTGGGGTTGCCGTGAAGACCCACCCGCTCCTTGGCGGCATCGGTCTCGTCCAGCAGATGCTTGACCTCGGCAGCGTCTGTCGTGGGAAACAGTTTCCCGCAGCGCTCCTTGGCAGCATCAGAAACCGCATGGCGGCTGAGCTGCTCCAACACCGTGGGCAGCTCCAGCGTGCGAATGGATTTTTCAAATAAATCGGTCATGAATGTACCTCTTGGAAAGCAGAAAATCTGTGTTTTTGGAATTACAGCATGTTTTTATAATAGTCTAACGTCCTGAAGCTTCGCTCCAACTGCGCGGAAACAAAGGCTTCCGCGGCGTGGTCCAGCAGCTTCAAATCCTGCGGGGAAGCGGAAAAGGCGTACAGCTTTTTGTCCTGGCAGCTCAATATGTAGCGCAGGGCTTCCAATGCTCCCGCCGTCAAAGGCAGGCTCAGGCCGTTTGTTTTGCAGTCCATACAGTGTACCACGCCCTGTACTGCGTCCAGCACCGGTTTTTCAGGCTCCCTGCCGCAAACGGCGCAGGCATCGCAGTAGGGCTCGAAACCGGAGAGCGCCATCAATCGGAACGTAAAGGCAGGTTTGACGATGGCGGGGTCTTTGTGCAGTTCGGCAAGAGCATAGAGGGCGTTAAGCAGCAGGCGCAAAAGCTCCGGTGCGGCTTCGGGGGTGCATACCGCTTCGCAAAGCTCCGCAAAATAGGAGCCCAGGGACAACAGCACGATGTCCTGCCGCGCACCGTCAAACAGCGCCACAGTGGATGCTTCGTTTAAGTAGTACCACTCGCCCCGCTGGGTCAGCGTCATCTCGCTGTACGTCAAAAGCTGACAGGCGGCGCTGTATTTGCTTTTCTTGCTTCTCGCGCCCTTGGCGATGACGCTGATGCTGCCTAAATCGGGGGTCAGAACGGTCAGGATCAAGTCCGTTTCCTTGGTGGCCGTCTGGCGCAGGACAAGGCCGGTGGTCACCCGTTTTTCACTTTGCATGATGTGGCCACCTCTTTCGACGGATCTTGCGGGCGGACAGAGTCGTCCGCCCCTACGGTCTTATTCAATACGTACCATTCCGGTGCGCCGGTCTCCCAAAAAAGCTGCCAGTAATCCATCGCGTTTCACCTCGCGTTTATTTTGCGCGGGGTGGGGCGAATTATGGTTGGTAATTATTCCTCGGTAAACCCTTGCATACGGATAAAGTTGGGATTATCACGCCAATTCTCCTTGACTTTGACCCATGTTTCCAGATAGACCTGCGTACCCATAAACTTTTCGATGTCCTGCCGCGCCATGGTGCTGATCTTCTTCATCATGGCACCCTGTTTGCCGATGAGGATTCCCTTGTGGCTCTGCTTTTCGCAGTAGATGGTCACGTCCAGATCAATGATACCGTTATCCCGCTCGGTGAAGCGGGTGACCTCCACCGCCGTGCCGTGGGGGATCTCTTTATCCAGACAGTAGAGCATCTTCTCCCGCACGATCTCGGCGCAGACCTGGGCATCGGGCTGATCGGTGGTCATGTCCTCCGGGAAGAGCTGGGGACCGTCCACGGCGTATTTTTTCAGTTGAGTCATCAGCTCGTCCAGTCCATCGCCGGTCTTGGCAGAGATGGGAATGATGGCGTCAAAGTTGGGATAGACCTCATTGTAGGCAGCAATAACTGCCAGGAGCTCGTCCTTGCGCTCTACGGTGTCCACCTTGTTGATACACAGCACACAGGGGAGTTTTTCCTCCTGCACCCGCTGGAGCAAAATCTTCTCCGGTTCGCCCACATGGGCGATGGGCTCTACCAATAGCAGCGCGCATTCCACCGCGCTGAGACTCTCATGCACCACCTTGACCATGTAGTCCCCCAGACGGGAACGGGGCTTGTGGAGACCCGGCGTGTCCAGCAGGACGAACTGGGTATCGTTCTTGTTCACCACGCCGTAAATGCGGTTGCGGGTGGTCTGGGGCTTGTTGCTGACGATGGCGATCTTCTCTCCCACCAACGCATTGGTCAGGCTGGATTTTCCCACATTGGGCCGTCCGCAGACGGTGATCATGGCGGTTTTGGTAATGTTCATAGGTGATCCTCCACTTTCTTTTGTGTGAGCAGTTTTTGATAGTATTTTGTATTATATTGTCGTAATTTTACGATTCGTATTCATCTTTTCAGGTCTAACACGGTCATAACAGCTTCTTCCCTGCTGCGCATTTGTTTTTTCATCGCGCCCTCGTCCATGTGGTCGTAGCCCAGCAGATGCAGCACCGAGTGGACACAGAGGTAGGAAATTTCCCGCTCAAAGCTGTGGCCGTACTCCTGGGCCTGCGCTTTGGCACGCTCCACGGAGATGCACATATCGCCCAGGGGAACGCAGTCGGTCTCCGGGTCGATGTCATATTCATCCGGGTGCTCACCGGGGGCGAGGTCGAACATGGGGAAGCTCAGCACATCGGTGGGGCTGTCCACATTTCGCATAGCGAGGTTGACCGCATGGATGCCCTCATCGTCCGTGAGCAGGACGTTGATCTCACAGGGCAGCTCCACGCCCTCGCAGAAAAGCGCCGTCTTGATGGCACGCCGCAGCAAGGCGGACAAGGTGGGATGATTGATCCCCTTGCGATTACTTGTGACGGAAATTCTGTGTGTCATGGTTTTGCCCCCGTTTCTCCTCGTACTTGGCGTATGCTTCGATGATGCGCTGCACCATGACGTGGCGCACCACATCATTCTGTGTCAGCTCCATGATGCCGATGCCCTCCACACCCTTAAGGACTTTCATCGCTTCTTTCAGTCCGCTGGGCTTGTCCCCCGGCAGATCGATCTGGGTGATGTCGCCGGTGATGACGACTTTCGAGCCAAATCCCATGCGGGTCAAAAACATCTTCATCTGCTCCCGGCTGGTGTTCTGCGCCTCGTCGAGAATGATAAAGCTGTCGTCCAGTGTACGGCCGCGCATATAGGCCAGAGGCGCCACCTCGATATTGCCCTTTTCCAGATATTTCTGGTAGGTCTCCGCGCCCAGCATATCGAACAGGGCGTCATACAGTGGGCGCAGGTAGGGGTCCACCTTGCTCTGCAAATCGCCGGGCAGGAAGCCCAGACGCTCGCCTGCCTCCACCGCCGGACGGGTCAGGATGATGCGGTTGACCTGCTTGTCCCGGAAGGCCGCTACTGCGGCGGCCACCGCCAGATAGGTCTTTCCCGTACCGGCAGGGCCTACGCCGATGGTGACGGTATTTTTCAAAATGCTTTCTACATAGTCTTTCTGCCCGATGGTCTTGGGCTTGACCGGGCGACCCTTGGAGGTAATGCAGATTACGTCCTGGGTCAGCTCGGCGATTTTCTCACTCTGCCCGCTGCGGCACAGCCCCACCACATAGCGGACATGCTGTTCGGTGATAACCTCTCCCTTTTTGGCAAGAGTCAACAGCGCCTGCACCGCTTTTTCCGCCAGCATAGCATTTTCCACATCGCCGGAGATCACGATCTCGCCGTCCCGGTTGACGATGATCACGTTGAACTCCTGCTCCAAAAGCCGGATATTCTCATCAAAGGAACCAAAGACCTCGATGGCCTCTTCCATGCGTTCAATTCCAATGCGCTGTTCCATCTCAGCAGCCCTCTTTCGTGGTAGTTTTTATTCTCCGATCGGGACACTTTTCCCGATTTGTTCCAGACACTCCGCTTTCAGCGTAACCATCAGGCACCCATTTCGCTTCACTGCGGCAAAATGGGTGTTTTCCACCGTGCCGTCCTTCTCCAGCAAGGTTTGCAGTTCATGCAGCAGAGTCTGCTCTCCCTCCCGCCGTGCCTCCTCCGCAGAGCGTTCTGCTCCCGCCGTGTCATAGCGGGAAAACCGTTCCACCGCCAGTGTCACCGGCAGGCGAAAACCAAAGGGCAGGGTCAGGGGTTTATATAATGTTATTTTATCACAGTCGGGCTCCAATACGCTACCCTTTGGGAAAAATTTTATCCGCTGTTTTCCAAAAATTGCCGCAATACGCGCACTGTTTTTTCTGTTTTCTCCCTGTTGGGTCATCTGCAGCGGCACGATTGTGGAAAGCTCATACCAGGTACGGGCATAGACCCGTCCCATACCATGGAGCAGGCGTACACCGGTCATGGTGCTGTCCACCACACCGGAAATCAGGATCTGACCCCGGGTAACGGTACTGCCCTGCATCACCTCAGCCCTGCCGTCCAACGCCTCCACTTTGGTCACCAGCCCGTCCTTGGCGGCGATGACATTGCATTTTTCGGCATCCGTCAGCAGTGGAGGCGGGCGATGGCGCTCCACCACCTGCACATGGGCGGTGCAGCCGGATACGTTCACCGCCAGCCACGATATATCCTCCAGTTCCAGCAGCACATGGTTTCGCAGATCCTCCTGGTCAATGGACAGGGCTTTTGTTCCCACCTTGACTCCCTGTTTTTCGAGAGCCCGCAAAATCTGTTCCGTAGGGATTGTATCATTTCCCTGCACTTCAATATCCCAAATATAGGTATTGCCCCACCAGAACAGCAGCACAAATGCGGCTGCTGCCCCCAGCAGTACATAGCGCCGCCGAAAACGGCGGAGAATAACCGGCGCCCCCTTTTCCCGGCGAACGGTCATATTCACATCCAATCCCCCGGTCACGCTTTTCAGCCGGAAGTAGCCCCAGCGGGTGGTGCGTACGGTAAACGCCGTTTCTCCCTGCCATTTCACGTCCCAGAAGGGAATATCGTGTACCCCGCAAAGGTTAAAAAATCGCTCCGGCATCGGACATTCCACCGCCAAAAGCGTGTTTCCCCGCAGAAAGTTCAGCAGTTTCTGATACATTTACTCCATGAGCTCCATTCCATCAATTTTCCCGGTAATTCGCAATTCGTCATCGGTCATGGCTACGATCTGCATTCCGCTGCCCCGTAGTCGGACAATGACGCTTCCGCCGCCAATGTCGATGCTCTCGGTGGAGTAGCATAATACTCCTTTGTGTCCATCCATATAGAATCTGCGGTTTCCCGTCAGTTCCATGCGGGGTATATCACGCACAACAGCCGGCTCCAGATCCAGCCGTTCCATGGTCTCCACACCTTTTTGCAAAATTGCCCGGCGTTTCTTTCTGTCCATCATTCTCACCTCTTGCTATACGTATGCAGCAATGCTGAAAATCTTTCGTCATACCTGTCCTGCTGCGGACATAGGTTTGTCCGAGGTGAGAATCATGGGAAAACTACCCCTGACCTGGCGGCAGGTCGCACTCTGTACCCTGCTCATCGCTGCTGCAGCCTTACTTCTCTCTGCCCACGATACGGTGGCACAGGCGGTGCGGGACGGTCTTTTGCTGTGCGGGCAAAGCATCATCCCCTCCCTTTTTCCTCTGTTTGTGGCCGTATCTTTACTCATCGGCTGCGGCTTGGGGAACTTCTTTTCGCCCCGAACCACCGCTTTGGTGCTGGGGTTGGTGGGTGGGTATCCCATGGGTGCCAAAGCCATTTCCGCGTTGATCGATAACGGCTCGTTGGATCAAAACAGCGGGCAGCGTCTGCTGCTTTGCTGCAACAATGCCGGCCCTGCCTTTATTCTCGGCATAGCCGGCCATAGCGTATTCAACAGTGCCGCTGTGGGGTGGGCGCTGTATGCCATTCATGCCCTGTCGGCGCTTATTCTTTTTGCTCTCCTGCCCTGCAAAAAGATGTCTCCCTGCTCCCCGCAGCCGCCGCCGTCCTTTGCCCGCGTTTTTGTCAGCACCGTAAGCACCGGGGTTACTACCATGGCAAATATCTGCGGCTTTGTGATATTGTTTTTGGTAGTGCTTCGCCTGCTGACTGCATATACAGGTCTGTGCCACCCGCTTTTGTTGGGTGCAATCGAACTGACCAACGGCATTCTGTCATTGCCGAATACTGCCGATGGCTTTGTTCTGGCGGCAGCACTTTTGGGCTTCGGCGGTTTTAGCGTCCATTGTCAAACAGCGGCGGTGCTGGAGGGCAGCGGGCTACACCTTTTTCCCTATCTGTCGGCCAAGCTGGCGCAGGCAGGGATTTCGGTGGTACTGGCTTTTGCGGTAAGGGGCTGGTTTTTCAGATAAAAAGAACTCCGACTTCCGCCGGAGTTCTTTTGTTTTTTTATTTGTTCGCCATCTTGACCGCCACGTTAAGCGCGATCTTCATCATATTGGTGAAGTTGGTCTGGCGGGCATCGGCGTCCAGCTCCTCGCCGGTAATCAGATTATCGGAGATGGAGCAAATGGCCAGCGCACGCTTGCCGGTATAGGCGGCGTTACAGTAAAGGCCTGCCGCCTCCATTTCCACCGCCAGAATGCCCATCTTGGCATAGCGCATATTCCGCCCGGCGGCATCGTAGAACGTATCGGAGGAGTAGAGATTGCCCACCGGCATCTTTACGCCCAGCTCCTTGGCACTCTCCACCGCCGCCATCAGCAGATCAAAGTCGCAAATCGGGGCATAGCTTCCGCCCAGCTCATACTGCGCGGCATAGTTGGAGTTGGTGCAGGCACCCATACCGGCCACCACACTGCCAAGCTCCAAATCAGCACGCATGGCGCCGGCAGAGCCAACCCGAATAATGTTGTCCACATCGTACTGGGTGTACAACTCGTAAGAATAGATACCGATGGACGGAATGCCCATACCGCTGGCCATCACGCTGACAGGCACACCCTGATAGGTACCGGTGTAGCCCTGCACACCGCGGACGTTATTGACCAGCTTGGGATTTTCCAAAAAGGTCTCTGCAATAAATTTAGCCCGCAGCGGGTCACCGGGCATCAGAACGGTCTTGGCAAAATCGCCCGATTTTGCGTTGTTGTGAGGGGTAGGCATGACGTAGTTCTCCTTTTCTTCATACGTTTTCGTAGGGGACGGCCTCCGGACGTCCCGCCGATGATTAACGAAACGCGGGCCGTCGGGGACGCCGGCCCCTACTGTGTCCTTCGTGTATAGGGGCATTCTCGACGACCCGCGGGCGACCACACAGGGTCGCCCCTACGGAATTATTTTTCCATCGCTTTGACGGCCTTGACGATACGGGAGGTACCCAGACGGTCGGCGCCCAGATTGATGAAATCCTCGGCGTCCTTCAAATCGGCGATACCACCGGCAGCCTTGATCTTCAGGTGGGGCGCAATATTGGCCTTGAACAGCGCCACGTCCTCCCTGGTGGCACCGCCGCCGCCAAAACCGGTAGAGGTCTTGATATAATCTGCGCCGGACTGAGATACCACGCGGCACATCTCGATCTTCTCTTCCTCGGTGAGCAGGCAGGTCTCGATAATAACCTTCAGCAGCTTGCCGCCGCAGTGTCCCTTCACCGCTTTGATCTCTTCCAGCACGTCATCGTAGCGGCCGTCCTTGACCCAGCCCACATTGATGACCATATCCACCTCAGATGCGCCGTTTTTCACCGCATCAGCGGCCTCAAAGCACTTGCTGGCGGTGGTGTCATAGCCGTTGGGGAACCCGATTACCGTGCAAATGGCGATCTTGCCCTGCACATAGTCTGCGGCCTGTTTGACGTAGCTGGCGGGAATGCACACGCTGGCGCAGCCGTACTTGATGCCGTCATCGCAGATGACTTTGATCTCCTCCCACGTTGCGCTCTGGGACAGCAGCGTATGATCTACCCGGCTGAGGATCTCTTTCAACTCCATAAATATTGCTCCTTTTTTTATAAAATCTAATTTAATTGCACTATGTCGGATATTGTTCTTCTATTTTTCTCCTGAGCCTATCGGGATCGAGCTTAATGCCACCCGCAGCCTGTGCCATCTGCTCATCCGTAAGCTGTACACCGTTTTCTTCGGTCTTTACTTCCTCTGCCTTATTTACTTTCTTTTCTTCTGACATTGTTTATTGTCTTCTTTTCTTTTTGCCTTTTCGTTTGGATTGTAGCACAAAGTGCAAATGTTGACAAGGTATGAAAAACGCATTTCTCTCTTGCTTTTTTCAGCACTATCTTATATGATAGGGCGTAGATGACAGCTACTTGAAAAGGGGCGATCGTATGGACGAACACAAACGGCACGTGCGGGCATTCCGCTTTTTCGGAGCCTTGGTCACGCCCATTATGAAGAGCAAGTTCCGCTACACCTATGACCCCATTCCCGAATCGGCAAGCCCCTATTTCCTGCTGTGCAATCACAATCTGGACGTTGACCCCATTCTGCTGAGCATGGCGGCAAAGCAGCAGATCTACTTTGTAGCCAGCGAGAACATCATGCGCAAAGGTCTTGCCACCCGGTTTTTGCTGCGGTATTTCAAGCCCATTATCCACACCAAGGGCAAAGCCGGTCTGCAATCCAGCATGGAGATCCTGCGGCATTTGAAAAGCGGTTACAACGTGGCCCTGTTCCCCGAGGGAAACCGCTCCTTTAACGGCGTCACCGGCCCGCTCTTTTCCGCCACCGGCAAGCTGGCGCGGCGCAGCGGTGCCTCTCTGGTCACCTATCGAATCGAGGGCGGCTACTTCACCCAGCCGCGCTGGAGCTTGCAGCTTCGCCGGGGTAGGATGCACGGCAGGCTGGTACATATCTATACCCCCGAAGAACTCAAGAGCATGACCGATGGGGAGATCATCGCCGCCATTGAGCGGGATCTCCATGAGGACGCCTACGAAACCCAGCAGCGGGAGCACGCGGCATTCCGCGGGCGTGATCTGGCCCGGGGGCTGGAGGCGGCTCTCTTTACCTGTCCCAAGTGCGGCAGGATCGGTACGCTTTGCAGCCACGGCGACACCATCTCCTGTGACTGCGGCTTTTCGGCCACTTATGACGTTTACGGTGATCTGACCGATCAGGACGGCGTCAGGCACACCGTGACCGACTGGGACGTCCGGCAGCGGGAAGTATTGGCAGAGCGTCGAAACGCCGCAGAGCCGGATACGGTTTTGTTCTCCGACGACGTGACGATCCACCGGATCGAGGATCACGTCATTCAAAAAACCTTCCCCGCCAAGCTGGTCGCCTACCGGGATCACTTCACGGTAAACGGCAGCGAAATCGATCCCGCGCAGATTGAGGGTGCTGCCATCTTCTCCCGCAATGTGCTGACCGCCCACATGGACGCCCAATATGAGATCCGCGGCGCAGAGAGCTTCTGCGCGCTGAAATATATCTACCTGTTCAATCTGATGAAAAAGGAGTAAAGCTATGGATTACTCTGCTGCAAATACTGTTTTGTGGAATCCCATCATCCAGATCGGCATAATTGCCGCCGCGTTGATGGTCGCCCATATTCTGCGGCGCCGGATTTCTTTTATCCGCCGCAGTTTGATGCCCACCGCCGTACTGGCCGGTTTCCTGCTGCTGATTTTGAAGATCACCGGCGTTCTGAACCTCGATATCAGCTTTATGGAAAATCTGACCTACCACGGCATTGCCATTGGCTTTATCGCCATGAGCCTTCGCGTTCCCGAACGCAGTGAAGAGAACGCCAAGGGCTCGTTAGTGGGTCTGAAATCCGGCGCGGTCATTGTGGGTTCCTACATGATTCAGGGTATCGCCGGTCTGGCCATTACCGTGCTTCTGGGCTATACCCTGATGCCGGATCTGTTCAAGGCCGCCGGCGTCCTGCTTCCCATGGGCTTCGGTCAGGGACCCGGGCAGGCCAACAATATCGGTTCCTCCTATGAGTCCCTGGGTTTTGTCGGCGGACAGAGCTTCGGTCTGGCAATCGCCGCCGCCGGTTATCTCTGTGCCTGTATCGTGGGCGTGATCTACATCAACATTCTTATCAAGCGGGGCAAGATCAAGCGGCAGGACTACCGCGACATGGTGGACAACGTCACTGTGGACACCTTCCAGCATGAAAACGAAGTGCCCATCAGCGAGTCGCTGGATCGTTTCTCCATTCAGGTGGTACTGGTGCTGCTGGTCTATCTGGCCACCTACCTGATCACCTGGGGCATCACCTCAGCGCTGACGGCCTTTGCGCCCGGTGTCGGCAATATGCTCAACAGTCTGCTGTGGGGCTTCAACTTCATCATCGGTTCCGCCCTCGCCATGCTGACTCGTGTGTGTATGCAAAAAGCGAAAAAGGTCAATCTGATCCACCGGCAGTATCAGAACAACTACCTCCTGAACCGCATCTCCAACTTTGCCTTTGACATCATGATCGTCACCGGTATCGCCTCCATCGAGATCGACAAGCTGTCCGGTCTGTGGCTGCCGTTTATTCTGCTGTCCGTTGCCGGTGCGGTCTTTACCATGCTGCATCTGCGCTATGTTTGCCGCAAGGTCTATCCCGGCTACTACTACGAGAGCCTGATGTCCATGTACGGCATGATGACCGGCACGATCTCCTCCGGTGTGCTGCTGCTGCGGGAGCTGGATCCGGAGATGAAGACCCCCGCCGGCAACAATCTGGTACTGGGCAGCAGCTTCGCCATTTTGCTGGCGGCGCCCCTGCTGATTCTGGCGTCACTGGCCCCCAAGTCCGATGTGATGACGCTCATCGTTTTGGGGATCCTGTTTGTGTACTATTTCATTCTGCTGTGGATCGTCAATCTTAAGGGGAAGAATAAGGCATAAAAAATTGCCGCCCATCGGGCGGCAATTTTTTCAAAGCGCTTACTCCTTGACGATCTCCGCATCGGGGGCATTCTTGCGGATGGACTCCACGCCGTTGAGGCAGGAGGCCTTGGCCTTGTAGCCCTCGCCTGTGGCGATGATCTCGCCGTTGCGGGCTTTCAGGCGGAAACGGAACTCGCCGGCCTTATCGGTATAGATCTCGAACTTGGGATTGGTGACGACCACGACCTCGGCCACGGTCTGGTCCTCCAGCTTGGCGATGGGGGCGTTCTTCTTCACGGACTCGATACCCTTCTTGCAGGCGCTCTCGGTGGTGTAGACTTCGCTGTTGGCGATGACCTCGCCGTTGCCGGCTTTCAGATTGAACACGAAACCGGTCTTGGTGGCTTTCACAACAAATTTTCCCATAGTGAGGTTCCTTTCTATTTGATATATTTGAATTGTTTGTGCTTATTTCCTTTGATAGAAAAAGTATATCTTCTTTTTTCCCGTTTGACAAGTTTTTTCGTGCTGATTCATAAAAAATGGCCGCCTCTAGGCAGCCATTTTTTATGAATCAATAATTTTCCTTGCGGACCTCAAAGTAGGCCTGGGGATGAGCACACACAGGGCACACCTGCGGTGCCTTGACGCCCACCACGATATGGCCGCAGTTGCGGCATTCCCAAACGGTCACGCCGGCCTTTTCAAAGACCTGCGCAGTCTCCACATTGTTCAGCAATGCACGATAGCGCTCCTCGTGGGTCTTTTCGATGGCACCAACGGCGCGGAAGCGGTTGGCAAGGGTCTGGAAGCCCTCTTCCTCTGCCTCTTTTGCCATACGTTCGTACATATCCGTCCATTCGAAGTTCTCGCCCTCGGCGGCGTGGAGCAGATTCTCGGCGGTATCGCCCAGCTCACCCAACTCCTTGAACCACAGCTTGGCGTGCTCCTTCTCGTTGTCGGCGGTCTGCAAAAACAGCGCCGCGATCTGCTCATAGCCCGCCTTCTTGGCGACGGAGGCGAAATAGGTGTACTTGTTGCGCGCCTGAGACTCGCCCGCAAAGGCTTCCCACAGGTTCTTCTCGGTTTTCGTACCTGCATACTTGTTTGCCATATGATGTTCTCCTTTCAAAAATTTAGTAGGAATACTTCTTTGATACCCCTTGTTTTGCCTTAGAAATACCGCTTCAGCAGACCCTCAAATGCCTTGCCGTGTCTCGCCTCGTCGCGGGCCATTTCGTGGATGGTATCGTGCAGAGCGTCCAGATTATACTGCTTGCAGAGCTTGGCCAGCTCGAACTTGCCCAGAGTTGCGCCGTTCTCGGCATCCACGCGCATGGCGAGGTTCTTCTTGGTGGAGTCGGTGACGACTTCGCCCAGCAGTTCTGCGAACTTGGCGGCGTGCTCGGCCTCTTCCAAACCTGCCTTTTCCCAATACATACCGATCTCGGGATAACCCTCACGATGGGCAACACGCGCCATGGCCAGATACATACCTACCTCGCAGCACTCGCCCTCAAAGTTGGCGTGCAGGCCCTTGATGATCTCCTCCTGTACCTCGGCGGGAACATTGTCGCCAAAGACCTTACCAACGCCCACAACATGCTCAGCAGCCCAGGTCTTCTCTGCCGCCTGCTCGGTGAACTTCTCGCCCTTCACATGGCAAACAGGGCACTCAGCGGGAGGAACGTCACCCTCATGTACATAACCGCAAACAGGACATACCCACTTCTTCATACTCATAATCTCCTTTTCAAAATTATTTTCAAATCGCACTTTCGTGCGTGGTTTGACAAAACTGACAAATGCCGCGGAACAGCAGCGATGCATCGGTGATCGTGTAACCGCAGGGATCTGTCACGGCGGCGGTCACATCGTCCAATCCCACAGTCTCAACATCGTCCACCCTGCCGCAGCAGGTACACTGAATATGATGATGTCGGTGGGTCTGGTGGTCATAGTGATCCGCACCATCGGCGCGCAGCCGTAGGATCTTTCCCTGCTCCGCCATGGTATTCAACACCCGGTAGACCGTACCCCGGCTCACCGACGGGTGCTGACGCTGTACCTCGCCGTAAACCGCATCCGCCGTAGGGTGGTTGTGTAGCGCACACAGCGCGGCATAGACAATATCCTTTTGTACAGTATGCCGCTCCTGCATAGCGCTTCTCCTTAATAAGATTTAATCTTATTTGAGATTATATATTATTTTTATAATTTGTCAAGAGGGAAATAAGTTTTTTGTAGGGCGGGATCTATGTGTCCCGCCGCCATTCCCTCTGAGCACATCGGCGGCACACACAGGTGCCGCCCTACAGTATTTATCAAAGCTTCCAAAAAATTCGTAGGGGCGGACGACTCTGTCCGCCCGAAATGCGGCGCGCCGAGTCGTCGCGCCCTACGGCTCTATCGAAAGTTCCGAAATGCCGTAGGGCGAGGTGCCCTCACCCCGCCGCAAAAAAACAGCCGCCCACGGGCGACTGTTTTTTTGTTCTTGTTTAGTTCTCGGCTTCCTGCATGGCCTTGGCGGCGGCAATGGCCTTCTCCTGTGCGGCGGCGGGGCAATCCTCGTAACGCACGAAAGCGAAGGTGAACACACCGCGGGACTGGGTCATGGAGCGCAGGTCGATGGCATAAGAGGTCATCTCAGCCATGGGAACTTCGGCCTCCAGAACGGTCTCGCCATCGCCGGTGGGGTTCATGCCCATCACACGGCCGCGGCGCTTGTTCAGGTCGCCCATCACATCGCCCACGAAGTTATCGGGCACGGTGACCTTCAGCTCACCGATGGGCTCCATCAGCACGGGCTTGGCCTCGGGCAGAGCATCCTTGAAAGCAAGACCTGCTGCCAACTGGAAGGCGATATCGGAGGAGTCCACGGGGTGGTAGGAACCGTCGGTCAGCGTGGCCTTCAGGAACACCACGGGATAACCTGCCAGCACACCGCTCAGGCAGCACTTACGCAGGCCCTTTTCCACGGCGGGGAAGTAGTTCTTGGGCACGGAGCCGCCGAACACGGCCTCCTCGAAAATCATATCCTCCTGCTCGGTCTGGGGCTCAAAGGTGATCACGACATCGCCGAACTGGCCGCTGCCGCCGGTCTGCTTCTTATAACGGCCGCGCTTTTCCACCTTGCTGCGGATCTTCTCACGATAGGGAACACGGGGCTCGCTGAGCTCGGTCTCTACGCCGAAGCGGGACTTCAGCTTGGCACACAGCACGTCAATCTGGATATCGCCGGCACCGGAGATCACGGTCTGGTGAGTCTCGGCGTTGTTGGTGACGTGGAAGGTGGGATCCTCTTCGTTCAACTTGTTCAGACCGGTACCCATCTTCTCCACTTCCTGCTTGACCTTGGGGGAGATGGCGCGCTCATAGCAGGGAGCGGCATACTGCATGGGGGCAAAGACCACGGCGTTCTTGGCATCACACATGGTGTCGCCGGTCTTGACCTTGTCCATCTTGCCGATGGCACCGATGTCGCCGCAGCAGATCTCCTTGATCTCCTCGCCCTTCTTACCCTTCATGGTATACAGACGACCCAGCTTTTCGGTGTTGCCGGTGGTGGGATTGTACAGAGCCATATCGCTGGTGACCTTACCGCGGATGACCTTGATCATGGAGTACTTGCCGTACTGGTCGGAGATGGTCTTGAACACCAGAGCGGCGGTAGCACCGTTGGGATCGTAAGCCACTTCGATGTCGTTATCCTTCTCGTCCTTGGCGGCCACAGCGGGCATATCGGTGGCGATGGGACACAGATCCACGATGGTCTGCATCAGCATATCCACGGCCATGCCGGTGACGGCGGAGCCGCACAGCACGGGGCAGACGCTGCCGTCGCGGACGCCGATCTTCAGACCCTTTGCCATATCGGCAGCGGACAGCTCCATGGTATCAAAGAACTTCTCCATCAGCTCTTCGTCAGCGCCGGCGGCGGCTTCCATCAGCTCAGCGCGGGCAGCTTCCACTTCGTCAGCCACCTCGGCGGGGATGGGGCACTCGCCTTTAGCGTTGTATGCCTTGTTATGCAGCAGGTCGACCACAGTGGTCACAGCCTTATTGCCGTCCACCACGGGGACAACGATGGGGGCGATGGCGGTGCCGAACTTTGCCTTGATGGCTTCCAGAGCGGAAGCATAGTCGGCGTTGGCCTCTTCCACGCGGTTGATAAAGATCATGCGGGGCTTCTTGCCCAGCATCTTCCAGGTACGCTCCATACCCACGGACAGACCGTCTTTGGCGGCGCCCACGATCACAGCGCACTCGGCGGCAGCGATAGCGGATACAGCTTCGCCGGCAAAGTCGAAGTTGCCGGGAGCATCCATCAGGTTGATTTTCACACCCTTGTAGGTAACAGGGGCGAAAGCCAGGGAAATGGAAATCTGGCGTTTGATTTCTTCTGCATCATAGTCGCAGGTGGTATTGCCGTCAGCGGTCTTGCCCAAACGGTCAGTACCCTTGGTCATGAACAGCATCTGCTCAGCCAGAGAAGTCTTGCCGGAGCCACCGTGACCCAGCAGGGCGATGTTGCGAATGTCGTTAGCGGTCATAATATGTTTCTCCCTTCCTTTGATCAGCGTGACGCTTTTTCACGCGAATGCTCAACGCTACAATTATATCTTACTTTTATCGGTCTGACAACAGAAAATTTCAAAAATTTTCGCAATTCTTGCGAAAAACAGGCAGAAACAAGACGTGTTTCTGCCTGTTCCATTCAAAAATGCTTCACCGAACCGCTCAGGAGCAGAGTCGGCAGCAGCCACAGCACGCCATAGGCCAGCATATAAAGAGGCGCTATCGTTCCATAGCTTGCTATCGAGGTCAAATAATAGGTCAGCAAAATGCCCATAATACTGCCCAAATAACTCAATATCATGGACAGCCGTATGGCTCTGATCATGCGTTTAGCGCCGATCACAGTTTCCGTCAGCGGCATCAGCCCTTCCCGGTAGATCAGGGCATAAGGTTCCTGTCCCGTCTGCTCCATAGCATCAGACAGGGCCAGACGGGTACTTACGTCCGGATAAATCGGCTTGCAGTCTACGCCGAATTTCCGCTTCAGCAGTCCCGGTGTCACATTCCCGCTGCGTACCGCCAGTACCGGCGGCATATGGGCGCGCTTCAGGGCCTGCAATGCCCACTCCACGTTGCGGGAGGGCTGATATTTGATGACGAAAATGGCGCCCAGTACGCCGTCCACCGCCAGAAATACACCCGTTTGCAGCTTCAGATCGTGGGGCAGTGCAATATGCTGTTTCCGCATAAAGTAGATGCTGCCCATCAGCACCGTCTCGCCGTGGATCACGCCGGAAATGCCGCCCTCCTCATGAAACTGCAGTCCCTCTACGCGGACGCTGAATCCGCCCTCTGCGGTAAGCTGCTGTTCAAACAGCTCATAAAGCTGGCTGTGGGCGGTCTTTGCCATGGCTGCTGCATAGGACAGCATTTTGCTCCGTTCCTCGCCGAACACCTTGTACCCGTTAAATTCCACCGTTCCCGGCGGGAAAATGTCATTCTCCGCCAGAACAAGCCGGCGGCAGTGGTTCAGCGCTTTGGCGCCGGCATATCCGGCAATGGCACTGCCGCTGCGGGACAGCCGATGCTGCAGCCGTGACAGTACCAGCGTAGCCTGTATCGGCAGCGCCATGGGCACTGCCGCACAGAGCATGGCCGACCACAGCCATAAAAACCGCTCCATGCAATCTCCGGAAATGGCCACAACTGCTGCCAAAACCGTTGCTACGGCAAGCAAAAACGGCACCGTATAGTTCTGCCAGGCGGCCGCCGGATCCTCTCGATCTGACAGCCGATAGAATCCTGCCAGCTTTCCCTTCTGTCTGCAGGCACCTGCCGGGATTACCGCAGCGATATAAGGCGGTTTTCCGCCCATATTTGCCAAATAAAATGCCTCGCGCCGCGTATTGGCACGCTGATAAAGTCCCCACAGACAAAGCCAGTCCAGCACCGCGGCACAAACGGCAAAGGGCTCGTTCCCCCCGTCATCGCTCAGCGCACTTGCCACACAGTTGGCCAGTGTTACGGCAGTAATGACGGCTGCCGCCAGTTCACAGCCCACCTTTCCCTTTTTCAGCCGCTCTGCCGCGGCACGCCACACGTCCATGCACAGCAGCACAGTCAGCAGCAGGACACCGCCCAATACGCCGCAGCGCAAAAGCTGATTGGACCACCATATCGGCGCAAGCTGCTCCAGGTGTTCTAACACAGACAGCACCAATAGCGCCAGCGCCGGCACAGCGGCAAGTACCATTGCTCGGCACAGGTGTTTGCTGTGTCGCCGCTCAAACCGCGCAATGGAATCGCTGTCCGGCTCAGGCTCCGGATCTTTCTCTTTGGGCACAGCAGGTTCCTCCCAAAGCTGTTCGGTATCCTGGGGGATCTGTCTCCTCTCCCGCTGACGGGGCAGCAGGCGCTGCAGTCTGTCCTTCAGCGGTACCCGTGGCGGCAAAATGCCATCTTCATGCTCCGACATGGCCTGATTCACCGTATCCCGCATCACATCTCGTATCCGAACCCGGTCCGGCGGGGTATTGTCCTGGGGCGCCGTTGCTTCCTCTCCCGGTATCGGCCCGGGCATCTCTTTACTCAGGGGGACTTCCACGATCGGGATATGCCGGCGTGATATGTTCGCCTTCGGCTCCTCCGGCTCTTTTGTCTCTGCGGCCTGCTTTTCCGCTTTCTCCGAAACGGTTTCTCCCTGGTTTTGGACAGGCTCCGCCCCACCGGAGCCATATTCCTCCAAAATCGACTCCAGTGTGTACTCTTCCCCCTCTATCGGCTGCAGCTTCTGCAAAAGCTTGCTCGTGCGAGTCAGGGTCTCATATAGGCGTTTATCCTGTTCATTTTGCATAGAAAAAAGCTACCTTCTCTGTCTGACGGCCTCGTATAGCAGTATTGCCGCGGCGGCGCTGGCATTCAGGGAAGAAATCTTCCCCTGCATTGGAATACTGACTAAAAAGTCACAGTTGTCGGCCACCAGGCGTGACATACCGTCTCCCTCACTGCCGATCACAATAGCCGCCGGCCCCTTCAGATCCGCATCATACAAGATGGTGTCAGCACCGGCGGCTGTACCGAAGATCCACACACCCTGCTTTTTCAGTTCTTTCAGCGTTGCCGACACATTGGCCACCCGGGCCACGGGCATATAGCTCACCGCGCCGGCAGAGGTCTTTGCTACAATGGCGGTCAACCCTGCGCTGCGGCGCTTGGGAATGACAACGCCATGAGCGCCGGCACACTCAGCCGTCCGCAAAATCGCGCCCAGATTGTGGGGGTCGGAAATCTCATCGCAAACCACCAGCAGCGGGTTTTCCCCCTTGGCGGCAGCACTTTCCAGAATGCTCTCCACGCTGACATATTCCCGCACGGCAGCCAGCGCAATAACTCCCTGATGGGAATGGGTACGAGACATATTGTCCAGTTTGCGCTTGTCCGCATCTACCACTACGATGCCGGCTTCCCGGGCTTTTGAGGCGATATGACCCAGCGTCTTGTCGGTATCCCCTTTCAGCAGGTAGATCTTGTCGATGGCTGTCCCCACACGGAGTGCTTCAATAACGGCATTACGCCCTTCGATCACGCCATCCGCTTCTGCCTCCGGCAGAGGTTTGCGCATTTCAGTTTCTTTCATAACAGTACCTCATTTTTCTTGATGACAATACAGAGTAATTATAACACAGCCTTTCGCCGGAATAAAGCACCATTCACAGAAATTTTACAGGAAATTCCGTCTGTGCTCACTTGTGGCTTTTCTTTATTTATGATATACTGCCTTTGAAAAAGGAAAAAGTTTCATTCTACGGAGGTTTTTATGTCCAATAATAATCAGAATAACAAAGGCAATAAGCCCGGTAAGCTGCGGGGCGTGGTGACTCTGATTGCCTGGGCCCTGGTTTTGACGGTGGCATTAAACTATTTCACCGCTTACAATGGAAACGCGGCTAACAAGGCCAGCAGCCATGAAGTGAAATACAGCCAGTTTATCACTCTGGTGGAATCCAACGAAGTGGACAGCGTTCTGTTTAAGGATGATGTCATCTATATCACGCCGGTGGAGGGCTACATCCACACGGAAAAGGCTAAGAACGACAAACTGGAGGACAAGGCCTTTACCCATACCAAGGAAACGCCCATTACACTCTACACGGTTTCCCTGCGGGACGATGGGCTGCTGCCCCTGCTGAAAGAACACAAGGTGGACTACACCGGCTACTATCAGGCTCAGATGAGCCCCATTTTGGAATTCATGGTGGCCTATATCCTGCCCACCATTATTATGGTCGGCGCTTTCCTGCTGCTGATGCGCTTTATCAGCAAGAGCAGCGGTGGCGGCGGTTTCGGCGGCATCGGCAACGTGGGCAAGTCCAACGCCAAGGTCTATATGGAGAAGTCCACCGGTGTCACCTTCAAAGACGTAGCCGGACAGGACGAGGCCAAGGAGAGTCTGGTGGAGATCATTGACTTTCTCCACAATCCCCAGAAATACACCGCCATCGGTGCCAAGCTGCCCAAGGGCGCGCTGCTGGTTGGCTCTCCCGGTACCGGTAAGACCTTGCTGGCCAAGGCGGTAGCCGGTGAAGCCGGCGTTCCTTTCTTCTCCATCTCCGGCTCTGATTTCGTGGAAATGTTCGTTGGTGTGGGTGCCAGCCGCGTCCGTGATTTGTTCAAAGAGGCGGCAAAGGTCGCCCCGTGCATCATCTTTATCGACGAGATTGATACCATTGGTAAGAGCCGTGACGCCAGCCGTTTCGGCGGGAACGACGAGCGGGAGCAGACATTGAATCAGCTTCTGGCTGAGCTGGACGGTTTCGATCCCAGCAAGGGCGTTATCGTTCTGGGGGCTACCAACCGTCCCGAAGTGCTGGACAAGGCGCTGCTGCGTCCCGGCCGTTTCGACCGCCGCATCACCGTGGATCGCCCCAACTATGCCGGCCGTCTGGCAACCTTGCAGGTACACACCCGCAATATTCATCTGAGCGAGGATGTGGACTTGGAAAAGATCGCACAGGCTACCGCCGGCTGTGTCGGTGCTGACTTGGCGAATCTGGTGAATGAGGCGGCGCTGCGGGCCGTGCGAAAAGGGCGCAAGGCCGTGAATCAGGAGGATTTGCTGGTTTCTTTTGAAGTTGTTATCGCCGGTGCGGAGAAAAAGGGCACCGTTATCACCGAGGAAGAAAAGAAAATCATTGCCTATCACGAGGTGGGCCACGCGTTGGTGGCTGCCAAGCAAAAAAATGCCCAACCCGTCTCTAAAATCACTATCGTTCCCCATACGCAGGGTGCGTTAGGATACACGCTGCACCTGCCGGAAGAAGAGAAATTCCTCATGTCGAAAGACGATATTCTGGCGGAGATCCGCACGCTGCTGGCAGGACGCTCCAGCGAGGAAATTGTGTGTAATACCAGTACTTCCGGGGCGGCAAACGATATCGAACGAGCCACAGAAATGGCGCGGAATATGGTGGCGCGATTCGGCATGTGCGACGAGTTCGATATGATGGCTTTGGGTACCATTCAAAGCCAGTATCTGGACGGCGGATACTCCATGACCTGTGCCCAGGAGACCTATGCCGCAGCAGACCGGGCAACCATCAAAATCCTACGGCAGTGCCACGAAGACGCCAAGAAGATTTTGGAAGAAAATCGGGAGCTTTTAGACAAAATTGCGGCATATCTGCTGAAAAAGGAAACCATTACCGGGCAGGAGATGATGGCCATTATCGAGGGAAAGGACCCCGAGACCGTCAGCGATTACTACGGCACCAAGCTGCCCGGCCAGAACGGCTTTAAGCCCAGCATTCCCGAGACCATCGAGGCACCGGCCAAGCATATTCACATGGTGTCCGAGCCGGTCAAGGCACCGGAAATCGAGGAAAATCCGGAAAATACGGAGAATCATTCGGAGGAAACCGGCAAAAAAACGGAAAATACGGAAAAAAATCGGCAAGAATAAGTGGAAAACTTTGTGGAAAGTCAAAATGATCTGCACGGCTATCTGTGCAGATCATTTTTTCTCTTGTACCGACAGGATAGCTGTGCTATAATCCGATTGTACGCGGGTATGGCGGAATTGGCAGACGCGCCGGATTTAGGTTCCGGTGGGCAACCGTGCAGGTTCAAGTCCTGTTACCCGTACCAAAAGTAAAAGACACCCGAATGGGTGTCTTTTGCTTTTAGAAAGCAGAACAGGACTTGAAGTCGGCCTCCAAAAATGCGAGCCGGAGACGAAGCATTTTTGGGAGCAACAGTCCGGGGGACTGTTGCGTTCGGCCGTGGAAAGTCCTGTTACCCGTACCAAAAAAGTAAAAGACACCCGAATGGGTGTCTTTTATTTTTGGAAAAGCAGAACAGGAATTGAAGTCGGCCAAATGGCCGTCTTTTTGCTTGAGGTCATTCGTTATAAATCCACTTTTGCAGGCAGGCCGCGGTGGTTTCCCGATCTGCAATGGGCAGGGTATAGGAGAGCATTTTACCGGTATACAGGATCGGCATATCCAAAAGCAGTTTCAGACATTGGCTGCGGGTCAGACTGGTGGAAACCGACTGCAGGGTCTGTTGAAGCACATAATAGCGGGTTTTCAGCGACACGGTCTTGGATTTCTCCCACACTCTGCGGATCACGGTATGCTGGCGGTCGGTGTGGTCCGCGCCGGTATCCGTGGAACGTCCCTGACAATAGGCCAAGGTCTGAGCGCCGTCCAGATGATAGGTATCGGTACCGTTTGATGTTGGGGAGAAACCTTTGCCTGTCAGTGCCGACAGATCATCGGCAGACAGGGCCATATCCACCCCGCCGAAAGTATCCACCGCGTGCTCAAAGCTCTCGAAGCTGATAGACAGATAGGCATCAATGGCCACGCCGAAATTCTGTGCAACGGTTTTGGCAGTCAGTGCCGGGCCGCCATTGACACAGGCGGAAAGTAACGAGTCCGTCCTGCCCCAGTCGGAAACGTAGACGCTGAGTTCCCGGGGAACAGAGACCAGCAGAATCTGGCGGGTATTCTGATTGACCGAGGCCAGAAACAGACAATCCGTCCGCTGTTCGAGGGGAACATCCCGGGTGTCATTGCCCAGCAGGAGAACGGTCATCACGCCATCGGTATTGGGGATCTCCACCTGAATATTCTGCAGCGTTTCCTGAATGGCGGTCTCCAGTTCCGCATCCGTTTCACTGGAGATCTCCGGCACCGGCGGGAGCGTTTCCTCTTCCCGGCGCGGCTTTTCCGCCGGGGCTTTCTCCGCCGGAGCTTTCTCCGGCCGGACATCGGCGGCTTGCGGGAGTGTTTCTTCTGTCGGCGGCGCTTTCATGCGGCTAAACAGGTCGTTGAAAATCAGGAGGGCGGCAACGACAGTCACAAGGACAACTGCCGCAAGCATAATCACGATCATGCGCCAGATTTTTTTGCGGTTTTCATTGTCCACGCCTCTCACCTCACTTTTTTCATTGTAACATTTTTTGAAGAAAATAACAAGAATCGTTTTATTGGGATTGCAATATACCGATAAGCCGCTATAATAAAAGTTATAAAACTCTCATCAGAGTGGATATAAGGAGGCTTTTCCATGAAAAAGATTCTTGCGCTGGTATTGGCGCTGCTTTTGTGTATACTATTACTCCCTACAATGGCAATTGGCGTAGGCGAAACAGGCAACAATCTTTATTTTCAATATACTACCGGAGGAGACGACAAGTATTATAGCTGGGTCATGGATCGTCCCAACTATGTTGGCTATGATGGCGATGTCCGATTTTATCATAAGACCGGGGAAAATACCTATGCGGACGTTACAAGTTTAACCAGTGATAATGCAAGTATCGTCCAGGTAGAAAAGAAAGAGGGTTTCTATTCCGTTTCATTGAAAAGTGCCGGTACTGTTTCGCTCAGCTATTCCTATCAGGATCAGAATGTCTCTTTTCCCTATACGGTAACGAATCAGGCACCGCTTTATATGACAATCGGCTATACACCGATCAGCAGCAATGATCCGCAGGACTATTTTTCCGGCATGAGCAGAATCAAAGGGTTGTCAGGAGCCATGTTCCCGATCCAGTTCTATACCACTCATCCCATTACCGATGCTGACAACTTACTTGTGCCGTGGGAAGCCGGTCCCATTGGCTATGATTCCGTCAGTGGTGCATGGTTCTGGAGTACAGATGATACCCAATATCCAGGCGTGGCGTTTGGCAATCATACGATCACTTGTCAAGAAAACGGGACCAGCTTCAGCGCCAAGGTGTACGTTTCCGACTACTGCGGTACAGATGTGCTGTGCAGTTTGAGCGATGACGAAAAAACTCTAAGCATCGAGTTGGAGCAGCCAGTTATGCAGACCAATACGCCAAAGAGCGGCGGGGCGGTACTGGCCGTACCCAAACGCGGTGCTATGAACGACTATGACAGTTCTGCGGCACCGTGGGCAAACTATCAGGACCAAATCGAGACGGTTTCTATTGGTAATGGCGTGACCTCCATTGGCAAAAAAGCTTTTGCAAGTTGTACGAATCTGACCAGTGTCTCGGTTCCCGAGAGCGTGAAATCCATCGGTGCAAATGCTTTTGAAGGGTGCGGTTCCTTCACCGTGAATTATGCCGGTTCGGAGGACGAGTGGAAAAAGATGACCGGTACAAGCACCCTGTCCTCCGCCACGGTCAATTTTGCTAAAGACAATGACTCCGGCAGTAGTGGCGGTGGATGCTATGTGGCTACGGCAGTATACGGTTCCTATGACTGCCCCGAGGTCTGGACCCTCCGGCGATTCCGGGACGAGACCCTTGCCCAGACCTGGTACGGCAGAGCCTTTATTCACACCTACTATGCCGTCAGTCCCACGCTGGTGAAATGGTTCGGTGATACCGACTGGTTCAAAAATATGTGGCGAGGACCATTGGATCGTATGGTCGAAAATTTGAACGCCAAGGGTGTTGCAGATACGCCGTATGACGATATAGACTGGTAAATAGGAGAAGAGGAGCAATCGCTCCTCTTCTTTTTGTAATATCGGTATTGCGGGCGGCCGCAAGGGTCGCCCCTACGGAATGAACACAGCGAGCCGTTGGGGATTCCGACCCCTGCAAAAGCGTTCCATACAGGTTTATCGTTCGCTCTCCGGTACTTCGGAGAGGACCTGATTGAAAAAGCGATAAAACGGCATCAACGCGGTGAAGCTGTGCAGGATATCGTCTGCCAGCTCCGGGGAGAAGATGCGGTCATCCAACGGGCTCTCATAGTGCAATGAGATGTGCTTTTTATTGTACCACGGTTTCAACAGCGCAGATGGGTCCCCCTTGGGGCGGGCATAGTCTGCGCCATACAGGGTCAGATGATCCTGCCGATTGAACTGCCGCACCAGTTTTTCAAGCTCCGCCGGGTCCCGGTCAATATGCTTGCGGTAGGTCTCCATCAGCGACGCCTTGGGACACCAGAAGCCCAGACCATAGCTGTAATACTCCGGCGCCAGTTCAAACCAGAAGGTGGGCTTGCCCGTCCAGTCCTCGTCACCGGCGCGGAGAGACAGCCACAGGTGATCCTTATAGGGGCCTCTGCCATGGAGACGGCGGGCATCCCGGTAGATGCGGCTTACTTTACAGATCAGGGGTTCCTCGGGGAAGGCGGCGTGAAGTCCGTCATAGAGCTGTGCCGCCAAATCCTTGGTGGGCTGATAGAAATGGTCGATATACTCCTGTTTATGTGCCATGAACCACTCCCGGTCATTGTTGAAACGAATGCCCCACATGAAGTCCACGGTGGTCTGGTCGTAACCTTGAAACATGGTATCACCTCTTGGAGTGTATTGTACGCCGGTTTGGGAAAATTGGCAAGAGTTTTGGCGGGCCGATGTGGGCATCGGCCCCTACGGAGAGAGCGGGCCGTCGAGGACGCCGGCCCCTACAAAAGAAACCGTGCAGTATTGAGGTCAACACCGTGGGCGACCGCAAGGGTCGCCCCTACACAAAAAAAGAAAGCCCGTTGGGCTTTCTTTTTTTTGCTTATTTTCTGTTGTTGTAGGCTTCGATGCCCTTGGCCAGCAGTTCCATGGCCCGCTCCAGATCTTCCTGCTTCAGGACGTAGGCCATACGCACCTCGTTGAGGCCCTTGCCCGGGGTCTTATAGAAGCCGCCGCCGGGAGCGAACATCACGGTGTCGCCGTTATCGTCCCACTCCTCCAGCAACCAGTACTGGAACTTCTCCGCATCGTCCACGGGCAGGGCGGCCATGACATAGAACGCACCCTTGGGGCATTCGCAGACCACACCGGGGATCTTGGCGAGGCCGGCCATGACGGTATCGCGGCGGCGCTTATACTCCTCGCGGACAGCAGCAAAGTACTCGGGACCCACGTCATACAGCTTGGCAGAGGCGATCTGATCGATGGTGGGAACGCACAGACGGCACTGGCAATACTTCATGCACTGGGCCAGCAGCTCATGGTTGCGGGTGATGACGCAGCCGATACGGGCACCGCAGGCGCTGAAGCGCTTGGAAACGGTGTCGATGACGATGACGTTGTCAGCGGCATCTTCAAACTGACCCAGGGACTGCAGGGGCTCGCCGGCATAGACAAACTCACGATAGGCTTCATCGCCGATGATAAACAGGTCGTGTTCCTTGGCAATGTCCACCATCAGGCGCATCTCCTCGGGGGTCAGCACCACGCCGGTGGGGTTGCCGGGGTTGGTGACCATGATGGCACGGGTGTGCTCGTTGATCTCCGCCTCGATCTTCTTGCGATCGGCATAGTGATAGCCCTCCTCCGGGGTGGTGGGGATGGGATGGATTACGCCGCCGGTCAGGTTGACCATGGTATCGTAGTTGGGATAATAGGGCTCGGGGATCAGGATCTCATCGCCATCATCCAAGATGGCATTCATCACCATCAGCAGCGCTTCGCTGCCGCCGGCGGTGATATAGATCTCATCCTTGCCGAAGTGCATATTCAAGTTATCGTAATACTTTTGGATCGCATCGATCAGCTCCGGCACACCGGCGCTGGGGGCGTACTCCAGAACAGGCTTATTGAACGCCTTGACCGCGTCAAAATAGGCCTTGGGGGTCTCGATATCCGGCTGGCCGATATTCAGATGATACAGCTTCTTGCCCTGTTTCTCTGCTGCTACGGCATAGGGGTGGAACTTACGCATGGGAGACAAACCGCATTTTTCAATCTTGCTGGAATATTTCATGGGAACTCCTCCTATACATTGTATAAAATGGATTTTGCCGCTTTTATTTTAGTCTCCTGCCATAAAAAGTCAACAAAGCAACCCGATATTTTGGCGAAACTTTTGTAAAAAATACCCGGCACAACGTGCCGGGTATTTCCGTTAGTTCATCTGTTTTCTGCGGCTGAGGTTTACGGTGCCGTCTGTCATCTCGCTCAGGGAGTCCAGACTCTTGCCCGTGCCCTCTGCTACGCAGGAGATGGCGTCCTCCGCCACCACCGTGTGAATACCGGTACGGGATTCCACCAGCTTGGCAAAGCCGCTGATCAGGCTGCCGCCGCCGGTCATCACGATGCCGTTATTGGAGATGTCCGCTACCAGTTCGGGAGGCGTACGCTCCAACACACCGTGGATGGCTTCCATAATACGTTCGATGGGTTCTTCAAAGGCTTCCAACATCTCCGTGGAGGAAACCGTCAGGGTCTTGGGCAGACCGGTTTGCAGGCAGCGGCCTTTGACCTCCATGGCCAGTTCCTGTTCCCGGGGGAACACGCAGCCGATCTCGATTTTCATCTGTTCGGCGGTGCGCTCGCCCACCAGCAGGCTGTGCTTACGGCGCATATACTTGATGATGGCCTCGTTAAACTGGTCGCCGGCTACCTTGATGGAGGTTGACTCCACCACGCCGCTGAGGGAGATGACCGCAATATCGGACGTACCACCGCCGATATCCACTACCATGTTGCCATCGGGCTTGGCAATATCAATACCGGCACCAATGGCAGCCGCCATAGGCTCTTCGATCAGGTACACGCGGCGGGCACCGGCCTGGATACCGGCATCCACCACGGCACGCTCTTCCACTTCCGTAATGCCGGAGGGGATGCAGATGATGATGCGGGGCTTAAACAGCTGAAATCCGCCGCAAACCTTATGAATAAACTCCTTGAGCATGCGCTCGGTCATGTCGTAGTCGGAGATCACGCCTTCCCGCAGAGGACGAATAGCCACGATATTGCCGGGCGTACGACCCAACATGGCATGGGCTTCTGCACCGACCTTCAGCAAACGACCCGTGTTCTTGTCAATCGCAACCACAGAGGGCTCATTGAGAACCACACCTTTTCCCTTGACATAGACCAGCACAGAGGCGGTGCCCAAGTCAATACCGATATCTTTTGCTAATGCACACATATTTTGCACCTCGTTTTTCTATAGTGGACGGCATAGCTGCCGATTTTCCCCAGTTGATTATTATACCGATATGCACCAAAATTTGCAACACTATTTTCAAATGTTTCCGTGCTTGTATTATTCTGCGCTGACAGAACCGTTTTCATTCTCCGGCGTGATGGCCAAGGTCAGACACATCACATCGGCAGCGCCGGCCTCTTTCAGCACCCGTACACATTCAGACAGGGTGGCGCCGGTAGTAAAAATATCATCGATGAGCAAAAAGCGCTTGCCCACAATTTCGGCAGGATTTATCGCCTGATAGACACCCAGTACGTTGGCGCGGCGTTCCTTGCGGTCACTGAGGCCGGACTGGGGTTGATTGTCCCGGATCTTTCGCAGGGTCTCCTGGGGTGTCACATGCCAGTCTACGCAAAGGCTTGACGCCAGATAGCGAGCCTGGTCATACCCCCGTTTTCGCAGGCGTTTTTCGCTGACCGGTACCCAGGTGATGGCATCAAAAGCACCGCTGTACCTCTCGGCGGCACACGCAGCCATCATGGTGCCGAAAGTTTGCAGGCCGCCCAGCTTGCCGTTGAACTTGTAGTCCAGAATGGCACGGCGCACGGCTCCCTGATAATACAGCGGCGCCGTGACACGGCCATAGCCGCTGCCGGTTTGGACCGCCGTACAATGGGGCAGACTGCTCTGGCAGGCCCGGCAGGTTGCGTCTTTTTCCAGTACCGCACCGCAAAAGGGACATCGGCGGGGAAAGAGAAAGTTCATGACACCGCGGGTGGCTCGATTCAAGCTGTCGTTGAAGTCTTTCATGACGCTCCCTCCTTCAAGCGGCGGCGCAGGCCGCTGTATCGCCGCTGCTGTTTGTCGTTTGCCGCCATTTTGGCGGGTACCACATCGTCTCCTACCAGCACCAGAAGTTCTCTGGCTCTGGTGATGGCGGTATAGAGGACGCCCCGCACCATCAGCGTGGGGGCAACAGGTGCGGAGATCAGTACCACCGCCCGGTATTCGCTGCCCTGGGCCTTATGTACCGTGACGGCGTAGGCCAGTTCCAGTTGGTTGAGCAGATCGGCAGTATAGGTACAGGTGCGATCATCGAAGCGGATAGTCAGCAGTTCGCCGCCGGGGTCGATCTCCTCGATGATGCCCATATCGCCGTTGAAGATGCCGGTACCTATTGTGCCGTCTTCCTTTTCCCAGACCACATCGTAGTTGTTCTTCGTCTGCATGACCCGGTCGCCGGTGCGGAACACCGTGTCGCCCCACGGCTTCTGGCGCTTGCCGGGGACGGGCGGATTCAGAGCTGATTGCAGCTCCCGGTTCAGGTTCACCGTGCCGCATTCGCCCTTGCGGGTAGGGGACAGCACCTGAATATCGCCGGCGGGAATGTGCATATTCTCCGGCAGACGCTTTGCCACCAGTTCCACCACCGTCTGCACCAGTCGATCGGGGCTGCGGCGGCAGAGGAAGAAAAAGTCGTTTTGCTTGTTTTGCAGGTCGGGGCTGCTGCCCAGATTCACCGCGTGGGCGTTGCGGATAATGGCGGACTGCTCCGCCTGACGAAAAATTTCCGTTAAACGCACGGATGGGATCACGCCGCTGCGGAGCAGGTCGCCCAATACGTTGCCCGCCCCCACACTGGGGAGCTGATCCGGATCACCCACCATCACAAGGCGGCAGCCGGGCCGCAGGGCGCTGAGCAGGGCGTACATCAGCTCCAAATCCACCATGGACATTTCGTCCACGATCACCGCATCACATGCCAGCGGGTCGGACTCGGTCTTTTTGAAGGTGACCTCGCCGGTCAGTTCGTTATAGGTCATGCCCAGGCAGCGGTGAACGGTCTGGGCCTCTTTGCCCGTCAGCTCGCTCATGCGCTTGGCGGCACGGCCTGTGGGCGCCAGCAGCAGCACGTCAAGACCCATGCGCTCCAGCAGAGTCACGATGCCCTGGACGGCGGTGGTCTTTCCCGTACCGGGGCCGCCGGTCAGCAGCAGTACGCCTGTCTGCGCCGCCAGCAGTACCGCTTCGCGCTGGGCCGGAGCGTAGGTGATCTGCTGATTTTTTTCGATTTCAGCGATGATCTTCTCTGTGGATTGGCTGGTCTCCCAGGGCATATCCCGCAGAACCAGCAGTTTTTTTGCCACATAAGTTTCCGCCTCGTACAGGCGGCGGAGGTAGCAGGCATTGACGCCGGCGATCTCCTGCGACATGAGGACATGGCGCTCCAAAAGGTGATCCAGCGATACCTCCAACCGCTCCGGCTCTACACCGATGAGGGCGGCACTGGCCGCTATCAGTTTTTCCCGGGGCAGAAACACATGGCCGTTGTTCAGATTGTGCTGCAATTCGTAAGTAATGGCGGCTTCCAAACGGCAGTCCTCTTCCCCGCCGAAGCCCAGGGACAGGGCGATTTCGTCCGCCGCGGCGAATTCTACGCCATACTGCTCCCGGGTCAGCACATAGGGGTCGTCTTTCAGCTTGGGCAGGGTCTGGTCACCGTAGGCACGGAGAAGTGCCATGGCCAGATGCACCGGCAGATCGTAGCGCTGCAAAAAATCCATGACCCGGCGCAGACCCGTCAGGGCTTTCAGCGCCGCGGAGATCTCCATGGCCTTTTTGGCGGTGACGCCCTTGATGGTATGCAGACGCTCCGGCTCCTCCTCGATGACACGCAGGGTATCCGTGCCGAATTTCTCCACCAGACGCCGGGCGGTGGCAGGGCCAACGCCCTTGATGGCACCGGAGGCCAGATAGGTGAGCATATCGTCCTCACTCTCGGGCAGGCGGCGTTCCACGCTTTCGGCGGTAAACTGGGGGCCGTAGCTGGGATGGTTGGTCCACACGCCGGTGGCGGTGAGACTCTCCCCCGCTGCGGCACAGGGAATACAGCCCACCAGCGTGACGGCCTCACCCTCGGGCGTGACCAGCAGCAGTACGGTGTAGCCGTTGTCCTCATTATGGAAGATGACGTTTTGTACGGTGCCCTCCACCGTTGTGCGCTGTTCCATAAGTTTTCCTCGCAAAAGTTGAAATAATGCGGCGATTCCCACACAGGCGAAAAATGCCACCAAGGCTTCCCAGATCATGCCATCACCCCGGCCATTCTATGCAGGGGGATTGGCGGCAGGTTACAGCATGCGCTTGAGATATTGCCCGGTATAGGACGCGGCTACCTGGGACACCTGCTCCGGTGTACCGGTGGCCACGACTGTGCCGCCGCCGATGCCGCCCTCGGGGCCAAGGTCGATGAGGTAGTCCGCAGATTTGATCACGTCCAGATTGTGCTCGATGACCAGTACCGTGTTGCCCGCGTCCGTCAGGCGCTGCAGCACTTCCAGCAGTTTCTTCACGTCATCGGCGTGGAGTCCGGTGGTGGGCTCGTCCAGAATATAGATGGTGCGGCCGGTGGAACGCTTCGACAGCTCCGTGGCCAGCTTGACCCGCTGGGCTTCGCCGCCGGAGAGGGTGGTGCTGGACTGACCCAGCTTCACATAGCCCAAGCCCACCTCGCACAGGGTTTTCAGACGCTCGGCGATCTTGGGAATGGGGGCGAACAGCTCCAACGCTTCCTCGGCGGTCATATCCAGTACATCGGAGATGGATTTGCCTCGATATTTGACCTCCAGCGTCTCCCGGTTGTAGCGCTTGCCCCGGCAGACCTCACAGGGGACATATACGTCCGCTAAAAAGTGCATTTCGATTTTCAGCAGACCGTCACCGGCGCAGGCCTCGCAGCGGCCGCCCCGGGTGTTGAAGCTGAACCGTCCCGGACCGTAACCTCGGGCCTTTGCCTCGGGCAGAGACGCGAACAGGTCGCGGATATCGTTGAACAGATTGGTATAGGTGGCAGGGTTGGAGCGGGGCGTTCTGCCGATGGGGCTCTGGTCGATGCAGATGACCTTGTCCAGATGCTCCATGCCCTCGATGCGGTCAAATTTGCCCGGGTGGGCCTTCATGCGGTTCAGCTCCGCGCCCAGCTTCTTATATAAAATCTCATTGACCAGACTGGATTTTCCGCTGCCGGAAACGCCGGTGACGGAGGTAAACGTGCCAAGGGGAATGGAAACGTCGATATTTTTCAGGTTGTTCTCCCGTGCGCCCCGGACGGTGAGCCATTTGCCGTTACCGGTGCGGCGCTTGGCGGGGACTTCGATCTTCTTTTTGCCGGAGAGGTACTGGCCGGTCAGGCTGTTTTCATTTGCCATGACCTCTTTCGGCGTGCCGCATGCCACCACCTGTCCGCCGTGACTGCCCGCGCCGGGGCCGATGTCGATGAGGTAATCGGCCTCGCGCATGGTGTCTTCGTCGTGCTCCACTACGATGAGGGTATTGCCCAGATCCCGGAGCTGCTTGAGGGTGGAGAGCAGCTTGTCGTTATCCCGCTGGTGCAGGCCGATGGACGGCTCGTCCAGAATATAGAGAACACCCATCAGGCTGGAGCCGATCTGGGTCGCCAGTCGGATGCGCTGGCTCTCGCCGCCGGAAAGGGTGCCGCTGGAGCGGGAGAGGGTCAGGTAGGAAAGGCCAACGCTTTGCAAAAAGTGCAGACGGGCCTTGATCTCTTTCAAAATCTGGGCGGCGATGATCTTCTGATTGCCCTGCAAATCGAGGGACTCGAAAAAGGTGATCTCGTCGTCCACGGGCAGTTCGGTGACGGCGTGGAGATTTTTGCCGCCCACTGTTACCGCCAGCGCTTCGGGGCGCAGACGCTTGCCCTGACAGGTGGGACAGGGACACTCGGAGAGTACCTCCTCGATCTCCTTTTTGCTGGCATCGGACTGGGTCTCCCGATAGCGGCGCTCCAAGTTGTGACACACACCCTCAAAGGCCTGAGTCAAAATACCCTTGCCCCGGGGCTGGTCATATTCAAGGGTCAGCTTTTCACCCTTGGTACCGTACAGAATCACGTCCTGCACGGCGGGGGTCAGCTCGTTCCACGGATCCCGGAGGGAGAAGTGGTAGCGCTTGGCGAGAGCGTCAAAGTACATACGGCTGACGCCGTCTGAGCGGATGGACTGCCAGCCGCTGGCACTGATGGCGCCGTCCAAGATGGATTTGGTGCCGTCGGGAACGATCAGCACGGGATCGGCCTTGAGCTGGACGCCCAGTCCCATGCAGGTGGGACAGGCACCGAAGGGGCTGTTGAAGGAGAACAGCCGGGGCGTCAGCTCCTCGATGGAGATGCCGCAGTCCTCGCAGGCGTAGTTTTGGGAAAAGGTGATGTCCTTTTCCTCTTGCAGCAGATTCACCGTAACGATGCCGCCGGTAAGACGGGAGGCGGTCTCCACGCTGTCCGTCAGACGCTGGCGAATGTCGCTGCGGACGATCAGGCGGTCCACCACGATGTCGATGTGGTGTTTGAGGTTTTTCTCCAGCTTGATGTTCTCGCTTAAGTCGTACAGACTGCCGTCCACACGGGCGCGGACGTAGCCGCTCTTACGGGCGTTTTCAAACTCCTTGCCGTATTCGCCCTTGCGTCCCCGGACGATGGGGGCGAGAATCTGAATGCGCGTGCCCTCGGGCAGAGCTAAAATCTGGTCGATGATCTGGTCAATGGTCTGCTGTTTGATTTCCTTGCCGCACTTGGGGCAGTGGGGAACGCCCACCCGTGCCCACAAAAGGCGGAGATAGTCGTAGATCTCCGTCACCGTACCCACGGTGGAGCGGGGGTTCTTGCTGGTGGTCTTCTGGTCGATGGAGATGGCGG
>CALCRH010000293.1 GCA_937894515.1 uncultured Clostridia bacterium | reverse complement strand
TTTTGCTTGACGACGGCGAGCCCTGCCGCTGTGTGCAGCTCGATTCCCTGTATGGAATCTATTGCAAGTACTTTTTGACAGCGGTGCTCCCGGCAGACAAAGAACTCTATGAAGAAATCCTGCAGCAAAACAAAAACAATCATTAACACGGCATCCCGGAAAGACGGGAAGAAAGAGGAAAATTATGATTAACGCAAAAAACAATGTAAAAATCATCGGTGTGGATCACGGCTATGGAAATATGAAAACCGCCAACTGTGTGTTCGGGACCGGTGTGCTGGCTTACGACAAGGAGCCGGTCTTCAAAAGCGATATGCTTGTCTGGAACGGCAGGTATTATCTCATCGGAACGGGTCACAAGGAATTCACCGCCGACAAAATGCAGGACGAGGACTATTACGTTCTGACCCTTGCCGCCGTTGCACGGGAACTGAACGTTCACGGCATCCGCACGGCTGACGTTTTCCTTGCAGCAGGACTGCCTCTCACTTGGGTAGCGGAACAGAAAGCGGCTTTCAGGGATTATCTGATGCAGAACGAAACGGTAGATTTCGTTTTCCGGGAGAAAGAATATCATATCCGCTTCGTCGGTATCGAACTGTTTGCGCAGGGCTTTGCGGCAGCATACACGAATATCAAGGAATTCACCGGTGTGAATATGCTCTGCGATATCGGCAACGGCACGATGAATCTGATGTTCATCAATGACAAAAAGCCCGATCCCCGCAAGTGCTATACCGAAAAATTCGGCACCCACCAGTGTATGCTTCAGGTGAAAGAAAACCTGATGCGTCTTTACCACACCGAGCCGCCGGAGGAAACCGTTACCCGTGTGCTCCGTTTCGGAGAGGCGGATATTGATCCCGAATACCTCAAGACAATTACCGACACGGCAAGAGAATATGTGGACGGGATCTTCCGCCGCCTGCGTGAACACGGCTATGATCCCCGTCTGATGAAGCTTTATGTAGTGGGCGGCGGTGGCTGCCTTATCAAAAACTTTGCCGATTACGACGAAAACAGAGTCACGATCAACGAGGATATCTGCGCTACGGTAAAGGGTTATGAGCGTATGGCGGAGGCAAAGCTCCTGAGGGCCGGTGATGGGAAATGAGTATCAAGCGAATGAGCCTGCGCTTCAATCTGGATAACGAATCCGATCGCATGGCGTGGGAGCATTTACAGAGCATTCCAGACTCCAAGAACAAGGCTGTCATTGACGCTCTCAATGCTTCCTTTGAGCAGGCAAACGCTCTTGCCGATCTGATACGGCAGACGATCCGGGAATGTTTATCCGCAGGGACGTTCGTTCCTGCGGATATTTCATCTCAGACGGAAGTACCGGAGGTTTCCGAAGACGAGGCGGCACTTCTCGATGCAATGGATGCCTTTATGGGAGACTGACGGCATGAAAGTGATGCCGTTTTTATCCGTAATGAAATATGGTTGGCATTACTCTAATGCCTGCATCGGAATGCTCCGCCTTTTACGGTCGGAGCTGTTTTTATACCCGCTGAAAGGATTCCGCCTGAAAATGTCTGTTTATGCCTGCGGACTCACGTCCACAGGTATAACGAGCATCGGATTTTGCCGTACAAAATCCACTCGAATCCACACCGCTGCCGGGTGTGGACTATTCCCAGGGGACACCCCTGAATACCCCGTTATCTACGAAGGAGGACTGAATATTGAAAGATAACAAGACCGCCCGACTGGAAATGCGCATCCGTCCGGGCGATAAAGCAAAAATTATGAAAGCCGCAAAGCGCAGCGGCATATCCGTTGCGGAATACGTTCTGCAGTGCTGCAAGGCACACCCCCCGAAGGAGAAACCGCCGGATGAATTCTGGAATCTTCTCAATGAACTTTATACCGTTTTTGATGAGCTGTCGCCGGAAAAGCAGGAAAAACTGGCGCAGCTCATTTTGCGTTTACAGGAGGCGGTGTGATGGCGACAACAAGTCTCTGGCATATAAAGGGACGGCTCGGAGATCTCATAGATTATGTGGAGAATCCGGAAAAAACCGTACCGAAAGGAACGGAGGATTTCTTCAACGTCTTTGAATATGTCCGCCGCCCGGATAAAACCACCGATCAGTATGTGGACGCTATCAACTGCCGGAAAGAGATCGCCCTGCAGCAGATGATCCTGACCAAAAAGCAATACGGAAAGAACGATAAATATATTGCGTGGCACGGGTATCAGAGCTTCAAGCCCGGTGAGGTGTCGGCAGATGTTGCCCACATGATCGGCGTGGAGTTTGCCAAAGAAATGTGGGGAGCAAATTTCCCGATTGTTGTTGCCACGCATCTCAATACCAAACCCTATCACAATCACTTCTGTATTTGTGCGACGGGTTTTGACGGCAAACGCTTTCACGCGGACGGGGAACATTACCACCGGATGCGGGAGGTGTCCGACCGTCTTTGCCGACAGTATGGTTTGTCGGTCGTTGAACATCCGAAGCGGAAACAGACACGGGACATCGGTGAAATCAAAGCAGAGGAAGAAGGACGGTACACGGTCAGAGGACAGATCCGACGGGACATTGATATCGCGGTCAGTCAGCGTGACTCGTGGCAGTATTTCGTGCCGACTTTTGAGGCGCTCGGTTATTCGATGGAGTACCGTGGCAAGTATCTCCGCATCCGACCGGACGGGAGCAGTAAGCGGTTCCGTATGGATAAGCTCGGAGAGGGATATACCGTCGATGACGT
>CALCRH010000292.1 GCA_937894515.1 uncultured Clostridia bacterium | reverse complement strand
TGCGGCAAGTATAAGAAGATCCGCTATAAGGGCAAGATCTGCGACCGCTGCGGCGTGGAAGTCACCCGTGCCAAGGTGCGCCGTGAACGCATGGGTCATATTGAACTGGCCACCCCGGTCAGCCATATCTGGTATTTCAAGGGCATTCCCTCCCGCATGGGTCTGCTGCTGGATATCTCTCCCCGTATTCTGGAAAAGGTGCTGTATTTTGCCGCCTATATCGTCACAGATCCCGGCGATACGCCCCTGATGCGCAACCAGATCCTCTCCGAAAAAGAGTACCGCGATATGCGCGAGAAGTACGAGGACGATTTCGATGCCGGCATGGGTGCCGAGGCTGTGAAGAAGCTGCTTGCCCAGATCGACCTGGAGCAGCTCAGCGAGCAGCTGCATGAGGAACTGCGGGGCACCTCCGGTCAGAAGAAGGCTCGTATCGTCAAGCGTCTGGAAGTGGTAGATGCTTTCCGCATCAGCGGCAACAAGCCCGAGTGGATGGTTATCGACATTCTGCCCGTCATCCCGCCTGAACTGCGCCCCATGGTGCAGCTAGACGGCGGCCGATTTGCCACCTCTGACCTGAACGATCTGTACCGCCGCGTCATCAACCGCAACAACCGTCTGAAGAGATTGATCGAGCTCAACGCCCCCGACATCATCGTGCGCAACGAAAAGCGCATGCTGCAGGAGGCTGTGGATGCCCTGATCGATAACGGCCGCCGCGGCCGTCCCGTCACCGGTGCCAACAACCGTGCGCTGAAATCCCTCAGCGATATGCTGAAGGGTAAGCAGGGCCGTTTCCGTCAGAACCTGCTGGGCAAGCGTGTGGACTACTCCGGCCGCAGCGTGATTTGTGTCGGCCCTGAGCTGAAGATCTATCAGTGCGGTGTGCCCAAAGAGATGGCGCTGGAGCTGTTCCGCCCCTTCATTATGAAGAAGCTGGTGGAGGACGGCGCTGCCAACAACATCAAGTCCGCCAAAAAGATGGTGGATAAGGGTCGTACCGAGGTGTGGGATGCCCTGGATGTGATCATCAAGGATCATCCTGTCATGCTGAACCGTGCGCCTACCCTGCACCGTCTGGGTATCCAGGCCTTTGAGCCGGTGCTGGTGGAAGGCCGTGCTTTGAAGCTGCACCCCCTGAACTGTACCGCCTTCAACGCCGACTTCGATGGTGACCAGATGGCCATCCACGTTCCCCTGTCCGCTGAGGCGCAGGCGGAAGCCAGATTGTTGATGCTCTCTGCCAACAACCTGCTTCGTCCTCAGGACGGCGGTCCTGTCACCGTGCCTACCCAGGATATGGTGCTGGGTTCCTACTACCTGACCTTCGAGCGCTTTGAAAACGGCGTCTCCCAGATGGACAATGATGAGTACTGGCCTGCCGGTGTGGACTTTGCTCTGGCCGGCAAGACCTATGACGAACTGACCGATGCCGAAAAAGCCAACACCCGCCTGAACATCTACCGCAACGAGGACGAGGTGCTGATGGCCCATAATGAGCACATTATCGGTATGCACCAGCCCGTGTGGGTCCGCGTGGAAAAGGAATTGAACGGCGAAAAGCTGACCAAGGTAGTCCGTGCCACTGCCGGCCGCATCATCTTCAACCGCAACATTCCCCAGACTCTGGGCTTTGTCAAGCGTTTTGATGATGACGGTAAGCCTACCGACAAGTTCTTCGATTATGAGATCACCGAGACCTGCGGCAAGAAGCTGCTGGGCAAGATCGTTGACCGCACCATCAAGCAGTACGGCTTCACTCGTGCCGCCGAGGTGCTGGACGACATCAAGGCCACCGGTTATCACTATTCCACCATCGCCTCCATCACCATCTCCATCGCGGATATGACCGTGCCCGAGAAGAAGTACGAGTTGATCCACGAGACCGAGGATCGCGTGCTGGAGATCGAGGACCAGTACAACATGGGCTTCATCACCGACGAGGAGCGCTACAAGCTGGTCGTCCGCGAGTGGGAAAAGACCACCAACGACGTTACCGACGCCCTGACCGAGAGCCTGGACAAGTATAACCCCATCTTCATGATGGCGGACTCCGGCGCCCGTGGTTCCATGAAGCAGATCCGTCAGTTGACCGGTATGCGTGGTCTGATGGCCAACACCGCCGGTAAGACCATTGAGATCCCCATCAAGGCAAACTTCCGCGAGGGCATGTCCGTTCTGGACTACTTCACCTCCTCCCGCGGTGCCCGTAAGGGCTTGGCCGATACCGCTCTGCGTACCGCAGACTCCGGTTATCTGACCCGCCGCATGGTGGATGTGTGCCAGGATGTGATCATCCGTGAGGACGACTGCGGCGTGGATCATGGTATCGTAGTGGGCGAGATCGCCGAGAACGGCCAGATCATCGAGAAGTTCTCCGAGCGTATCCGCGGCCGTTTCCCCGTCCGCGACATCTGCAAGCCCGGCACCAATGAGGTGCTGATCTCCAAGGATCACATGATGCAGGAAAGCGATGCCGCTCTGCTGGAGAAATTCGATATTCATCAGGTGGAGATCCGCACGGTGCTGACCTGCCGCGCTCACAGCGGTATCTGCGCCAAGTGCTACGGCATGAACCTGGCCACCTCCAAGCCGGTTGGCCCCGGCGAGGCTGT
>CALCRH010000291.1 GCA_937894515.1 uncultured Clostridia bacterium | reverse complement strand
CTGCCATTAAAACTCTTAAAGTCTGCTATCGTTTTTGGGGTATAGGAAATAGTGACTGATGTGATTGGGGCTGCCGGTGCTTCCGCAAACGCCACGGTGGGCAAAATTCCGACGATCATGATTGCCGCTAAGAGAATGCTTAAAATTTTCTTTTTCATTTTGAAGTCTCCTTTGGTGTTACTTTGAATTCTTTAATTTCATGTTCATAATCTTCCTGCACCCAAAGATGCATGGATTTTTCTGCCAGGTCAAAGACATTTGTGTGGACGGTTATCCATGGAGCGTCCAAGCCTTTTTGACGGTACTTGTCTTCAATGCATTTTTTATTGTCATCCATGTATATTTTTAGTTCTTTAGCTTTTTCCGAATGGCTCTTGAAATAATCAACGGCATATTCAAAATCATAATTGAATTTTCCGCAGGATAAATCACTGAACCAATATTTTTCCAGCTCAGTATCCGACGAGTAACACGCCGTATACTTTACTTGTTCCATAAGCTTGACCACATCTTCAAGCTTTGGAAAACGAGTTCGTTTTTCCATATCCGATAATCCGGATTTGAGTATTTTGAATCGTTCAATTCCAACAGCATGTGGCGAAACATTGAATGTATCGAACCCTCCGACTGTTCGATAATAGTTTGTCATAATCGGAACGAATTTTGATCCGCTGCGATCCCGAGCGGATGTGATGAGCAGATGATTTCCGCCGTCATTGTCGGGAACTATCTCGACAATGAAAGTATTAAGCTCATCGTAGATCATGAGATGCAGTTCCATGCCGCCTTTTTCAATACCATCATAATCAACGCGAACACCGTCAATATGATTCACAATGTGCTGATTCTTTAATAGTTCTATGGCATGTTCCGCACTCTCTGCGTTATCCAGAACAAAACGCGCCACGAATTGATAATATAATTCCGGCGCACCGGGATTAATATCAATCTCACGATTTGACCATGCAGCATCCCCTTCTTTGGTTCGCGGATAAAAATCTCTCGCAGGTACAACGTTTACATTGCAAGCAACGCCTTTTTCGTTGATACCGTCAATCAAAGCAAAAGGAAGAATTTCATATTCCTCTTCTGTCAGTTCTTGCATTCGACGAGAATTGAAATCAGGGTTACAGGATGCAATTCCGATGCTGTTAAAGCCTGCGTTTGATGCGTGATAACATGTCTGAACGATAACATCAACAGACTCATTATAATAGAAATCGAAATTTCTACCAACCCATTTCCATGTTCTAACAGATGAACAGCCGAAACCACGATCTTTCCATGGCTCTTTCACATCAGGGTGAAAAGCGCGATGCTTTTTGAGCCACTCTCTTGCTACATTCCAGTGCATATCATAATATGATATTCGATAAAGATACTCTTGGTGATCTATCTTTATTAAATCGTCATGCCATTTTTCCATATTTGACACCTCCTTAAAATTAGAATAAATGCTTACTCTCTTTCCACTTGGAAAGAGGTCGGCGGGTAGCGCAGATGCTCTACCGCCTTTTGAATTTTCTCCGGCGTGATGGGCTTGAGCAGATAGTCGGAGCAGTAAACCTTCCATGCATCAGCGGCATAGCTGTAATCCGCTGTGCAAAAGACGATGTTGACCGACGGGTATAGCTCTATGAGCTTTCTTGCCATCGTCACGCCGTCCATAAAGCGCATATTGATGTCCAGAAACGCAATATCAACGGGCGCTGTTTCGGCGTACTCCATTGCCGCCCGTGCTTTCGTGAAGCTGTGGAGCTGTTCGCCCGGAAGGACGGCAGCCACGGCATCCTCAAGCTCCCGCAGTGACGGTGCCTCATCATCGACCAACAAAAGGTTCATCCGCATCCCTCCTTTGCCGGGGCTGAGCCGCTACCGGGGTCAAGTCCCGTGGGGAACGCAAAAAAAACCGCGACATTCATAGGCACAG
>CALCRH010000290.1 GCA_937894515.1 uncultured Clostridia bacterium | reverse complement strand
GGATGAGATATTAGACAATCATGTTTGCACTTTTTATCAAATACTCTACAGCCAAATAAAACTCCGTCATCAACAATAAAGAAAAACAGATTGAAAAAAATAATGCCGCATCAACTTCTGACGCCGGCGTCACTTCACAATCCGGCAGTTCTTCAACTCCAGCGCCAAAACAAAAGAAACTCTCTTTCAAAGAACAGCGTGAATTACAGGAAGCTGTTAGAGAAACCTTTGAACATCGACATACCGGCTTTTATGACATTGTGGCTTTTGAGACCGGATTTTCGGATGATACTATTAGACAGTCACGCTGGAACGCTTTCACTAAGAAAAAGAAAACCATGGTGAAGGTCACGCTGCAAGAAACGATTGATTTGATTTATGCTTTTATGGAGCCGATTGTTGAGGGCATTCAAAAGGATTCAGCAAAAGACCGAACATGGAAGCATGAAGAATTGTCGTGGACTGAAATTCAATAAATTTCTGCGTATTAATGGTTGGAATAATATAGGATCGCACCAACTGGAGTTATTCGTCCAACTATCTTGATATTCGTCCAACTTTATGGCATAATTGGACGAAAGAGCAAATGGTTGGACGAAGGGAGAGGCTATGAGAACTTTTGATTATGAAGCTCTTGCAAATAAAAAATGGGATATGGACATTGTAACGCTCGTGGCAAAAATTCATGAATGTAAGGGAAGACAGGACTTATTCGTTCGTCAAAAAACCGCAGAACTGGAAAGGCTTGTCGAGATTGCACGAGTACAGAGCACAGAAGCATCGAATAAAATTGAGGGGATTGTTACAACCGGTACCCGAGTGAAGCAGCTCGTTGATGAGAAAACAACACCCAGGAATAGGGACGAAAGTGAAATTGTCGGTTACCGGAATGTCCTGAACACGATTCACGAAAGCAATGAATACATTCCGATTCGCCCGTCTTATATTCTTCAGCTTCATCGAGACTTGTTGAAACCCGCCGGATTGACCTATGGCGGACAGTTTAAAAGTGTTCAGAACTACATTAAAGAAACAAGACCGGATGGTACGGAGTTTATTCGTTTTACCCCCGTTGCGCCTTATGAAACAGAGGCGGCTATTGAGGCAATCTGCGAGAGCTATTCGTTAGCAATTGCGAAAGAAACGGTCGATCCGCTGATTTTGATACCGGCTTTCATTTGTGACTTCCTCTGCATCCATCCGTTTAATGACGGTAACGGACGCATGAGCCGTTTGATGACATTATTATTGCTCTATAAAAACGGATATAATGTTGGAAAGTATGTCAGCATTGAAAAGCAGATTGAAAAAACAAAAGACCGTTATTACGATGTGCTTGAAGGCGCCGATGCCGGATGGCACGAAGCAGAAAATGATCCGACACCTTTTATCCGCTATATGCTGCAGGTGATTTTGGCTTGTTACACGGATTTTGAAGAACGTGTGGGGATCGTCGGTAATTCGGGAGTTAAGAGTACTTCGTATGATATTGTTAAAAGTTTTGCCGAAAATAAAATCGGAAAATTTGACAGCGCAGAAGTGATTGCGAACTGTCCGACAGTAAGCAGATCGTCAGCATTATCCGCTTTGAGAAAGCTTGTAAACGAAGGGACGATTATTAAAAACGGAAATGGAAAAAACACTTTCTATGTGAGAGCCGATTGTCTCGATGAGTTGTTGTGTTTATAAGGGGTTTGGCAATTGAGTAATACGGAGATTATTAAGAAGTATTTGAAACCGGCAGTTATAGTTTTGCTGCTGATATGGTTGGGCATAGTATTATCGCTTACAGTATTGGGAAGAGAGCCTTTTGACGGAAGGCATTTTCAGCCGGAGCTTTTCTGGTCATATAGATCTGCGCAGATGAAGGAGACGTGGTTTGTGCGTCAGATCATCGGGAATGTGATTATGTATATGCCGTTCGGGTTTTTGTTTCCGTTTCTGCTTGAGGAGAAATTATCCGGGTGGAAGTTGTTTGTGATTACGCTTATTGCAGGGCTGGCGGTTTCTTTTACTACGGAATCTATGCAGTATCTGTTTAGGATCGGTCTTTTCGAGTTTGATGATTTGTTTCATAACGGACTCGGGACAGTGGTTGGATTTCTGGTTCATTTGGTTTTTATCCGGGTTTTTGATTCTTTCTGCGGGAAAGTGAGAGGGCAATGATTGGAATTGCTTTGTGCCGATTCGCGACAATAAGGAAAAGGACTTACAGCGAACCGCAGCTGTTTTCTGCAAACAGTGCAGATACTAACATGATATAATGCATAAATATCATCATAATATATTGATATATATAGAGCCATGTGATATTATTCACTTGGTTCTTTTTATATATCAGGGAGTTGCGATTTATGAATTATTCTGATGTATTAGAAAATGCGAAAAAGACTATCGGTAAAAATTGTAAAGTTTGCCCTGTCTGCAATGGCTTAGGCTGTGGCAATACTTTGCCGGGACCGGGCTCTAAGGCGCCGGGAAATGGCGCTTATGACAACTATATGGCTTGGAAGGGTATTAAGCTTAATATGGATACTATTGTGGAAAAGACACCTATCGATACCTCTGTTGAGTTTTTAGGACGTAAATTTGCTTTTCCGCTGATGACTGCGCCTATCGGTTCCATTAAGCTGCAATTTAATCCTACTGATGATGTAGCTGATTTTAATGAAAAATG
>CALCRH010000289.1 GCA_937894515.1 uncultured Clostridia bacterium | reverse complement strand
CGGCATACATAATGACCTCGCCCGCGGCATTGCGTGCCGCGCGCCCGACGGTCTGTATCAGCGATGTTGCACTGCGCAGGAAGCCCTCCTTGTCCGCGTCGAGGATCGCCACCAGCGACACCTCCGGTATATCCAGTCCCTCGCGCAAGAGGTTGATGCCCACCAGCACGTCGAATTCGCCCAGACGCAGATCGCGGATGATCTGCATCCGCTCGATAGTGTCAATGTCGTGGTGCATATACCGCACCCGCACGCCGTTGCCGTCGAGATAGGCGGTCAGATCCTCCGCCATTTTCTTGGTCAGCGTCGTGACCAGCACCCGCTCCTGCCGCTCGGCGCGCACCCGTATTTCCTCCATCAGATCGTCAATCTGCCCCTCCACCGGACGCACCGAGATCCGCGGGTCGAGCAAGCCGGTCGGACGGATGACCTGCTCGACGATCTGCGAGGCTTTTTCGCGCTCCAGGTCGCCCGGCGTCGCGGAAACGAAGATCGCCTGTGCGACGTGCGCATAAAACTCATCAAAATTGAGCGGTCGGTTATCGAATGCACTCGGCAGACGGAAGCCGTAATCCACCAGGCACTTTTTGCGCGCATAATCGCCGCTGTACATCCCCCGCACCTGCGGCAGGGTCACGTGGCTTTCGTCCACGAAGAGCAAGAAGTCCTCCGGGAAATAGTCGAGCAATGTGCACGGCGTACTGCCGGCGGGACGCCCGGACAGCACCCGCGAATAGTTCTCGATCCCCTTGCAAAAGCCGATCTCCTGCAGCATTTCAATGTCATAGGTGGTGCGCTGACGGATGCGCTGGGCTTCGAGGAGCTTGTTTTCCGACTCAAAATACTTGACCCGCTCCTCCATTTCGCGCTCCAGCTCTCCGATCGCCGCCTGCATCTTGTCCTGCGGGACAATATAGTGGCTGGCAGGGGAAATGGCGATGTGCGTGATGACGGCTTTCAGCTCGCCGGTGAGAGAATTGACCTCGGTGATGCGGTCGATCTCCTCCCCGAAAAACTCCACCCGGATGACCGTCTCGCCGGCATAAGCGGGGAAGATCTCCACCACATCGCCGCGCACCCGGAACTTGTTGCGGGTCAGGCTGATGTCGTTGCGCTCGTATTGCAGATCGACCAGCTTGGACAACAGCTCATCACGGGATTTTTCCATCCCCGTGCGCAGAGAGATGACCATACTGCGATAGTCGATCGGGTCGCCGAGGGTATAGATGCAGGACACCGACGCGACGATGATGACATCCCGCCGCTCCGATAGCGCCGAGGTTGCCGAATGGCGCAGGCGGTCGATCTCGTCGTTCACCGCCGAGTCCTTTTCGATATAGGTGTCGGTCGAGGGGATATATGCCTCCGGCTGGTAATAGTCGTAGTAGGAAACAAAGAAGGCAACTTCACTATTAGGGAAAAATTCACGAAGTTCGGAACAGATTTGGGCAGCCAATGTCTTATTTGGCTCCAATATCAGCGTGGGTCTGTTGACTTTGGCAATTACATTAGCCATCGTAAAAGTCTTACCACTGCCTGTAACGCCCAATAATACTTGTTCTTTCAGCCCTTTATTGATACCGTCTACCAACTTATCTATTGCTTGCGGTTGGTCTCCCGTGGGCTTAAACGGTGCTACGATTTCAAATTTATCCATTGGCATTTGCCCTCCTCTCTTCTTAATTTAAAATCAAGTAAAATATGTATAAAATGTGCTTTGGACGAAAAAAGTCACTTTTTTATATAGGTTATTATACCACAGTTTCTTATTAAAAGAAAGACTTTCATAAAGATTTATATAACACTTTACCCGCATATTCGTTTAATCCGTTAAATACCTTTTGTCTAAGGTAAAACATTCTTTGAACACAAAAAAATAGAACCGCCATTACTGGCAGTTCTATTTTAATATATTATTCAACTTTTGGGGTGTACTATAGGAACGATTTTGTGTAGTAGGAATTTAATATTTTGTTTTCGCACGATATACCGATTCGATATTCCCCACATCATATTCGCGCCCTATCGTTTGCGGTATCATATATTAAACCTCTCTAACTATCAAACAATCTCTATGTTATATTATAATTCAGGCATCAATTTTATTCAATCTGTTTTAAGTCGATTTTTAAGTTCGGATAAAATATATTTATAAATAGATAAAACGGTAGCATTTTATTTTCATAAAATGCTACCGTAGAGTAGGAATATTATTTTAGATTTAAAATAATTTGTTTTACTCTGTCATCACCTTCCCATCTACTATAATTATGTTTGGCTACCCCCGAAAAAGTAACACCTTCATCTAATGTATGTATAATTCCCCAATGAAACCTATATGCTCTTATGTTAGGATCTTGATACTCAACTATGATCTCTTGCCAATTTTCAACAATATCATTTTCATAGTCATAGTAGGAAAAGCACCCATCAAGACGACATGATAATACTGTTGCGTCCTGATTTTCAGCTGTAACAGTTAAATAGTTTTTTGCGAGGGAAAATCTAGTTGACGAATAGCAACTGTGAACTCATCGCCATATTTTGTGATAATTTTTCTGAGTCGTTTCATGATGATAGTCACTCCTTATTCAAAATATCATGCTATATTTAAAAATGTACCGCTTACTCACCATACACTTTTGTTATCTTTCCGGTTGCAATTTCCTTTCCGTTGTCTATGACCGTGAAGTCAGAGCCTTCGAACAACAACTCTTTAGGAATAAAGTCCATCTTCATTATTGTTACTTCCGATTTGCCTTGTTGCTTTTTGCTATCCTTATGAAATACGACAGGAACTAAATCATTTGTAAACGTCTCATGAAACCGCACATTGTTGGTTTTTTGATTAAACTTTATTCCATAAATATCAAGATGATTAACTTTTTCTGTCAATCGTTTTAAGGTTACTTTTGCGTTATGTTCCGGAATGATAAATTTTTTCTCTTCACGGTTATATTTAACAATTGGCAAATCAATACTCAATAAGGGTGCAATAAGAAAAGGATACAAAAATGCAAATAGAAGCACAATTAAAGTATATATGGTATTTATAAAAATAATTAAATATAGCATAAACAAAAGGAACAATATAACTATCGCTACCTCAATATATAACCTGACACAAGGTTTTGGAAATATTTTAAATATTCCCCCACATTCAGGACAGCAATTACCAGAAATATCTGCCCATGCATTTTTACCATTAGATGCTTGATAACAAAAAATTTTATTTCTTAAAGTAATACATTCTTCTCCGCAACAGGGGCAACGATATTTTTTCATAGAATCACTCCAAATTTGTGCCAAGCGGCAAGAGTTCTCATGTCGCTTGGCTTATAATAATTAATCATTGAAATCCATTCGGAACATAAGAACCAGTAAAAAGACTAAACAGTTTTATGTTCCAGACGAGGTCACTTGTGCATAGATTTTTTTAAGTTTTTTAAGTCCAAAAAGCATCAATGAGTCCCGAAAAAACGGCTTAAAACGGGCGTTTTGCCAATAGGATAGGAAGTAAGATACAAAATACTCCACCGCGTTTTCAGGGAAAAACTCGCGGAACTCCGAGCAAAGCTGGGCGGCGAGGGTTTTATTGTGCGCCAGCACAAGCGTCGGGCGGTTGACGCGGGCGATGACGTTCGCCATCGTAAAGGTCTTGCCCGAGCCGGTCACACCCAACAACACCTGCTCACGGTCGCCGCGCTCGATGCCCGCCACCAGCTTCTCGATCGCCTCCGGCTGATACGCCGCGTACAGTTTGAAATGATCCATCACCCTTTCCCCTCCTTTCTTCTCAACCCGTAATAAATGTGCTTTGGGCGAAAAAAGTTACTTTTTCATTTAAGATTATTATACCACAGTTTTCTCTTTGGGAAAATAATTTGACACTTCGTCGTCGAGAGACAACATTCCTCGGTCGATCGCAATCAACGCAAGCGAAGTCGTTGCGATGATTTTAGTGATAGATGCCATATCAAAAAGCGTTTTCTCGTCGGTTTTTCCGTTTTTTGAAAACGGGAAATCGATCAACAGACCCTCGCTCGTCCCTGCGCGGACATAGATGTTTTCGATAATCCCACAGGCGGATAATTCTTCGATCACATTTTGTAAGTTGCTGATGTTCATTTTTCCTCCCTTGGCGGCTCGCGTGACGCAACGCGGTTGCGATGCCTCCGCGCGATCAAATCGAACAATACCTCACGATCCCCGACGTAATGTACTCTTTCGTCTTTGACCGTGTGCAAATGGTTCCGCAAAAAAACTCAATCGGAGATCTCGTCATTATTTGGAGAATAGACCGCAAATAAAGATGCGATCAAGCATAGGATATGTATGGCAATCGAAGCGTGCTCAGAATAGTACTTTTTCTTGCCGTTTTTGTAGCGCCGACATTAGTCATAAGGACAATATAACACACTTTCCATTTTATGACAAGTGAGCAAAAAACATTTTTCTGCGGTATTTCTACGGTGCTTTTTTCATATCCTCTGTATAAATCACTCGGCGCGGCAAACACTACTGTGGCAAACGAAAATATACCGTCAGAGGGAGTTTTGGAATATGAAAGCCACAGGCATTGTCCGCCGGATCGACGACCTCGGCAGAGTCGTCATCCCGAAAGAAATCCGCCGCACTATGCGTATCCGCGAGGGCGACCCGTTACAGATGACACTGACAAACGCCGAGATTTTCACGGTTTCGGTCGTCAAATTAGCCAAAAGAAAAGGATGGCAATGATACATAACGCCAAACTTATATGAGTATTAGAGACGGTAGAAAATCAACCCAAAAAGTGCCGCAAAGCAGGTAACCATCCGGCTTTGCGGCACTTTTTATCAATGTCAATGCTGTCAATAAAGGTAAAACGGCATTTTTCATAACAAAATTGCCATTTTTCAAAACATTTTCGCAAAATTCAAAAATATCGTTTTGAAAAATCAAAAAATGTTTTGAAAAACTTGACAAATGTTTTGAGAAATATTATAATTTGTTTAGAAAATCAAAGGAGATTTACTATGACAGAAAAAGATTTGGTTGAATTAGTTGATAAAATTAAACGGCAGAAGTGTGAAAAACAGTTTATTGAATTAAAAAAGGCACTCGGTGGCACAACAAAAAAGTTATACGATACCTTCTCGAGTTTTTCCAACCAAAAGGACGGAGGCACCATCATTTTCGGCATTGATGAAAACGCCGGATATGAGGTCACCGGTGTATATGATGCACAGGATTTGCAAACGCAGGTAAAAAATGCCGCAGAGCAAATGGAACCGATTGTGCGTCCTTATTTTACTGTTGCAGAATATGAAGGTAAAATTATTGTCAGTGCCGAAATTCCCGAATGCGAGCCGTCGAATAAACCTTGTTTTTATAAACCTGCGGGAAGACTGCGTGGCTCTTATGTTCGTGTGGGCGATGCAGATATGCCGATGACGGAATATGAGATATATGCTTATGAAGTGTACAAGAAAAAAATTCATGATGAGCTTCGCACTGTTGACCGTGCAGCATTAGGTGATTTTAGTCGTGATAAACTGAATTTGTTTTTTGCAAGATTAAGAACAGAAAAACCACAACTTGCCAATCAGCCCGAAAGCAGAATTCTGCAACTTCAAGGAATTACCGAGAAAGAAAAACCGACGGTTGCAGGGTTGATGCTTGTCGGCGACTATCCGCAGGCATTCGTCCCCCAACTCGGCATTACCGCTATGGTTGTGGACGGTTACGAAATCGGAACTGTCGGTGCATCAAGTGAGCGGTTTATTGATAACAAACGGTTTGACGGCACTATCCCCGAAATGCTTGCGGGTGCTATGAATTTTGTCAGACGGAATATAAAAACCGCTGTCATTATTGACGAAAACGGCAGGCGTGCGGACAAACCCGAATATCCTCTTGTTGCCGTGCGTGAACTTATCCTCAATGCACTGATTCACCGTGATTACAGTGTGCTTACCGAGGATTCGCCTATACGGGTGATTATCTACCGTGACCGGCTTGTTGTGGAAAACCCGGGCGGACTTTACGGAAGACTTACGCTGAACGATTTAGGCAAGGTTCCCGGCGACACCCGAAATCCGTTTATCGCAAACAATCTTGAAGTGATGATAGATACCGAAAATCGCTTTTCCGGTATCCCGACAATCCGTGAAGAAATGAAAAATGCTATGCTTCCGCCGCCGCTTTTTGAAAATGCCAGAGGAAATTTCAGAGCAACACTTTTCCTAAATAAAAAGGCGGTTACACCAAAAGATAATGCCGATGTAACAATTGAAGATCAGATTCTGCATTTTTGCACAGAGCCAAGAAGCAAAGAAGAAATCGCCGAATTCCTTAAAATTCAAACCCCGTATTATGTCGTAACAAAATACCTGAAACCCCTTGTCTCTGCCGGCAAACTTGCCATGACCATCCCCGAAAAACCAAAAAGCAAGTATCAAAAGTATTATACACTTTGAAATCCGCAACTTAGCAGAGAAATTTATTGATACAGGTTTTTATCAATGATTATGTGCCAATGGTTGTCAATGACAAATTAAAAACTTTATAATTACTTCAACCAATTTTGATTCGGGCGAATAGTCCATATTCGACACTTATGTGACCGATAAAGCAACTTATATAGACCACTTAAAAGGAGAAAAAAAAATGAACCAGTTCAATTGTGTTAGTTGAACTGGTTCATTTTTGCTTTTTATAATACTGTTTTGCACTAATTTCGAGTATCGATTAAATTGCAATCTTTTAATACGGATTTAATGCACTTCCAAACATCAGTAGATGGATTTTCTTTATAATATGTATACCCTTTATATTCGTACAATGTATATCCGCAGTCTTTGTTGTTTTGATCTATTTTCTCTGCTCTGCATATTGCTTTTTTTACCGAATCTATATCTAGTTTTTGCAAACATCGTTTGAAATTGTCCTCAGATTTATAGTCATCCATACTGCTAAAATTTTCATTGTATGATGAATTAATATACGAAAGATATTTGTTTCGATGTATTAATGATTGATTACATTCCGATTTATGTAAAACGATCCACAAATCAAATGCGAAATTACTGTATCCAAAGTAATACGTCACCTGTTTTCCTAATTCTTGTGCCGCCTTTAGATTGTCCATAGTTTCGGTGAATTGCTGGACATGGACTGCCTCTTCGCTTTCGTAATCAGAAAAATGCCAAATGTTTGTTTTTCCAGAAATGGTTAGCGATTTAACCATCTTTTTTGGATTTTTCTCAATTTTAATTTTAAAAGAAACAGTATGTGATGCGGTATCAATAGAATTTATCTGTGTGGCAAGCCATTCCAAATACCACTTTTCGGTTTCACCTTCGACCGAGAAAAAGTATTTTTTGTTTGTCTTTTTCAATGCCATTATTTATTCTCCTCGTTTTTTCTTAATATTTCTTCAAAAACAGGAGTAAAGTCAATATCTTTAATTGCACCATACTTGCTGATAAAATAATTTTTCAAATAATCTTCATTTTTTCTTACTCCAGCACTTCCGCTTGTTCCGAAATCAGCTAATGTATAAATTGAACTTTGCTGATTAGTATCACGTTCGACAAATTTAATCTCATCTCTTCGTAATATATTAGAATTTAAAAAAATGGGATTATGTGTATTAAATATTAGTTGTGCATGATGTTTATTAATATCATCGTTATGAAAAATGTTTATGATATTCATAAGTGCCATTGGATGAATTGATGCATCAAATTCATCAACAATTAAAGTAGATCCTGTCATTATTGCTCTGACAATTAAAGGAAAAATATTGATGAAACGTATAGTGCCATAAGACTCATATATATCTGCAGGTATAGCTATATGGGGATTGCCATTGGTGTTTTTTAGAATAGAAACCAATTTTGGATCACTACTGTCCTCTTTTTGGATATATCCAATAAGATTTGATTCTACACCAAAAAGATTTGCTGCTTTTTGGGTTGCGACATTAATATGAATAGTCTTTTTTTGTGGATCAGAAAAGCGATTTATCAGTTGCAACGAATCAGCTTTGCATATTACCATGAATTTGTTTTCAAACCAATTTAAAATGATTTTATAGAGAGATTGTGAACAAACTAACTTGAACCCGTTGCATAAGAATAATTCGTCTGATTGCAAGCTGCTATTTGCAATACTTTCAATTGTATTTAGCTCACCGGAATTGTATAGATTAACAAAATTCTCAGGAATGTTCTCAACAAAAACGCTTAATGAATTATCTCTCTTAAAAATTTTATTTCCATTTACTATAAATTCTTCTTCAATAATTTCACGAGCGTTTTCTTTGTTTAGAAAATTACCTAATTGCAAAACAATTTTATATTGAAAATGAATTTTATTTTCAACAAAATCAATATAGAATTCTACCGGCTTTGAAGTTGATATAGAACTATTTGGGATTAATTCAAGATTAAAGGCGGATGCATTAGGCTGATTTGTATCATCGGAGTTCTTTATGTTTCCTCGTAAGATTATTGCACGTAAAACATCCATCGCTTCAATAATATTGGTTTTTCCAGAAGCATTAGGCCCATATACAACAGAAGAGCAAAGGGCATTTGCTGATCCTCCTGTAAACGATTCACACAAGATACTATAATCAAGTCCTTTTTGCTTAGGAGCAGGTGTCATAGAGAAAACTGCTTCATTAAGAAATGATTTAAAGTTTATCGTCTTAAATTCCAAAAGCATACAAGTGCCTCCGTTTTGCAATTATTTTTCAATTTAATAAGTATTATAGCCGACATTCAGTGATTTGTCAATATAATAGCAATTTATTTTGCAAAAAATCTGCAAAATATGTCGAATTGCGTATAGCTGATATTCTAAAACTGTTATGTTAACTATTATATTGTATTACGCCCATAATTTTAATATTTATTACTTTTTCATCAACTGCATTTATTGTTATCATTCTCTAATTCTAAATAAACATTACGGATATAGTTCACACTTTATCAAAGAAATTTGCAGCATTTTACCGGAGAGATTTGTGATATTTAAAAGTTTAAAACACACCCATAAGCAATGCAAAATCCATTTACCATAAATATCCAACAAGACGACCCCGCTCTGATGACACTGACAAACGCCGAACAATTTATGCTTTCGTTTATTGATTTGGCACAAAGAAGAGGTATATACTAATTACATACAACAATAAACCCATACTTGTTAAACAATAATTTAATAAAGCACTCACTTAAAAACGAAGACAAAAGTCCTTTTAATATTGTACAACGAGAATTAGTAGTGTATAATAATATAAAAAACAGAGTTATGGTGGGTAAAATATGAAAAAGAAAAAGTTTCAAAGCATTATCAAATGTTCTTTTTTAGCTTTGTGTATATTTGCTGTTTCCGTTATAATTTCCGTAATAACAAGAGCTTTGTTGATGTTTGATATAACAATTGTGCATTTTTCAGAAGGACAATCGTTGCTTATTGCAGGCATTATTGAAGGTGTAGTTGCTGCTTTGTCGGCAGGTTTACTTGTTTATCAATTAAAGTCAGGTGAATCAGTTCAAGAAAGCAAAAAAGATATCGAAGAAGCGGGCTTTATTCTTAAATACAACCAAGCTTTTATTCAAGATTCAAATATGGCGTTTGTTGAGCAAACACTTGAACAAGAAATGTTAAGAATTGAAAACAACGAAACGCCGTCTGAAACTTTTATAACTGATGAAAACCGACAAATTTTTATTAACTATTTGGTATATCTTGAGGGTTTGGCACCATTGGTTTTCAGAAACATTTTAAAATTAAATCACATAGACGATTTGATGGCATACAGATTCTTTTTGGCTATGAATACCCCCGCTTTACAAAATGACCAACTAAAAAAATTCCCCGATTATTATAAGGGCTGTTTTAAACTATACGACAAATGGAAGAGATACAGAAAAGATAACAATCTTCCTATAATTAATGAAAAGTATTCGATTGATTTGTGGGAAGAATATGAAAAATATATCGGAAGAAATGACATTACAATCGGAAAAGCTAATAACTCCGCTGATTTTGATAAAATTGCAGAATTAATTTACAAAACAGACCCGTACATTTATCCTGCGGCATTTGGAAACATGAGAAAGGCAAAAATACAAATTGCAGAGCTTATAAAGAGAAATAATAATCCATACGGTAAAGATAACATATATATTGTCAAATCAGAAGATACTGTAGTTGGTATTTCAGTTGTGTTGACACAAAAAGCAGATTACAATTTTGAAAACGATTGCCTTTCAAAAAATTATAATGATGTTGCAAAAAAATATTTTAACAAACTTAACGACTACATAGACGATAAAGAAATATATATTTCTTGTGTTTGCGTGGATAAAAAATTCAGATGTAAACATATCGGCGAACAGCTGCTTATGCAAATTATCAGAGAAAATCAAAACAAAAATATTAGTTTACATGTTTTAAAGAAAAATAAATATGCCATTATATTATACAAAAGATGTGGGTTTATCGAGCTTGAAAAAGAAGAGGATGGATATTCAAAAAAGAGAAATAAGCCAAAATGTATAAAAATGACAAGGTTTAGTAAATAAATGTCTTTTAAGTATTTCGCCGTCACTTATGTGGCGGCGAATATTTTTTGAAATATGTTCCTTAAAATCGCATTTCGGGAATAAAATATTTAATATTATTGAAAAACAGTATTGATATTATTCCCAAAACAATGTATAATGTTAATGAAAGATAAAGCGAGGTGTCAAAATGGAATATATTAAAGTATCTGCTGCGGCAGAAAAATGGGGGATCTCGGCACGACGGGTGCGTATTTTGTGTGCAGAGGATAAAATCCCCGGTGTTATTAAAAAAGGAAAGCTTTATATGATTCCCGAAAATGCCGAAAAACCGATTGACGGCAGAATTGCCCGTGCAGGACTGCTTGCGATTATTGAGGAGAAAAAGAAAAAATTGCAGAGTCTTCGCCCATTGACACCGGGCGAGGTGGCACGGCTTCGAGAAGAATTTATGGTGGACTTCACCTATAATTCCAATGCCATTGAGGGCAATACCCTGACACTCAAAGAAACCGCTATGGTCTTGGAGGGTATGACCATTGACCAAAAGCCGCTTAAAGACCACTTGGAGGCGGTGGGACATAAGGACGCCTTTTTATATGTGGAGGATATTGCGAGTAGGAACACTGCTCTGACCGATAGCATTATTAAAAACATTCACTCTTTGGTTCTTATGAATCAGCCGGAGGATAAGGGTGTCTTTCGCCGTATTCCCGTTAAAATTATGGGAGCATACACCCAGCCCGTGCAGCCGTATCTCATTGAGCCGAAAATCACCGAACTGCTCTTAGTAAATGAAGAACGCAAAACCACGATGAACCCGATTGAACGAATCGCTCGTTTCCACTTGGAATTTGAGGGCATCCACCCCTTTATTGACGGCAACGGCAGAACGGGACGACTGCTGATGAATTTGGATTTGTTGGGTAACGGCTATCCGCCTATCAATGTAAAATTTACCGACCGCAAACGCTATTATGATGCCTTCGATGCCTTTTACCGTGACGGCAACCCCGATAAAATGACCGAACTTATTTCCGAATATGTGGATAAACGCCTGGATGAGTATTTGAAAGTTTTAGCAGATAAGTAAACATTATAGATAAAAGATATTTTAGGAGTGATACGATGCCGAATTTGAATTGGTCAAAATTAAGCGGTTTGCAATTAGGCAAATACGCAGAGTATTATGCAAAAATGGAATTCACTTCATATGGATTTGAGGTATATACATCAGAGGTTGATGACCACGGAGTTGATTTTGTTGCGAAAGCACCAAATAGCAATAATTTTTTTGAAATACAAGTAAAGTCGGTTAGAAATTATAGTTATACATTGATTAAAAAATCCAAAATGCCGATATTATCAAAAAACAGATTGATATGCTATTTATATTTTGATGACGGAAAGTTGCCGGATGTTTTTGTTATTCCATCTACTGTTTGGGAAAATCCTAATGCCGTTTTTGTTGACCGTAATTATGAAAAAGAAGGACAAAAAAGTGTGCCGGAGTGGGGTATAAATATTTCAAAGAAAAATTACCCGCTACTTTCCGATTATATAATAGAAAAAGCGATAGAAAATATATGTTAACCAAAACACTCAAATCAATTAAAAATATCAATCTGAAATTATTTTTATCCCTTTTAATTTTGGGACTGTGTCCTACGGTTTATACTACGGTCAGAGTATTCTTTTTAGGTCAGTTGCCGGGCGAATATTCCTACTCTATCGCAGGGCAATTATCGTGGGTAAATCTTATCTACGAGATTGTAAATGAGGCAATCATACTGCCACTATATTTCTTTCTCGGAAAAGTAATTACCGATAAAAAAGAGTTTTCAAATCGAGTAAAAACGGGACTAATGCTCACTTTTGCGGTATATACGGTGCTGTCGCTTCTTGTTATTGCCTTTACCGAGCCGCTTTTGAAACTAATGGCGGTGGACTTTGAAATCTTAAAACCGTCAATCACCTACATAAGAATTGAAAGTGTCGCCAACATCTTTATTGTGCTTTATCAGTTCGTTTCGGTGGCTCTCATATCACTTGGCAAAAGCAAATATGTTTATTCGCTCACCGTTTCGCAGCTTGTGCTTTGTGTATTGTCCGATACTTTTCTTGTGTCAACACTCCCCGTGTCGCTTAATTTAGGCGTAAACGGAATAGGCATTACGAACATTGCCGTCAATTTCTGCCTGTGCATTGTGGGAATTTGGTTGCTTTCCAAAGAGGGCATCAAGGTATTTGAGAAATCAAAATGCATTTTTGCTTGGATGAAAGATTTTCTTAAAATCGGCGGTATTTCAGGGCTTGAATCGTTTGTGCGGAACATCGCCTATATGCTGATGATTTGCCGAATGGTGAATGTGGTCGGCGAGCAGGGCACCTATTGGGTTGCCAACAATTTTATTTGGGGTTGGCTTTTGCTCCCCGTAACACAACTTGCCGAACTTATCAAGCAGGAAACCGCCAAAAACGCAGATGCCGTAAAGCAAAACACAAGAGGATATTTCGCAATCACAACAGTGATTTGTGCCTTGTGGTTTGTAACTATTCCGCTGTGGTGTCCGTTTATGAAAACCGTTTTAGGATTTAGTGATACCGAAAAACTGTTTTCGCTCGTGCTGATTTTAATAGGATTTTATGTTCTCTATGCCTATCAAAATATATTTGACGCAACCTTTTACGGACTCGGCAAAACAAATTATATGCTCTTTGAATCGGTTGTTACCAATGCGGTTTATTACGGAACGGCATTCGTTTTGTATCTAACAAAAATCTGGCATCCGACACTTATCGGAATTGCCCTGCTGTTCGGAATAGGTATGGCATTTGACAGTATCGTTTCCCTCGCTGCATATTTGTTTTTACTGCGGAAAAGAAAAGTTAAACCGTGAATTAAAATTATATATTAAAAGATGTTTTTTGATAATAAATATTATTTCTCGAAGACATCTTGAAAAAACAACTGTCTTGTGGTAATATAATCGTGTAATATTGTTTATGGTTCGTGCCAAATGAAATCCGGTTCTTTTATGCCGCTGTTAGCATGTTAGGTTGCCATCGGCAACACTTATTAACGGAGGTTGAAAGACATGAGTGCAAACAAAGAGTTCAAAAGCGAAACTGTCGGTTTGATTGATGAAATGATCAAGCATGCCGACAAAGGTCCTTCCGGGTTTTGGACGGAAGATTATGAGGGGTGCGGTAATCCCGATATTTTTCCGGAATTTAACGAAGGATTAAAACATGGTAGATTGGTTCAAAAGAATCACTACCTTTGTCCATGGAATACGGCTATTTTATTTGGAAACGGGCACGGGAATATTACTACTGGCTGTTATCACAGCTGCTCAATTCAAGAAGCCAAATATTTGCCGCCCGAAATGTTGAAGGCGGTTCTTTGTCGTTTTAGAAAAAACTTGGTTTCAGGCAAATACGATGACCTGAATTGTATTTCTCCGCTTCTTAATTCTCACGAACAAGCATTTATTGGAAAGCAAAAAGAGCTTGAAAGCAAAAAGCGAGAAAAATGTCATCAAGAAGGAACAAAGCGAAAGACTAAAGCATCTGCATCATTGTGCAAAAGGTTTTCTGATGATGAGCAAATTCAATCCATTATTATCAGTTGTTATGGTGATGATGAAATCGTCAACACCGAATATGGGATGATTGATTTTCGCCCAACCGGTATGAAAGAGGTTGTCGGTGCTGAAAACCTATCTTATGACGATTATATTGAAGTACAATTTTTGTCAGCCGGAAAACAACGAACAGGTTTTTTGAATGGCGTATACAATATTCCGCTCGGTTATAAAGGCTGTATCGAAAAGATAAGCAATAATAAGGTTTGTTTCAAAAGAGTATGGATTGAATATATGTATTCAGATGGTGTTTGTCGTGATGACAAAGAAGACCATGTGTGGATGGATATAAACGGTTTTGAAAACTGCAAAGAAGGTGACTCCGTTTCGTTTATTGCCGAAGTGTACCGTTATATGAAAACGGGCAACGGCAAAAGCATTGATTACGGACTTCGCAATCCGCAAGGCGTTAACAAAATAGAACCGTATGAATTGCCGAGCGATAAAGATTTAATGCTTCAGGATATCCAAGATATTATCTGCGAAACTTGCTTTCTTTCAGAACAATGCAATCATAATTATTGCATACGCGATCCTAAGGAAATTGAGACAATCAAAAAGCAAATGCTCAAAATGGCAAGTGGCGACAAGGCGGAGGAAAAACAATGAAAAAACTTTTTATTCCTCTGATATTTGTCTTGATATGCTCTCTCACTGGTTGTTCCCTGCTTCCGGGTGGAAGTATTGAAACATTAAAAGGTTGGTCGTTTCAATATAATCAAGGAACTAACGATTTCAGTTTGTTTTTCGGCTTACTAAACGGCAACGAACAGTACATATCTGCAGATGTTGATGTAGATATCCGAATCGTCAACGAATCGGGCGAAGAGGTTTATAAGGCAACTAAATCGGTTACGAGAAAAGATTTTGGGAACTATGAGAGCAAAGCCGCCGGAAAGCAGTATCTTGCCGAAATCAGAATCCCCGAAAAAGATATTGCCACCGGCAAATCCTCGAACGGAACGGTTTATCTGACGGTTTATAAAGAAAATGTTGTTCAGTTTGATGAAGTGAACTGTGCCGCCCTTTACTGCCTGCCGGTTTCAGACCTTACGCTTGTTGCCGAAAACCTGCCGGTCACAATCAGCGTTAAGGGTTATGATGGAAGCGTGGAATCAAAAATCCGCATTGAGGATGTTTCCTATACTTGTGATAAGCTTCTCACCACTACACTGAAAATTACGGTTTCCGGCACAAAGACCTACGGCAGTTCAAAAACCGGATATGATATGGTCGCTTATAAAATATACGATAGCAAGGGATATGTAGTTCACTCCGGCAATCTGTTTATTAACGGAGTCGGCAAGGGAGATAAGTTCAAGGACGACTCGGTTTCCGTTTATGACATTACTCCGGGAGATACTTATAAAATCGTTTTCAGCGAATACCGTTAGTAAAACAAAAGCCATTCCTACTCTTTTCGGGTAAGAATGGCTTTTGATTATATGTAGCAAAATGCCGCCCTTTTGGACGGCATTGCTTATTTAAAACAACTGTTTATAAACTTTAATGTTTCGTAAATTAAAATTCGTAAAAGAAAAAACATAATATCTCCTTAGTTCACATTTAATAAATTGTGCAAAAATATTTATATCATATTAAAGTGAATAAAAGCGCTTTTAATAGCATCTTCTTTATCTTTAGGGCAGGGATAAACTCTTTTTGTCGGGTCATATCTGTTATAGGCGTTTCTCCTCGGCAAACCGCATGTTTCTTTCATATGGGCAATCCAACAGGTTTTTACCGAATAACCATATTCGCTTTTTACATATTCTTGTATTTCTTTATATGTTGCCATTGCGCTGTTCTCCTTTTTATGTATTCTCGTTTATCGTTACCTTTCAAATACAACCGTTTCGGCGGTCATATTAACATCAAGGACTTTATATCCTGCCGCCATCCAGCCGTGAGCAATGGAATGCGTGGTGGTGTTTGCCCAGAAAGCACGGTGTTTGCGAGATGACTCGGGCAGTGTAAAACCGATTATTTTCTCAATTTCATTAAAGGTGAGCGTAACCGATTTTGAATTTGAATTGATAAGCATATCGGTGAGCCGCCTGTATTTTTTGCTGACAGTAATTTTATTATCAGAAAAAGTGTCTTTCGGTGCTTCGCTTTCGCCTTTCATTACCGCAATCTCCTCTTCCAAAACCTTTATTCTGTCGAGCATTTCAAGGATTATTTTTTCGTATTCCATATTTCTTCCTCCTTTTGTTTTTTACATAATACCATATCGGTACTAAAATGTCAAGCGTTTGTTTTGACTTTTTAGTACCAACTTGTAAAAATAGTGCCGCCCGATTGATTTCGGACGGCATTGCTCATTTTATCTCTTGCTCTCTATCGTCAAACAAATCACTGTCGAAAAACTCTCTGACTGTAATTTCTAACCCGTCGCAGATTTTCTTTATGGAAACTACGCCGGGATTTTTGCTTTTTGTGTTAAGCATACTGTAAATGGTGGACGGTGCAACACCCGATATATTTGCTAACGCATTGATTGCAATATTTTTGCTTTGACAAAGCTCAATTATTCTGTTGGCTACTGCGTCTTTTGTATTCACAATTTAATCCTCCGTCTGCGATTTATCGTAACCTAATTGTATAAAAATATGCGATAAATCGTGTGGGACATATCGCAAATTTGAAGAAACTGTGATATAATCGCGATATATCCCACAAAGGAGAATAGAATATGGAACATTCAGCATGCTTTATCGGACATAGAAAAATCAATGACACGCCGGAACTGCGGGAACGGTTGCAGAGCGTTTTACAAGAACTAATTAACAATGGCACAACTAATTTCATTTTCGGAGACCATTCGGCATTTGACAGTTTATGTTACGAATTGGTAACGGAATTAAAAGAAAAATACCCCGAAATCAAGCGGATAAATTTCCGCAAGGCCTACGAGGATACCGACGATTATACAATGCAGTTTTTAATTAAAGGGTACGAAGAAAGCATCTGCCCGAAAGGTGTTGGTAACGCCGGCAGAGCGAGTTATGTGGAACGCAATCAGGCGATGATTCGGGAAAGCGATGTCTGCATCTTTTATTATGACGAAAACTATCAGCCGAGCCGCCGAAAAATCAGCCGCCGTGACCTATTTGACTACCAACCCAAAAGCGGCACCGCCATTGCCTACGCCTACGCCGAGAGCAAAAAGAAAACAATAATAAATTGCTTTCGCTGAATTTACATTTTGAACAGTAAAAATTTTGCAGAAAGTTTGAATTTTTTATCATTTTATTGTTTTTTCGGTCAAACCATGTTATACTATATAAGCACTATTAAATCCTGTATTAGAAGTTCACAAAGGAGAATGGAAATGGCTGTTAGTTACAAAAAATTGTGGCATATCCTTTTGGATCGTAATATGAAGAAAAAAGACCTGGAATCCGCTGCCGGCATCACCCATTATCAGATGTATAAGCTCGCCAACAATAAAGATATCACCACCGATGTAATCGGTGCTATCTGTGTTGCACTCGACTGCAAACCGGATGATATTATGGAATTTATCCTCGATGACAAGTAAGTCCGTTTTATGGGACACTAATAATACTATTATTACTTTGAATGACTTTAGTTGTTCAAAAAGTATAAGGAGTGAATTATGAAAACAAACGATTTTCAACAGACACTATTTGAGGATTCTGAAGAAGAATTAACACTGTTTACTGGCGTATCAAAAAAGATCGATGTCGTTAAAATGGATTATATCGGAGCCGAATCAGTTGAATGGACCGAATTATTCAATGGCTTTTCTGATATCAAAGCCATTACATTTTCATCCGGAATCGGCTTTATCGGAAAGCTGCTTGAAATGTTTAAGAGCGGAGAAATCATCTTTGGCTGCGAAGGCGTAATGTCATATAACCTTCAGGAAATTGTAGCTTTTCAGAATAAGCTTATTGAACGCATAAAAACATCCTCTAAAACCGCTGAAAAGATTTTGAGCAGAATTGATGCCGGTGATGTGCATTTTTATGTTGCACGAACTCAATTATCTCATGAAAAGATTTATTTGCTTTCATCCGAAGACGGACGAAAAAGAGTTATTACGGGTTCGGCAAATATGTCGTATAACGCTTTTGGCGGCCGCCAGCGTGAAAACATTTGCTATATTGATGGCGATGCGGCTTACGATTGGTATTTGGATGTTTTCAATTCATTGAAAGAAAACAGTGTTGACGAAATCAGTCATAAGGCACTTGTTATATCTGATTTAGATGAAAATATCGACGAATTGCCTATTTCTCAAACTATTAAAACGAATAAGTCATTAGTCGTTGAGCCGATAAAAGACAACAGCGAAGAAGTCGAATTTACGCTTGATGTCCGAAATCTCGCAACTAAACTCGAACCCATGTTACCGAAGCCTGAGAAAAAGACCGGCAGATTAACAATTATTCCGGATACCATCATTAAAATCAAAAAGCACATCAAAGATGAGATTATTAAAACAAAAGAACTTCGAAACGAATATCCACAACTTGTTGTCGATGTTGCTAAATCGTCAGTAACATTGAACGGTGATGTGTTAGACCTATCCCCTACGAAAGAAGATATTAAAAACGATGTTCATTTGTTTTTGAAATATATGGATGGATATAGTCGTTTTCATGGCGATTACATCAGTATGCAGTATCGGTATTTTGAATTTGCAAACTGGTTCTTCTGTTCTCCTTTTATGGCTGTTATGCGCGATATGGCAGCACGGTTTGATCAAAATAGATTGCCGTATCCTGTGTTTGGATTGGTTTACGGTCAGAGCAAAGCCGGAAAGACAAGTTTTCTGGAAACTCTCCTCAAAATGATGATCGGACAAAAGCCGAAGATTGCCGCAGCAGAATTTACCCGTTCCAGCATTGAAGGGCTCAAACGTACCGTTCAAGGCGCACCGATCATCGTTGATGATATGATCAATACCAGATTCAATCAGCACGCTATTGAAACAATAAAAACCGATGATTTTGGTATTGCAGATCATATGGTGAATTATTCGGCAGTTGTAATCAGTGCAAACGAAGATGTAAAAGCAGTATCGCCGGAAGTCATCAGAAGAACGGTGATTTGTCGTGTCGAAGCTGGACTTACAAATACCGAAGTAATGAAGAGCAATGTTGTCAGAACTGTTCAAAAGGAAATCGGTACAGCTTTTTATCGTGAATATTTGCGAAGAATGCTTGAAATCATCCCGGATTTGATAGAATCCATGAAATCAGATGAAACCGAAAGTGCCCCGGATATATTGAAATATTCGTCGGAAATTATCGTCTCAATTATCAGCGAATACGCAGAAGTCCCGGAATACATAAGGTGTCTTTCTCTTGAAGATTATTTTAGCGAGAAAGTAACCGGACAGTATGCAATGAAAACCGTTCGCTCCGCGTGGAAAAACAGTCCCAAATCATTTAAGATCGACAAGAGAAATAACGAGCTTCGCTACGATGCAGGGGCAACATATGAAGCGGATCGGTTAATCAAGGAATTGCCGGAAACATTGGAAGCCCGTAAATCCCGCGAATGGGTTGTGATGAATCTGGACGAAGCAAAAGAGTTCTTTGGAATGGCATTCAAGAAATCTATATTTGGATAAATAGGTAAAAATTATGAAGATACAATACCATAAACTTGTCCGGGATAAAATTTCCGAAATCATTGAAGCATCGGGAAAGAGTTGCAGTACCGAAGTTTTGTCTGACGATGAGCATCTCAAGATGCTTGACGCAAAACTGGATGAAGAACTCGCAGAATATCACAAAGATCAAAACATAGAAGAACTTGCCGATCTGATTGAAGTGATTTATGCTGCGGCAAAAGCACGCGGCTATTCGCTTGAGGATTTGGAGAAAGTCCGTGCCGAAAAAGCATCCAAACGTGGCGGCTTTGAAAAGAAAATATTGCTGAAAGAAGTTATAGAAAAGTAGGTGAACTCATGGTTCAATATCGTTCTGCATCGGGAAGTGTAGCGGAAGATTTGTTTATAGATCTTTTTGCAGATACCTTTGGCGCTGAAAAGGCAGGGTATCTTTATTCGCAGTACCACTTTTACGACATATATCAGAATAGCCGTTATGCTGACTTTGTACTGGAAAATGGTGCTCGCCGCATTGCTATTGAAATCGATGACGAAACTTCTCACAACAAAAGCATTGTAGCGTCAAATAAATTCTATGACGACCTTTTGAAGCAGAACAGTATGGTCTATCTCGGTTGGGATGTGTATCGTTGGGCGGTTCGTCAGATGCAGATTCAACCAGAAGCAGTAAAAGATGAACTGCGGGTTTTTCTTGGAAGCCATCCGCAATTCAGGGAAATAGAGGATTATTTGCCTACTCAGCGTGGAAAATCCTTCAATGGTGCTAATCTGGAGTTAAAAGAACATCAGAAAGAAGCATTGCAAGCCCTTGAAGATATGCGGGCAAACAAAGAGTCAATTGCATTGCTATACCACGCAACCGGGACCGGCAAAACGGTAACCGCTGTTATGGATGCCATGCGATGCGGTGGTCGTGTGTTGTTTTTGGCACATACGCAGGAGCTTGTTAATCAAGCAGCAGACACCTTCAAAGCGCTTTGGTCAAATGCTACGGTGGGACGGTATATGGAATCTGTTAAGGAACAAAACGCACATGTTGTTTGCGGTAGTGTTCAAAGCGTGGCATTGCATCTTGATTCTTTCAAAGATAACGAGTTTGATTATCTTATCATTGATGAAGCGCATCACGCTTCGTCTGATACATATCAGAAAATTTTGGCATATTTCAAGCCGTCGTTTACGCTTGGTTTGACGGCAACTCCCGAACGCACCGATGACAATCAAGTGATTTTGGATATCTTCAAAAACACAGCACATAAGCTTGATATCCAGACTGCTGTTGAAATTGGCGAATTGGTGCCGATCCGTTGCATTCGTATTCACACAAATATAGATTTAACAAAAGTACGTTTCAATAGCGTTCAATACAATATCCGTGATTTGGAAAACAAAATCTATGTTCCTGAGCGAAACAAGTTAATTGTAGACACTTGGTTGCAATATGTTCGGGACAAGCGTACGGTTGTATTTTGCGCCTCTGTCAAGCACGCGGAGCAGATTGCCGAAATATTCCGTGAAAACGGAATAAAAGCGGTTTCTGTGTCCGGCGGGATGAAGCAGTCAGAACGAAAGGAATTTCAAGACAAGTTCGTAAATCGTGAAATTCAAGTACTCTGTGCCTGTGACCTGCTCAATGAGGGCTGGGATTGCCCTGAAATCGAAGTGCTGTTTATGGCACGACCTACCATGTCAAAAGTCCTCTATACACAGCAGCTTGGAAGAGGTATGCGATTATTTGATGGCAAGGAAAGCCTTATGGTATTTGACTTTGTGGACAATGCAAGTCAGTACAATATGCCACAGTCACTTCACCGCCTCTTCAAGTTGAAAGACTACAAACCGGGGCAGTTGGCGGTTGCTCCAAATGTCCAAAAGTCTGCTGAAGCAGAACTGTATGCAAAAGGTGAAAAGCCGGAGGCGTTAATTGATTGGCCGGTAGATGCTACTGACTATGAAATAGTGGATATTTTCAACTGGCAGGAAGAAGCAGAAGGCATGATTTCTCAAATGGAGTTTGTCCGTCGTGTGGATGTACAAACGGAAACCATTGAGAAGTATGTGCGTGACGGGAAACTCATTCCTGACCTTGTTGTACCTATGAGCGAGCATCGCACATTTAAGTACTTCAAAGAAGAAACCTTGCAGAAATATGCAGAACAGTATGGTTGGACATTGATTGATGATAACAACCGAAAAGATATGTTCATGGATATGATCCGAACGATGGATATGAGCTATTCCTACAAGCCGGTGTTGATTAAAGCGGTTATGCAATACGCCGATGATAAGGGACGCATTAAGCTTGAAGATATCGTAAACTATTTCCGCACTTATTATGAGGGACGGCGTTTGGCTGGATTAAAGGTAGAAAAGGCAAACAGTATCTTTGCCAAAGGCGGATACACAGATAAAGAAGCGGAGAGAAATATCCTTTCCAATCCCTTTAAGCGATTTGAGGACATGCAAATGCTGCGGCACACAAAGACGCTTGGCATTGTGCAAATGGATGAGTCAGTATGGAAGCACTTATCCGATGAAGACAAAGCAGAAATTGAAATAATATGTGATACGAAACTGGATGAATACTATAAAAGATAATTCAATCCGAAAGGAGCTTTCACTATGACAAATAGTACCCGCTGCTTATACAACAGCAGTATTAAAGACTTCATTTTGAAAGATGACAATTCAATCTTTGGAGTACTATGCGACAAGTATCATGGTGATGCTCTGACTACTACTCGCGAAGCGTGGAAAGATGAAATCACCATACTCAAGAATGTGCTTTCCGATTATTCAAGCGAAGTCGGGCAAATCATTTTCGAGTATGATATTCCGCGTCTTGGAAAAAGAATTGATGCCGTTTTGCTGTTGAGAGGCATCGTGTTTTGCCTTGAATTTAAGGTTGGCGAGTCAAAGATTTTGGAAGCGGATATCGACCAAGTCCTTGACTATGCACTTGATTTGAAAAACTTTCATAAGTTCAGCCAAGACAGAATCATTGTGCCGATTTTGATCGCGACAAATTATCGCTTGGCATCCAGTGAAATTCACATGTCAGTATATGATGACAATGTGGTGAACCCGTTGGTTTCAGGCAAGGCTGGCATAGCAAACATAATCGCAAATGTTTTGGCGAAGTTTCCTGATGAAACTCCGGTTAATTCCGACTGGATTATCAGCCCGTATGCTCCGACTCCGACGATTATTGAAGCAGCAAGATCACTTTACGAAAACCACTCTGTCGAAAACATTACTCGCCACGAGGCTGACAAGGTATCTACCGACCAAACTATTGCTTATATTCTCGAAGTGATTGAGAAAAGCAAAATCAATCAAGAAAAAAGCATTTGCTTTGTGACCGGTGTTCCTGGCGCTGGAAAAACTTTGGTCGGACTTGATGTCGCAATAAAGCAAACTTATCAAGGCGGGGACAAGCCCGTAGAAGACGAAGGTGCAGTTTATTTATCCGGTAACGGCCCGCTGGTCGCCGTTCTGACCGAAGCGTTGGCACAAGACAATTTGCAAAGATGCCGCGATAGAAACGAGAAGAAGAAAATCACCGATTCTCGCCGTGAAGTCAGCAAGTCAATCCAGATGATTCACCGCTATCGTGATAATATGCTGGCAAAAATTAAGAACCCCGTTGAAAACGGAGTTCTTGAAATTGATCCTCTGAAAGCCGTCGAAAACGAGAAAGCTGGCTTTGGCGAAGTTGAACATGTGGCAATTTTTGATGAAGCACAGCGTTCTTGGACGCACAAGCGTCTTGCCGACTATCTGAAACGAGGCGGAACATACGGAAACAAACTGAAAGTTCCGAACTTCCCAATGTCTGAAGCTGGTTTTTTGATTTGGTCGCTCGATCAACGCAAAGACTGGGCAACCATCATTTGTCTTGTCGGTGGTGGTCAAGAAATCAACACCGGTGAAGCAGGAATTTCCGAGTGGATCAATGCTCTAAACGAAAAATTCCCCGATTGGAAGGTATATATTTCTCCGAAGCTCACCGATGCTGAGTATGCCGAAGGCAAAGTGAACGAATTACTCCAAAACAATCGGAATGTTACATATTCAGAAAGTTTGCATTTGGGTGTTTCTCTGCGTTCGTTCAGAGCCGAAAAGCTTTCCGCATTTGTCCATGCGTTATTGACCTTTGATGATAGCGCATCTGCTCTTTATGAAGATATAAAAGACCGTTATCCGATTGTGCTGACAAGAGATATGCAAAAAGCAAAAGCATGGCTGCATAATAAGGTGCGTGGCACAGAGCGAACCGGAGTTTTAGTTACAAAAGAATCGGCAAGATTCAAGCCGCTTGGAATACATATTCTCCCGTCAGGCGATGAAAATGCAGTCCATTGGTTTCTTGAAGATAAGGTCGACACCAGATCATCGAATTATCTTGAAGATGCCGCAACAGAGATTCAGGTACAGGGTCTTGAACTTGACTACACTTGCCTGTTGTGGGATGCCGATATGCGATACGAAAACGATGAATGGCATTTCTATCGTTTCAATGGGCAAACCAAGTGGGTCGAACAGTTTGCAAATACTGAGAGTAAGCAGGAATTGCAAAAGTATATGCTAAACGCTTATCGCGTTTTGCTCACTCGCGCAAGATCCGGAATGGTAATCTGCGTGCCTACCGGAAACTCAAACAAGAACCCCAGCGGGTTCTGGGAAGATAGCACGCGGTTACCGGAGTATTATGACGGCACGTATCAGTATTTAAAGAGTTTAGGCATTAAAGAAATATAAAGAGAGAAAGTCATCAACATGTAGTAAGTTTACTATAAAGTGAATGTTAATCTTTGATAACAAGGAGATAAAAATATGAGCTTGGAACCTGGCGGGAGATCTGACAAATATGGCAATCAATATGAAAATCAATATTTGGCCAAATTGTTGTTAAGAGTAGTTAGCGAAGAGTATAAGTCTGTTGTTGTTGAACCGTTAGGGGAAAATAGAGACAGCTTAGAATTTATTGCAACAGACCATAATGATATTTGCTGGTACTTTCAATGTAAAGCAAGTGATGGAACTCATACGAAATGGTCTCTTGCAGATTTAGAAAGATATGATATTTTCAATAGATCTAAATTAATTCTGGATAGTTCTCCTAAAAACAGATATGTATTTGTCTCACCACTTGCGTATGGAGAATTAGACGAACTTTGCAAACGCGCAGGAACAAATGGTTCAGTTTCAGATTTTAAGAATTATCAATTAAACAATACTACTATAAAAAAATTATTTAACGATTGTTATTTAAAAGACGGAAGCATCATTTATAAGGCAGACCCGTTTGCGTTCAGCGCCGAGCTTCGCCCCGGTACGGCCTCCCGAATATGGGACATTTCCGGCTATCTCTGGCATGACCGAGTATGGCTTGAAAAACGCAGAAAAGTATCCCACTTTGACAGACCCATGAACATTTATGAGGTACACGCAGGCTCGTGGAAACGCCATGCCGACGGCAGCGTCTATACCTATGAGGAGCTGGCGAAGATGTTCTTTGCGGCAGCAGGCAAGGAGCCTGTCATCAAGACAGCACCCACCTGGCTTTTCGATGTGCTGGCCTGGGTAAACAAGCAGAAAAAGAACGGCAAGGAGGCTATCATCAAATTCTCAAAATGGACATTGACGGAGGAGATGGTAGGCGACACCAAGGTGGGCGATGCCAGCTTTGCGGAGTACATTAAGAACTGTTATAAAAAGTAAGGAGAGAAGTGATGTTTCCTGTAATGTTTTGGATTC